>DCFR01000012.1:0-14077 GCA_002319815.1 Megamonas sp. UBA1799
ATCTAATAGTAAAGGTAGTGCCACTTCACATCCATTTGGGGTTAATAAAGGACTGTCATTTTTGAGTGGAAACCACTCCCTTTTTCCACCTTCTCCACGTGGTCTATTCGCGTAAATACAACTTGCACGGTAATTATGCACATCATTTTTTAACCAAACATATCCATGCTCTAACATACTGTTGTAATGATAATTTTCATACTGCTTTATTGCAGCCTTTGGCCTGAAATGGTCAATATCAACATCACTACCTGTAAGATCAACTTCCGTATACCAGCACTTATTATGAAAATATGTACTAAAATCTCTTTTCAATACAGGATTTTTCCATAGTTCATCACTTGCGCCCCAAGCCTCTCGCTTTGCTAAAAGTGTATCTAAATCAATGTATCTCATGGCCGTTCCTCGTATAAACCCCGAATAATTTCTTGTATTTTTTGACGACGCTCTTGCAGCTGATCGAACTCAAGATATTTCTTTTTGTAGAATTCAGTCTTTCTAAATACACTCATAAAATCATCATACAGAAAGTCGATGGTGTTGTTTGAAACAGGAAGCGCTCCTATAAGTTTTGTTAATTCCCTTAATCTATTTTTTCCATCATGGGTAATATCTCCATTTATTAATTTAATATATAGAAGCTGCCGCTCTTGATACTTCTCTGATGTTTGCTTATCATAAGATGTTTTCAAACCATAATATTCGCTTTGTAACAGTCCATCAATCCCCATTCCCATTGTGTCATCCTTAGGTTTATAAACTTGAGTATACCCTTCTTTGTTTTTACTAAAAATTTGTACATCTTCTTTTAGCATGCCATTGATAACAAGAGGGTCATGTGTTGCAATTATAATTTGTGTATTAATAGCACCGGATATAGCCATTTGTATATAATCTCTAATATAATATTTCCATTTAGGATTCATATGAGCATCAGGCTCATCCAGAAGTACCAAACATTCTTCGTTTTTACAAATACTAAGCATCCCAAATACTTTAATTAGTTGCAATTGCCCTTCACTAAAATCCATAAGATCAATATTATTAATAACAACTTTAATTTTTGCGTCAAATAAAGCAGTTATTCTTTCAAAAAAATTATATATAACACTTTGGGGAAGATTTAATAAGCCGATATCATCTATGGATATTATGAATTTATCTTTAAATTCCGTTTTGGATGTATTGAGATAAAAACCTTCCATAAATTCTTCTTTATCTTCAAAGTAATCTAACACAAAGGATAATGCACTAAGGACTTTTTCGAGGTGCATCGCCGGATCATCGTCAGATAAAACCGTCCATTTTTTCATGTTGAGTTCTATAATCACTTCAACATTATTGCCTATTGCCAATTCCTGCTTTAAAAAATCTTTATGTTGAAAATCGGTACCGCATAATAACGAAATTAAATATATAGGTATCAAATTATCTTTGCAATGAATAAACCTTTTGTCATACCTTGTGTAAGTTTCATCTACTCTATATTCTACTGGATTTTCAGAGTAAATAAACTGATTATTTCTTAGTATATCTTCACGCCATGCTTTTGCGTATAATTTTTCAAGATTATCTGTAATAGGTGAAAATTTATTGTTCACTCCAGAATAAAAGGTCACGATACGCATAGGAAATATCCTAACGTGTAGGTTTGTTAACCTTTTCTTCATTGCATTTAAAGAGCCTAACTCATTAAAAACAACTTCATTATTTTCCCATACTTTAATCTCATACGATCTATTATTTCGGGCAATATTTACTTTTTTGGCTGCATGAATATAGGTAATTTGAAAATCGAAATGATATTCATTTGCAATTTTGTTCGAATAAAATGCCCCGAAAATTCTTAAGATAGCTTCCAAAACAGAGGATTTACCGGCACCATTTTCACCAATGAATACTACTAAACTATCTCCTGTTTTTTGAATATCAAAATTAATCTCAAAATCAGTCAGTGTTTTAAATCCATTGATTTTTAAATATTGAATCTGCATTATATCACCACCTTATTTCGTAAAAATGAAATCGTTTTTTGCGTCAATCAATTTTTTTTTACGTAGTACAGCAAAGGTTTTCATTGCATCTAGTTGCTTTGATGATGGCACACCCTGCAAAATTTGCTTTAATGTAGCATATTGATTTTCGAGTATAAATCTATAAATCTGTTCTTCTAAATCAGTTTTAAATTGTTTCAAAATACTATTTGGGATAACAATGGCTTTTTTAGCAGGTTTTATCTCTTTCTTTTCTTCTTTAGATAATATCTCTTTCAAAAGCTCCATTGCACTTTCTTCCTCGGGATCATTGGTGCCAAGCTCGCCACGGAAAGCACGGGCAAGGATTGCTTTTTTCATTAAGTCAATTTTTTCTATGATATCGACAAGATCTTTTGCCTTTTTCTCTTTTTCAAAAATGCCATCAAGAATACGGATGATTTCGGTTTGTTCTTCTAATTTAGGAAGAATAACTTGTACAGATTTCACATCTTGCTGATTTATGCTTGCTTGATTTACGGCTTGTTTTGCATTTTTACGTAATTCCTTCAAACCTATTGCGCTACTCAAATAAGAAATTATAAATTCCACATCAACACGTTTTCTATCAACGGTAATACGCATCATATTACTCTCAAATACACAATCTCCACTCAGATTTCTGACCAACGCCGATTTACCCAAATAAGGCATACTATTTACGCGATTTATAACAATATCGCCATTATTCACCCTATATAGTTCTAACTCTTCATCTGTTAGTTGTAAAAGTTTAAGAGTATCCCACGGATTGATACATCCGTCATAAAATGTATCAATCCGTATAATCATAGTACCGCTACCATAAAATTGTTTAGCTTTATATAATCCATTTTGAGGACCAATTAAAATAATATCGCCTAATGATTTTTCTTCCCAACTGTCAAGGCTGACCCCGTTTTCTTCTCGCCATGCTTGGGTTAGTTCACCTGTAAAAGCTTTATGTAAAATAGCTGCTTTACGGTATTTAAAGCTATCAAGTGAGGTTTGTACCTTTTCTTTTGCCTCATCCAATTTGGGAAACAAGCTTTCAATGCGTTCAACAATGCGTTGTTGCTCTGCAAGTGGTGGGAGTGGAAATTCAACTAAACGTGCCTTGCTTCCCGATAATTCTAAAAAAGTAGTTCCACTTGCATAACTTTCTAACAACTCTTTGCTATGTTTTAAATACCAATATAAAAAACTTGGAATAAAGGCTTTAGATGGTAAAAAACTTTTAAAGCCTTGATTGGTACATAACTTATTATTGGCTATCGCTACATATCCTATTGGTGCCCTTGATGATAACAATACGGTATCTTTAGGCATAAGTTTAGCCGATGATTTTTCTAAGCCTAATTCTGTTATGTTTTTTTTGCCATTAGAAATATACTTTTCAGTATATCCAGATAAATCAACTGGACTAATCCATGGTATATTACCGTTTTCATAGTATTCAGGTACGGTAGAAGACGGAGTCCCGCCACCCACAATATCGGTGACTTCACCCAACCTCGTCCACACCCAGTTATAGGGCACCTTATAAGGCCTTTCCCCTTCTGGAACAATTGCTTTTTCTAGTCTTTCTTCAAAAGAAAGGCTTTCTTTTTTCTTTGCCATTAGCGTTCACCACCAAGACTTTTGAGTTCTTTTACCACGCTCATAATTAAATCTACTGCTTCTTCAAGCTGCGCAATCACTTCTTCTCCACTTTCAATTGGGTCTTGCAAGTCTTCATAATCTAAAATGCTATCATCACGAATTAAGCCTAAATCAAGATTGTTATTTTTGTTTGCAATTTCATCACGAGTAAACACTGAAAAACGCTCATCATTTATAGTTTTTCTGTCGTTTGCTTCATACGCTTTTATAAAATCTGTAAAATATTCTGGTTTCAGCGGTGTTGTTTTACCAAAAGAAGGCATGTTAGTCCGCATATCATAAAACCAAACTTCTTTAGTATTGCCTTCATCAGTTTTACCACGCGTGAAAAACAGCACATTTGTTTTGACCCCTTGTGCATAAAAAATTCCTGTAGGCAACCGCAAAACAGTACGCAAATTACATTTGTTCATTAAGTCTTCACGTATTTTTGCGCCGTCACCATCAGCAAAAAGCACATTGTCAGGTAACACAACAGCAGCACGCGCTATCCCATCTGGTCTTAGACTGCGATAAATATGCTGCAAAAAGTTTAATTGCTTGTTTGATGTTGGATACATTAAATCTTTACGAGTGGCACGTTCACCACCTTGTTTTGTGCCAAAAGGTGGATTTGTCAACACTACATCAAAATCGTTCATTGACTCACCTTGACTGGAAAGAGTATCAGCCAGTTTAATATCGCTGTCAATGCCGTGTATCATAGCATTCATCATCGCAAGGCGATGAGTATCAGCAACAAGCTCGCATCCCGTAAAAGCCTTATGCTTTTGAAAATCATATTGACTATCAGACAAAGCAAACATGTCATTATGCTCTTTTACATAGCGATCGGCTGCTATCATAAACCCAAATGTACCGCAAGCAGGATCATTACAAAGATCACCAACTTTGGGTTTTATTAGACTCACCATTACATCAATTAGCACACGAGGGGTAAAGTATTGCCCCGCACCGGATTTCTTTTCGTTGGCGTTTTTCTCCAGCAGCCCTTCATAAAGATCCCCAAAACCATCCTTGTCCACACTGTACCAGTCAAGGCTGTTAATGTTTTTTATAATTTTTTCAAGGTTTTTGGGCTCATCAATATTACTTCTCGCATCACGGTAAATGTCACGAATATGCCCTTTGCAGTGTTCACCCAACAAACGCAGTAATTTATTGTAGTATTTTTTCAGATCAGTTCCATCTTTGGAAACAAGTTTTTCCCATGAATATTCAACAAGCTCTTTCTTTTCTGTTAAAGAGCTTTCTTTTTTGCTTAGTTTTGTTTTTTCCGATTTATTACTTAATGATGTTTCTAAGCTAGAATCAAATGCTCTTACTATTTCTTCAACTGTAGTTTCCTTTTTTAACTCTATACATTCAGTTAAATCTACTATATTCTCAATAATATTTCTTTCTTGTTCCGTTTCCTGCATCATTTTTAAAAATAGGATATAAGTAAGCTCTGTAACATACTGGTGATAGGTGATGCCATCGTCACGCAGTACATTACAAAGATTCCATAGCTTTTGTACAATTTCCTGATTACTCATTATGCCACTTTGCCTCCATCATCATAGAGGTATGTATTTAACTCTATAATGTAATCTTTTAATTTGTTTTTAAATAACTTATCTATGCGGTTATATCCACCAAAGTCACGAAATCTACCAAGATTAAATGTTTCTTCACTCAACACGGTTTCAGTGAGTAAAAATTTTTCTATATGGTCAATCCAGTCCAGCTCCATTTTAGAAAAATTGTGTGCTGCTTTCAGTTTTGATACTGCTTTTTGTATGCGTTCATTATGTCCCAAAAGCTGTGATCCCAGTGTTTGCGAGCGAATAAAGCTAATTATATCTGCTGCAATTTCTTCATTTGTGGTTTCTTTCCAGGCACTGTTAAGCTGGGTTTCGGTAAAACCTTTACTATCAAGCTCAAATTTTAGAGATTTTAGTGCCGAACGTGTAAGCTCAGCGGGGCGAGTACAAATCAGTTTGAGGGCTTCCATCTTATCGGCATTTTCAGTGATAAAGATTTTGAATTCTTCTAAATAGTCTTGTGGCTTTTGCCCTTTGCCATAACCTCTGGTATGAGTTAAAAGCTTATCTTCCTTATCAGAAATCACCACAGAACCCCTTGCATCTACACCGCCTTCATTTAGCATATAAAAAATTTCTCGCTTGTTAAGTAAGACATTCTTACTTTCACTTGGTGACAAGTTTCTAATATGCTCTATAAATTGAGTTGGGTTTTTACCCTCTGTAATGTACTCAAATTGGTCTTTTTGTCTTGTGGTCATTCGCTTTTGTTTTCTGCGAATCTTCGCAACAATCATATCAATTTGATTTTGTATTTGCGCATCTGTATCAAGGGCTTCAAGACCATTTAACAAGTCTATAAAGCTTGCATTCGCATTCGCAACCACCGGTTTCATAGTGCTGACATCTTGCAGTGACTCATACACACCAACTGGGTCATAAATTTCAAAGTGGTTTTTACCGATTTTATCACAAAGTCGTGTAGCACGACCGAGCATTTGTTCGTATAAAATACGTGATTTGACACGGCGCATAAACACTAAAGTGGTAATTTCAGGCACATCAATGCCTGTGGTTAAAAGGTCAACTGTTACTGCAATATTGGGATACTGCTCATTTTTAAAAGCACGAATCAGCTCTAATACACGCTTTTTATCACCGGATTTTCCCGTTATTTTCATAATTGCATTATTACTTATTCCATATGGCTCATAGATTTCACGTAATATGTTCACAATCATATCGGCATGGTTATCATCTACAGCGTAGATTAAAGTTTTGCCCTTACCGGTTGGGTTTATATCATTTGCTATTTCTTCTAAAACTGCACGGTTAAAATTTTGAGTGATAACACGCTTATTAAATTGCTCCACATCAAATTTCAGCTCATCTTCAAGCTCCGCACTATTTGTAATTTCGCCTGTAACAGAGTCATAGACTGGTACAACCTCACCTTTTTCGTATGTAATACCTTCTTCACTCAGTTTAGTTGTTAGGTTATGTGGTGCATCGTGGTCAATGAGATGTCCTTCCACAACAGCCCTGCGATAGCTATATTCATAAACAGGTTTGCCGAAAATTTCAGTAGTATGTAATGCAGGGGTAGCTGTAAGAGCAACTTTAACCGCATCAAAGTATTCAATTACCGTTCGATATTTGCTAACGAAATCATCTTGATTGCGATATAAAAGTTCATCCTCGCCAGCTTCTTTATCTAAAATGTAACCTCTATGTGCTTCATCCACTATAATTAAATCATAGTCAGAAACAGCTGGCATGGTTTTACCTGTATTATACATAATACGTTTAACAAGGCTTTGTACTGTGGCAACTTGTATTTTTGTTTCCGGATCAATTTCTTTATCTTCTAAATTTTTAATATTGTAAATATTATCAAGGGTCATTACATCTTCAAGCTTTACTTCTTTAAATACATCTTGAGCTTGCTCACCTAAAGCGGTGCGGTCTACTAAGAACAATATTCTACGGAAACGACCTGATTTTAAAAAGCGATAAATCATTCCCAAAATAGTACGTGTTTTGCCTGTTCCTGTTGCCATTGACAGCAATGCGTTACTTGCACCATTAATAATTGCATTTTCTACAGCACTAATTGCCTCAATTTGATATTCTCTCAAATTAAGGCCGTCTTTATCTGTTAATAAGTTTTTAGATGTGTTTTGCAGCTTATTGTTTGTGTTTTCTATATCCTTTTCAAGCCATTCCATAATGCCCTGAGGGCTAACCCAACCACGAAGCGGCTTGGGAATATTACTTTCATTTCGCAAATCAAGAAACCATATTCCCGATTTTTCTTTATACTGCGCTAAGTATTTTCGGCCATTGGTTGCAAATACAAATGGAACTTTATACTCCTGCCATTGACCTATTACATATTCAAAATGCTCATCTTTAATATTATGGGCATAGTCTTTGCACTGAACATCTATTATATTAGGAACATCAATAATCGCTTTTTTAGCCTCGACTACTGCTACAAGCTTTGTGCCAACAAAGAAAGCATAGTCAGCAAACCCTCGACTGCTTATCTTTGAATTCGTCGGCCACTCTGCTATTGCAATATTTTTGCCATTCTGCGGACGGGTTCCTTTTGAATATCTTAGGTTGTCTGTGTCTGCTTCCCAACCTATTTTGCGAAGCTCCTCATCAATAAAATATCGAGTTTCTTTTTCAGAAAGATTTATTAAAGATGCTGCTTTATTTGCCTGCTGTCGACGATCATTATTATTTATCTGCTGTGATGGAATGTTGTCGATCTTCTTGGTTAATTCTTTTATGATATTTTCTTTTTCCCTAATAATGTTATCATAGTCTGTTTTATCCTCTATAGGCAGTATAAATGTGTTTGCATCGAAGTTCCATTCACCATATGTTTGCATAAACCAAACAGAAAGCGTATATGCCATTTCAATCAATGTTTTACATTTTTCTGAGTCTTCAAAGTTCTGATGAACAGCATTATTCCTTGTTGTTCTAAGCATATAAAGAACATCGTCTACATCAGGTGGCAATAATCCTTCTCTCTTTAAAAGTCTAATCCTATTAGCATGTGTATTTTCTATCTGAGGAGGATTTAGCCCATCTAATTTAAGCATTAAATTAACAATGGTTTCACCAATCATACCAAGTTTTATTAGACAAGAATTTGGATCTGAATAAAGATATTTTTCTGCTAAAATACCAATTTGGTATAAAATCGGAAATTTTTCTGCCAAAAAACAAAAGTTCGATTTCATTTATATCTCCTCCGTTTTTTTGTCATTTATAATTTCCACAATGTCATCAAGCCCACATTGTAGTACAGTACTTATTTTTGCAAGACTTTCCATTGATATAGATTCATCTCTACCCATTTTAGCAAGTATATTGGTACTAATTCCTGCTTTTTTACGCATTTCGGTTTTCGTAATTTTTCTATCTATCAGCATCTTCCAAAGTTTGTTATAACTATATCTCATACAGCCCGTCCTCCTGTACATAATACTAATTTTAATATAGCACAAGAAGACTTATTATTCAACATAATATCACTTTTATATGATATTATGTTGAATAATAAGTCAACAAAGGAAGCCCTATTTTAGAATCGATCTAAATACCTAAATCTTCATATTTTCCATATTTCTCAAATCGCTAGTGTTCTGACACCCTTTTCCCACTTTAATACTGTTTATGCTTCAAGAACTTACAATGTTTTCAATGCATTCACCATTCTTATACAATCATTGACCAACTTACAGCAGGTGTATTATCTGTTCAACAAGCTCACTATCTGCATAATCAGAAATATATGGCAGACAAGCTTCAAAATCTCTACGGCGCATATTCGTTAAATCCCGTACCTTTCGCCATGTCAAAGTGACACCTCTATCTTCTACCTGACGTGCAGCCCAAGCTACTTTTCTAGCCCAATATTGCTCCTGGGATTCTTTATGCCGCTGTATCTCAGCAAGGCATTTGGGCAGATACAAAGATATTTTCTTACTAGAAAAATACAAGATTTTCTCAACAGCAAAAGCAGTAACCTTTTTAGGTCTGGTTGTTCCATCACCCTGTAGCTGGCGGATAGCTTCTTTTACAAGTGGGAGTGTATTCTCATCAATCTGATTCCAGTTTTGAGGCTTCATGCCGCTTTTGAGTGATGATTTAGTTGGTTTATGATAAGTTCCATACCTCTGTTCACCGATAGCCTTAACAATCACATATGGGGCACTAAGAGCTTTCGCAATAGCTGGATACTTCAAACCTTGCTCATGAAGTCTGTAAACCTCTTCATCAAAAAGCTGTTGTTGTGTTTTCTCTGGCAGCTCCATATGTACCAATTCATCCGAGGTAATATCAAGAAACATAGCCATCAGACAAATTTCAAAGAAATTCATCCTGTCATTCGTTAACACTTTTTGTATCTGCCATAATTCCGTAAACCAGTTCCTGGGCAAGCCCCTATAATACTCTGTAAAATCCGCATGAAAGAGTGCAATATTTCTCTGCTCTCCACGTACAGACCGATATTTTGTATAAGCCATTTTGGAATGAAGGAACTCACCAACTGTAATACTAGAATTCATATCAACATCAGCCCGAAAAACCTCTGCCATATAAACAGCTACGCGAATTTCAATTTCATTATCCGCTAATATGCAGGATTCCGCTTGTGGTATCATTTCCTCGGCTGTCTTGAAAGAGGGCGTAGCTTTCCCTGTAATCATCACACTGCTATCCATCAAGTAACACCGATGAACTGGGCAAACATGAATCCCTATTAGCTGATGAATCCGATGCCAATATGCTTCTCCATATTGATCTCTATCATTAGCTGTACAAGCCGGACAGTAGCGCAAACAGCGGACTTTGCCATTCTTGCTTTGAGATATCGGCAGAAGGTTATGGTAATTTCCCTTCATAGATACCAATGATTGAAATGCTTTTTGTCTGCGTTCCTTCGGCAAAAAACGCCCATAGCAAGGGAACATGGTATGTTTTTCAATAACTGCTTCCATAGGCATATTTCTTGTTATGGCCTGTACCGCAGCAGACGTATAACTATTGATAAAATCCATATCGGGACGTACAGTCTTTGATGCAAACAATTCTTCAGCCGCAAAAGTGTAGGTCATGTATCCTGATTTCGTATAGAATCGTGCCAGCTGACTATAAAGCAGCTCATCTGGATATGCTGTAGGAAAATAAGCGATCATACAGCTACCTCCACAACGGACATATTGGACTTTAAAAGCTGCACAATATCTATACTTTCATTCTTAGCTTGGACAACCAAATCAGCAATACTAATATGATCATCTGAATTTTTATTCTCAGTAACCATTGCAGTAGGAACGAGCGCTTTTTTCTTTATTTTAGAAGCCTGCTTGCCTTGCGAAATAGACGGCTGAATATAGCCATGAAGCAATGATAAACGCTGTTGATAGGCTTCGTTTAAAGATTCTAGGTTCAAAATTTCGTTGCCATTCAAAATTGCAATTTCCTGTGCATCATGAAGCAACGCTACCACAACCGATGAAATTCCTGCGCTATGCTCATAAAGCCATGCAAGAATTCCATCCGTGACTTCCGTTCTTTGCTTCACGTATTGATACTTGAACATGACCTTGCAGAACTCTTGAAAATATTTGTCATAGCTCATAGTCGTATACTGCAATCCAACGGAACGTCGTGCAAGCTGCATTGCCGATTCGAAGAACCTGCTGCTTTCAGGAGTGCCAACCATACAGATACTAATTCCGCTGTTATTAATAAGCTGTGTTAATGCTCCAATCAAGTTTTTGCCGTTTTTACTATTGGCTACGTTCTGGATTTCATCTACCACCAACATACCGATATGATTTAACGCAACCTGACTGACAGAACCAATAAGCATATCCGTTGTAGCTCTTGCCCTTAAAGCATTTTGATAATATTTGCTATCTAAAGCTTCATCAACTTTACGCAGAACCTCCAATAGCAGCCCCTTTACTGACGAATCAAACGGGCATTGCACAATCACACATGGCACAACATTGGTATAGGGATCATCAGCTTCAATCACTCGATTCTCTGTAATCAGATTAATGGCTCTGCTAATAGCGGAACTCTTACCGATGCCAGACGTTCCGATTATCGTAAAACTATCAGAACCGCCCATGATACCACTGTATTCCTGCTGCATGATGGCTCTGTAGTTCTGGTTCTGTTGCTGTACAGCCAGCTTTGTTCCCTTTTTCTGCATAGAACGCAAAAGAGCCAAATATAATTTGCTATAAATTTCCAGCGACATTTGTGAGGGAATATACACTCTATATAAATCTGATAATGCCATAAGCCTTACGGAAGTATCTGTATTGCAGATTTCAGGATTGTACTCTGGCAATACTTCCAATGCGGTTATCAATGAATCCCCTGATTTCATGCGAGGCAGGACATTGATGATGTCTGAAAGATTTGTCATGACCGGGCTCCTTTCATATAATCTCTATGGTGTTTACTCTGCTCCCTTTTGCGGTTGTCACGAATATTTTTAATGCTTACATCTATACTGTCTCCAACGTTACCCGCGAT
Organism: Megamonas sp. UBA1799; assembly: GCA_002319815.1. Classification (GTDB taxonomy): domain Bacteria; phylum Bacillota; class Negativicutes; order Selenomonadales; family Selenomonadaceae; genus UBA1799. The sequence goes on from DCFR01000012.1 coordinate 11,777, forward strand.
AGTCTCAATGTGCCGCGCAAGATTAATCTGCGCCTGTAGGTTATCCTGATTAGCTCCTTTTGTAATGGATCTCCGTGCTGTCTGTAAACTCTGTACTGCAATCAAATCTTTACCCTCAAATCTTGATTCAATAATAGTAAATCTGGTATATATTCCATTTTCCAGCAACCATACATAAGTAACATCCTCTGGATTATAAGCAACTGTAACCTCACCGCCTTTAAGATACTGCTCTGTATACCCGTCACAATGGTAACGCATTTTATTCACTTTCAGGCCAAACTTACTGAATTTTCCTATGACTCTTGGCAATAGCGTAAGTATAAGCTCTTTAGCATTTACTTCAATCAAATTGGCACCCATTTGAGATTTACCCCAGTTCCAGATACAGCTTGCATAGGGTTTTATATCAGCTAAAATCATAGCTTTAGTATAGGGAAAATTCTCAACGATTCGTTGGGAATTGTAATAGATAATACAATGAAGGATAATTTTCTCGAAGTCCGCCATGGTCATGCAGGCATCTTTCCTGTAGTCATGCACTCCCCTCTCCTGATAATCAAGTTCAATCACACCTTTGCCTTTCAGGTGCTTCTTATATGTTGACTGAACCACATCAAAGAATTTTTCCACCATCCCTTTCAACTCAGGTCTATATGCGGGAAGATTAATTACTTTAACGCCCAACTCTGCAATTTGCTCAAAGTTTTCTGATTTATATTCACTCCCCATATCCGTGACCAGCGCGGCAGGAAGTTTATCACAAGACCAGTCTTCTGCCTTCATAGAAATACCATACTGCTTGCACCAAGCAGCTTTATCCGCTATAACGTTCAGAATTAGCCCCCTAAGGCTGTATACACCGCCCGCCCACGATAAGACATAACCGCAACATAAACCACTGTAAGCGTCAATACAGGCCGTTAGAATTGGTCTACCCACAAGATTACCAGCATCATTGATGAGATAAATATCGCATACAGTGGAATCCAACATACCAACGCCAATGGCAGGAGCAAATGATTGTATACCATCACCAATAAGAGGCCTGTTATTTCTCTGGTAATTCTTCAATCCATCTCTGGAAATATAAAAGTTCTGCATCTTTTTTGTTTTACGATAGAAATAACGAAATTGATAAAAAGACGGGTATGTATTTTCCAGAATACCCATACTGTCACAATATTTCTCTTTCAGCATCATGGTATATGCAGTCATAAGGGATTGCTTTTTCGTGGTATAAAAAAACTTATTCAAAGCCCATCGTATGTTTTTTTCATCTTGTGTTAGCTCAGCATCATCCCCCAGACGTTTCCTTGGGGCAAGAACTATTATATTCATATAGGCCAAATACAGGCACAAATAGTTTCTGATGGTCTGTTTAGATATGTTATTTTCTATAGCTGTGGAAACGATAACTTTAGAACGCATTCTTTCATCCGCTATAAAAGGAAGAGTCGGTGTAATCAACGTATACCTGTCATACATTGTTTTTCTCTGATCAGCATTCAGATTTTCAATGTCAGTGACGGTAAAATTCGTAGCCTCGTTCACTACTTTATCAGTACATTCAGAGAATGCATCCAAAGCCGAACGCCCCACCCATACGGGCATAGTCCTTTTTACACAATCAATAATGAGGATTGTATCAGGCTGTATTTCTAAAACCCTGATAATGTTGTTACCATCCTTCAACAAATCATGCTTCTTCATCAATGACCAGCCCCCAATCTGTGACCCCATGCCGTAACCAGTATTTCCTTGAAGCATCCAGTAACTTAACTGTAAGCGGCTTCATCAGAAACTTACGAAATACACATTCTCGTACCATCAAATCATTGTCATCCTTAACGCAGACAAAATCTGATGTATATTGGCCAATGTCCCGCCCATCAAGCGGGACATTGCACCTGATTTCTTTTATTTCATCACTTGCTTGCAGAATATCTGCATAAGCGTACTGGATCGCATCGTACGTTCGGCATACTTCATTGCACTTTGCAATGACACGTTTCTCACAACGACCTTTAAAATTTTTCTTCCTCACCTTTGCAAAACCTCCATATTAGGAACGCTCTGCTGCTTGACTCCATTTTTCCAAAAGTGCTTCCCAAAAATGAAAATGGGCGGTTTTGGGGAATTGGAGATTCGGTTTTTGGGAAACAGGACATCACGAATATACTCTTTCGCCCCGTGTTACGGGCGTTTCAAGCCAATGTTCATGAAAGTCACAGCGATATGCTTTTTCCCAAAAAGCATAAAAGAAAATATCACCATGTCGCGGGGCACTGCCGTTTATTC
>DCFR01000012.1:14401-70257 GCA_002319815.1 Megamonas sp. UBA1799
CTCCATGGTGAACGCTCTCTTTTCGCAAGCAGAAATTCCTGTATTTACGAGGGTTGAGGATAAAAAAAGACCCTGCATAAGCTTCGTAAAAAGCTTTTATGCAAGGTCTTTTTGTCTATGTCGGCGGGTTAGCCATTTTTGCCCTTATCAGAATAAATGGCAGTGCCCCGTGACAATATTCTTACTCAAACTCAATGGTTGCCGGTGGTTTTCCGGTGCAGTCGTAAAGCACGCGGTTGACGCCTTTGACTTCGTTGATAATCCGGGTGGTTACCTTAGCGAGAACTTCCCAAGGGAGCTGCGCGCTCTCGGCCGTCATGAAGTCGCTTGTCAACACGGCCCGCAGCGCAATCGCATAGTCGTAGGTGCGGCCATCGCCCATAACGCCCACCGAGCGCATATTGGTAAGAGCGGCAAAATACTGGCCCAAATCTTTATCCGCACCGGCTTTAGCCACTTCTTCGCGATAAATGGCATCCGCGTCCTGAACAATTTTTACTTTTTCCGCTGTCACTTCGCCAATGATGCGTATGCCGAGTCCCGGTCCGGGAAACGGCTGCCGGGTGACGAGTTTCTCTGGAATGCCGAGTTCGCGTCCGGCGGCCCGCACTTCGTCTTTAAAGAGCAGACGCAGCGGCTCGACGATTTCTTTAAAATCGACGAAATCCGGCAGACCGCCGACGTTGTGATGCGATTTAATGACGGCAGATTTGCCAAGACCGCTCTCGATGACATCCGGGTAAATGGTTCCCTGCACCAGATAATCGACTTTGCCGATTTTTTTGGCTTCTTCTTCAAACACCCGGATGAATTCTTCACCGATGATTTTGCGTTTCTGTTCCGGCTCGGTAACGCCTTTGAGCTTCGCATAGAAACGATCCTTTGCATTGACCCGGATGAAGTTCACATCATACGGTCCTTCCGGCCCGAATACTGCCGAAACTTCATCGCCTTCGTCCTTGCGCAGCAAACCGTGATCGACAAATACGCAGGTCAGCTGCTTGCCGATGGCTTTGGACAGAAGCACCGCTGCCACAGAGGAATCGACGCCGCCGGACAAGGCGCACAAAGCCTTACCGCTGCCGATTTTCTCCCGCAGCGCAGCAATCGTGGTCTGAACAAAGGAATCCATTTTCCAATCCCCGCTGCAGTGGCAAACGTTGTAAACAAAATTCTTCAGCATGGTCTTGCCTTCTGCGGTATGCATGACTTCCGGATGGAACTGCACAGCGTAAATGCCCGCCGCCTGATTCTCCATGCCGGCTACCGGGCAAACCGGCGTTTTGGCTGTCACCGTAAATCCCGCCGGGGCCGCGGCAATATAATCGGTATGACTCATCCAGCAAATTGTTTTAGCCGATACGTTCTCAAAAAGAGGCGAAGCAGCGTCCGTAATGGTGACTTCGGTCCGGCCATATTCGCTGACCGGTGCCGTTTCCACCTTACCATGAAGCACATGCGCCAGCAGTTGGGCGCCATAGCAAATGCCGAGTACCGGGATGCCAAGCTGCAGCAGCTCCGGGCTGCAGACAGCGGCATCCTTGGCATAGACGCTGTTTGGTCCCCCGGTAAAAATAATGCCCTTCGGCTGCATGTCCTTAATGGCTTCCAGGCTCATCGTATAAGGATGCACCTCACAATATACATTGCTCTCCCGCACACGGCGGGCAATCAGCTGATTGTACTGGCCGCCGAAATCCAGGACCAGAATCATTTCATTCTTCAAAACCGTTGTCCTCCTCTGTTTCATGTTCTGCCAAAAAATGATCGGTTGCCGTCCGGCAAACCGAACCGCTAAAACCGCGTGTATACAGATATTGCTGCATCTTTTGCGGCGTCGCTGCCCGCGCAAATTTGATAGCCAGGCACCGACAGGCTGCGCGCAGCTCCCGCGCAAATATATCCGCCGGCACGCACTGCTTGACGAGACTGCTGTCAAACCCCCGCTGCCCAAGTTTCAAACAAATCTGCCGGACACTCATGCGGCTGTCGTCATAAAAATATTGAAATTCCCTGGCACAAGCCGCTTCGTCATTAAGATAGCCGCGCTCCGTCAACCGTTCTATCGCCGCAGCGATTTCTTCAGCGGCATAGCCCCGCTGCCGAAGCTTTTCGGTCAGCTTCGCCGTGCTGTGCTCCTGTCGGGCCAGCAAATCCACGGCCTGTACCAAAGCTGTTTTTTCAGCCCTTGGCCGGCGCTGTTGTCTCATCCTTCACCGCCGCCTTTTTCCCATTATCCTTACTGCCTGAGGCTGCGGCCACCGCCTGCGCCGCCAGCTGCTCGCGAATCTTTGTCTCCAATTCCGTATAGAGAGCCGGTTCGTTCTTCAAAATACCCTTAACGGCTTCCTTTCCCTGTCCCAGCCGATTGCCGTTGTAAGAGTACCACGAACCGCTTTTGTTCAGAATATCCATATTGGCGGCAATGTCGATGATGCAGCTTTCCCGGGATACCCCTTCGCCATACATAATATCAAACTCTGCTGTTTTAAACGGCGGCGCAACTTTATTTTTGACAACTTTGGCGCGCGTATGATTGCCGATGAAATCCGTTCCCTGCTTGATCGTATCGACTTTGCGCACATCGATGCGTATCGACGAATAAAATTTCAAGGCCCGCCCGCCGGTCGTAACTTCCGGGTTGCCATAGACAACGCCGACTTTTTCCCGAATCTGATTGATAAAGATTGCGACCGCCCGCGACTTACTGATAAAACCGGTCAGCTTACGCATCGCCTGGCTCATAAGCCGGGCCTGCAGGCCAACATGCGAATCGCCCATATCGCCGTCTATTTCTGCTTTTGGCACCAATGCCGCCACGGAGTCAACGACAATAATGTCAATCGCCCCGCTGCGAATAAGCGCCTCAACAATTTCCAGTGCCTGCTCACCTGTATCCGGCTGCGAAATGAGCAGATTGTCGATATCGACGCCAAGCTTCTTCGCATATACCGGGTCCAGCGCATGCTCGGCATCAATAAATGCCGCAATACCACCGCGTTTCTGGGCCTCAGCAATCATATGAAGCGTAACGGTCGTCTTACCGGAAGACTCCGGCCCATAGACTTCGACGATACGCCCGCGAGGAATACCGCCTACCCCCAGAGCCAGATCAAGCGACAAAATGCCTGTTGGAATGACCTCGACATTCATGTCCGCTGATGCTTCACCCAGCCGCATGATTGCACCTTTGCCAAAGTCTTTTTCGATTTGCTTCATGGCATTTTCCAATGCTTCCATCTTATCCATATTCGCGCGTACGCCCCTTTCTATTTCAGCTTAAATTATACCAAACGTTTATTCGGTTTGCAACCGCTGCCGATAGCAAAAGAAGCGCTGCCAAAACAACGCTTCTCTATCTTTCTATTATTCCTCTGCCTTGGCGCGCATGTGCGGAAAGAGCAACACATCGCGGATAGATGCGCTGTCCGTCAGCAGCATCACCAGACGGTCCACGCCAATGCCCAGGCCGCCGGTCGGCGGCAGTCCATATTCCAGCGCCGTAATAAAATCGCGGTCCATCATATGCGCTTCCGCATCGCCGGCTTCCCGCTGCTTGACCTGCTCCAGGAACCGCTGTTCCTGATCGATCGGATCATTGAGCTCGGTAAATCCGTTGGCCAGTTCGCGGCCATACACGAAAAATTCAAACCGGTCCGTAATCATCGGGTTCTCCGGATTGCGCTTTGCCAGCGGCGAAATCTCCGTAGGATGTCCGGTAATAAAGGTCGGCTGCATCAAAGTCGTCTCGACCTTTTCTTCAAAAGCCGCGTTCAAAATTCCGCCGATGCCGTGTTTCTGCTCATAGGGAACGCCGGCATCATCTGCCATTGCCCGGGCTTCTTCCACGGTTTTCGCGGCAAGAAAATCCTTGCCGGTCGCTTCTTTGACCGCATCGTTCATGCTGATGCGTTTCACATTGGCAAAGTCGATCTCCAGCCCCTGGTAAGTAATCTTCGTCGTGCCCAAAACCTTCTCCGCCGCATCACGGACGATGCCCTCGGTGAGCTCAATCAGATCGTTATAGTCTGCATAAGCCTGATAAATTTCCACGGAAGTGAACTCCGGATTATGCCGGACATCAATGCCTTCGTTGCGGAAAACACGCCCCAGTTCATACACGCGCTCTAATCCGCCCACGACCAGACGTTTCAGGTTCAATTCCGTCGCAATGCGCAGGTAGAGTTTCATGTCCAGCGCATTATGATAGGTAATGAATGGACGAGCAGCAGCCCCGCCGGCAATCGTCGACATAACCGGTGTCTCGACCTCGAGAAAATCGCGCGCATCCAGGTAACTGCGCATCGCCTTGATGATTTTTGTCCGGGAAATGAAAGTCTCCCGGACTTCCGGATTCATAATGAGATCGACATAGCGCTGCCGATAACGCATTTCCACGTCCTTGAGTCCATGAAATTTTTCCGGCAGCGGACGCAGCGATTTCGACAACAAATCGAAATCCTCAACTTTGACGGTGATCTCACCGCGCTGCGTCTTGAAAACACGGCCGGCAATGCCGATGATATCGCCGATATCCAGCATGCGGAAATTGGCGTATTTATCCTCGCCCAGCACATCATACTTGAAATACACCTGCATCTTGCCCGAGAGATCCATGAGCTCAGCAAAGCTTGCCTTGCCATGCCCGCGCTTTGCCATCAAACGTCCGGCCATATGGACGATCGGACCGTCTTCTTCCCCCTCGAGTTCATCGAAATGATCGCGGATATCCTGCGCATGATGCGTGACCTCATAGCGATGGCCAAACGGCAAAATCCCCTTATCGGCAAATGCCTTCATTTTATCGCGCCGCACCTGCATCATTTCATTGATATCTTCCGGATGAAGCTCCTTTTCTTCCTGTTTATTTCCCACTCTGTATGCTCCTATCTCTCTCAGGATTTGATCTTCATGATCTTGTACTTCAAAACGCCGGCCGGAACGCTGACCTCGACGGTCGTCCCGACTTTATGGCCCAGAATAGCGGCCCCTACCGGCGACTCATTGGAAATCTTATTTTCAGTTGGATCTGCTTCCGCTGAACCAACCAGCGTGTATTCCAAGTCTTCATTGTATTCCAGATCGCGGATGACAATAGTATTTCCCATAGTCACGATGTTTTTCTTTTTATCATCTTCCTGAATGACTTCAACGTTACGCAGCTTTTTCTCCAGATCCATGATCTCGCCTTCGATGAAAGCCTGCTCGTTTTTCGCATCATCATACTCTGAGTTTTCACTGATATCACCGAAATCGATTGCCTGTTTAATCCGTTCCGCCACTTCAATACGGCGTACACTTTTCAGATTTTCCAGCTTATCCTCGAGCTTTTTCAAGCCCTCTTTTGTCAATATGATCTTTTTGTCAACCATCGATCATTCGCTCCTTATTCCAAAATGAAGGTCATGCCATCATTGGCCTCAAGACAAACATAAATGAGTGTCAAGTGGGATGCACCTTGACACTCGTTATCTGCCTCTGAGTTCCTACCTATTATATGTGTTTTCAGACCACTTGTCAATTGTCGTCCCCTGCCGCAGCCGCAGCAAAAAGCTCTTCGCCGTCCAACGTAAATACGTCTTCGCTGCCAGCTTCATCCGGGGCATAGCGGATCTTCACATAAATCTCCGGACTGCCAGACAGCGGCAGCCAAATCGCCATCGTCGCCAAGGTCTGCGGCCCATCGGCACGGCTGCCGGTACGCCAGATACTATTATCCGGACCGCTCGTCTCATCCTGACTAAAAGCGACAAAATCATCCAAAGTATAAGGCTTGACGCCGTCGGTCAGCAATTCGCCAATCCGCGCATAGCGCGTCCGGCTGGACATGCCAATATTTACATTGGCCGTCACCAAATCCGGCAGCAGATAGTGATTGGTATGCCAAAGAGGTCCATTCTGCGTACGCTGCACCGCATAGCGGCCGCCCGGAGCGATTTCCACATAGGCAATTTCATGCGCATCCGCCAGCAGTAAAAATTTAGCCCCGGAAAAAAGCTCCGTCTGCTGCAAAGCTTCATCTACGCTCGCACATTCCCCCAGCAGCCCTGACAGTGTCGCCATTCTGGGCGCCTCATCCGCCAGCCGCTCCGCCTTGGGAATCGAACTTGCCGACGCACTAAATACCGCCAGTCCCTTTTCATTAACGCCGCCCTTCAGCTGCAGATGCTCATCTTCACCGCCAAAAATCCCATAATAAGCATAGGTATGCGTACGCACCAGACGCACTTCCTGCCATTCCGGGCGCCAATCGCGATTTTTGACAATGAGCGAGCCGCCGCCCTGCACCCAGGCATCCCCCTGCGCGGCAAACAACGTGCAGGCGGACGCCGGCAACGCTGTCAACCCCAGCAGCAGACAGGCAAAAATAACGGTAAAAAACATTTTTCGCATAAATCCGCCTCATTTCTTCACCGGCAAGACCAACGGCTGCGCCGCAAGCAAAACCAGCTTCTGAGCCCGGGAGAGCTGCTTTAATTCCCACTCCCGCCGCTGCGCCTCTTCTTTGGTTGCAAACGCTTCATAATAACGCAGCCGCACCGGACCGCGGGAACGGGTATATTTTGCCCCCCGCCCGGCGTTGTGCGCTGCAATGCGCTTTTCCAGATCATTTGTCCATCCGGTGTACAGTGTGCCATCAGCACACTCGACGATATACGTATAGCCCGGCATTTACTTCTCTTCCGGCTCCACCAGTTTATCGATGATCGTAATCTTCCGGACCACGACATCCTCCAACGGTTTATCCCGATAGTCGCACTCCACGCTGCCGATGGCATGCACGATATCCATCCCGCGCACCACTTTGCCAAACACAGCATGATGCCCGTCCAGCCATGGCGTTTCATCCAAGGTAATAAAAAACTGCGACCCGCCGGTATTCGGACCGGCATTGGCCATCGAGAGAATACCTTCGGATGAATGCCGCAGATCTTTATGGAACTCATCCGGAATCGTATAGCCCGGACCGCCGGTGCCATTCCCCTTCGGATCGCCGCCCTGGATCATAAACCCATCAATAACGCGGTGGAAAATCAGCCCGTCATAAAATCCCTTCTCTACGAGATCAATAAAATTCTTCGTCGTTTTCGGCGCCTTGTCCTCAAATAATTCAATTTCAAAAGTCCCCTGTGTCGTTGCAAAAATTGCAATACGATTTGCCATCTGTTCCCTCTCCCTTATTCATAATCTACTTTATTTTTTAGCCGCTCCGGCTTCCGGCTGGAATTGCCCGCCTAAAAGCAGCGTGCGTGTTTCTCCCGGCTGCGCCGGCGACCATACCGGAAGGCGATGTTCCGGTGCAAAAAAATCCTTGCCGGGCTTCCAGCGCGGATAACCAACGCTGTGCATCGTTACCAGCGCTTTGACGTTAGTGCGGCGGCAGAATTCTTTGGCGCCCCAGTCACGGGCCTCCCCGAGCCGGCCATCTACCGGAAAAAACGCCACGTCAGCCTCCATGCCGTCGAGCCGCTTCATCTGCTTCATAAAGCCATTGCGGGCAAACTTGATATTCTCCTCGGTATCCTCCGCCCAATGCCACCAGTTAAAATCCCCGGCATGAAAAATACGCCAGCCGTCCTTCTCAATCAAAAAAGAAGTACCAGTATCCGTCGAATCAAACGAAGTAATTTTAATGGAATCATCTTCATAGGCATCATAGATTTTCAGAAAATGGATTTTATCGGCCGGCAGTTCGCGCACCCGCTTGGTATGCCGGATATCACTGCTAAGAAAATATTGGGTGGCTGCCGCCGCATATTTTTTGATATCGACATTGAAATGATCAAAATGCGCATGCGTAGCAAAAATATACAGCTCATCCACCTGAGGCAGCGCCGCATCCACCGCGCCCACCGGATCAAGATAATCATCAAAAACAACCGCCCAGCGGCCCCGTCTTACTAAAAAACCACTGTTGAGCAAATACGTAATCTGCAAAGGTTCCATCTCAGCCCTCACTTCCCACGGCAATGAGCCGAAAAGCATTGACATCCACCAGCCCGCGATCTGTAAGCTTCAATTCTGGAATCACCGGCAGGCTCAAAAAAGCCAGTGTCAGAAACGGGTCATAAAATTCCGCTACGCCCAGCCCACGGGCAATATCCTCCAGCCGGGCGACCGCCGTCGCCACCTCGGCCGCCGGCTGCTCCGACATCAAGCCGGCAATCGGCAGCGGCAGCGAACCCAGCACCTGCCCATCAGAGACGATCGCCAGTCCGCCCTGCATGCGCTCAATTTCATGCACCGCCAGCAGCATATCGGCATCACTCGCGCCCGTCACAATCAGATTGTGCGAATCATGCGCCACTGTCGAAGCAATCGCTCCGCGCTGCAGTCCAAACCCCTGCAAGAGTCCTATACCGGCATGCCCGCTGGCCTGATGGCGCTCAAAAACCGCCAGCTTCAAAATGTCATGTTCCGGATCACTGACCGCGCAGCCATGCTCCGTGCGCACTGACATCACCAAATGTTTGGTGACAATCTGATGCGGCACCAGACCAATCACATGCGCCGTATCTCCCCGCAGCGGCAGCGCCAGATCTTTTGGCCCCAGCGGCGGCAGATGCACGGAAGAAGCGACCGAGGAAGTGTCTGTCGCCGGCAGCGATATGCTGAGCTTTCCCTCCGACGCAACCAGCCTGCCATCCTTGAAAACAAGCGACGGCCGCCAGGTTTCCAGGTCCTCAAAGACCAGCAGATCGCCCCGATAATGCGGCGCAATTACCCCCAGATCACGCAAGGAAAAATAGCGTGCTGCATGAAGGGTTGCCATATTAATGGCCTGCGCCACCGGCAATCCGGCCGCAATCGCCTGACGGACAATAGAATTGATATGCCCTTCCCGCAACAAGTCTGCCGGATGACGATCATCGGTGACAAAGAAACAGAACGGCGCCGTATATTCATTGATCAGCGGCAGCAAAGCGGCAAGATTATGCGCCGCCGAACCTTCACGAATCTCAAGATACATACCAGCCCGGAGCCGAGCTTCTGCCTCTTCCCGCGTCACGCACTCATGATCCGACGATACACCCGCCGCCGCATATCCCATGAGCGCCTTGCCCATAAGACCCGGCGCATGTCCTTCCACATGCAAAGGCTGCGCCATCGTCAGCTTATCATAAACGGCGGTATCCCCGGTCAGAACGCCTTCGGCATTCATCATTTCTGCCAGGCCCAACACATGCGGTTCCTGCAAAAAAGGCGCCAGATCCGCTGCCGTAAGCGTAGCCCCCGAATCCTCCAACCCCGTGGAAGGAACGCAGGACGGCAGCATGAAATAGGTATTGAGCGGCAGCTGTCCGGCCGCCTGCATCATATAACGAATGCCGGCTGCCCCGGCTACATTGGCGATTTCGTGCGGATCCGTTATCACGGTCGTCGTGCCCTGCGGAACAACCGCCCGGGCAAATTCCAGCGGGCTCAGCATAGAACTTTCAATGTGAACATGCCCATCCACAAACCCCGGCGTAACGTACTTGCCGTCAAGATTGATCTCTTCCCGGCCGGTATACTCGCCTACACCGGCCACCCGGCCGTCCTGTATCGCAATATCCGCTGTAATGAATTCACCCGTAAAACTCTGAAAAACTCTGCCCTGTTTCAGAACCAGTTCCGCTGGTTCCTTTCCCTGGGCTACCTGAACAAAATGTTTTAATTGCTGATTTTTCATATTTGCTCCCCAGTCTCCCCTTTTCTGGCAGCTTCTCTGTCCCGCAGCATGGCTTCAATTTTCACTCCCGGCAAAGTAAAACCGCGGCCCATAACCTCATTGGCATCCATCACGATCATAAACGCCTGCGGATCCAGCGCCGTAGCCAGCCGTTTGATCCGGGAAATCTGCGTCAGATTGACCACCACAAACAACACTTTTTTCTCCTGATGCGTAAACGCTCCTTCACCTTCGAGAAACGTTACCCCGCGCCCGACCTCATGAATGATCCCTTCAGCGATCACATCAGTAACCTCGGAAATAAGAATAACCACTTTGCGGTAAGTGAACCCCGCCACCACCTTATCCGTCAGCGCCGCGCTGACAAACATGGAAATCAGCGTATACATCGCCGGCATCAAACCAAACATCGCTGCCGCCGCCGACATGATGACACAATTCAGCGCAAAAATAACGCCGCCCATATTAAAGGAATAATACTTTTTGACAATCGCCGCAACGATATCCAACCCGCCCGAACTGCCATTCATCCGGAAGATAATACCATAGCCAATGCCATTGAACACGCCGCCATAAATGGCCGCCAGCATCGGATCCGGCACCGCCTCAAATACATTCAGCCAGCGGGTTGCATCAATACAGATAGAAAACAGCACCGTGCCAAAGACAACGTCACCGATATAGGCCCGCCCCAACGTCTTGTAGGCGGCAAAAAGCAGCGGCAGATTGTACACGAGCGTTTGCGCGCCCACCGGCAGGCCGGCAAGATAATAAACGATGATGCCAATGCCGGTCAGTCCGCCGCTCAGCAAATGATTGGGAATCAGAAACAAATTAATCGAACTGCTGCTGATCAGGCAGCCTGCCAGAATTCCCAAATGCCGCAGCACACCTGCTCCGTTCATTTTTTCCCATCCTTTGTTCCATCCACAGCGCTGGTGTCGATATCACGCTGCCCCATGAGAATTGCATTGAGCTCGTGGTTTGCCCATTCCTGACTGCTCTCCCGCTGATCCGCTTCCTCTTCGGTAATCGACAGGCTGGTTATCCGCCAGGAAAGAAGTGTCCCCGTTGTTGGCTCGGCCTCAATCAGCAGGCGCTGTCCCTTTTGCGCCGGATTTTCATAAATATACCAGGTCGCGCCATCCATAAACACGCGCGCCTGTTTACCATAAACATGCTGTATCCAATACGCGGTTGCTCCATAACGCACATCACCCCGGGCCCGGTAATTATGATCCTTAATCACAATATCAACCACCCGGCTGGTAACCGGATCCACCCCTACTACGACATCATGCTGAAATGTATAGTATCTCACATGCACACCATACACCAAGCGGTCATTATCAAAAAGCGATTCCCCTAAAGCTTTGGCCATACCGTCCGATGGTCCACCCAAGACCACCCCTTTGCAGGAAAAATCCTCCGGCTCCGCTGCCGATACCGGCAATGTCACCAGCAACAGCAAAAACACAGTTATGATGCCCTGCCAAATTTTCATCATTTTTCATCCTCCCGCGGTCCATTCTTCTGCGTAGCAATAGTATACCATATTTCCGAAAAAAAAGAACGCAGAACCGCACTGCGCCAAACGGCTGAACCGGAAGCAGTCCGGCCGGATAGTAAAAATCATCAATCGGCCGGGATGACAAATCCCGGTTGATTGATGATTTCCTAGGCAAGCGAAACGAAGTTGCCGTCGCGGAATACAGGAACTTTACGGCCATCCGCCGTGCAGCCGGTAATTGACAGATCCCGCGTCCCCACCATGAAATCCTCATGAATCAGCGAGTCATTCACGCCATGGGCTAAAAGCTCGGCAGTCGTCATGACCGCCCCCCCCGTCAAGCAAGTTGGATACGCCTTGCCCAACGCCAAATGACAGGAAGCATTTTCATCGAAAAGCGTATTATAAAAAAGGACGCCGCTCTTTGAAATAGGCGAATCAAACGGTACCAGTGCTACTTCGCCCAAACGGCAGGCGCCTTCATCCATAGCCAAAAGCTCCTTTAGAATATCGCCGCCCTTCTCCGCCTCATAAGAAACGACTTTGCCGGCCTTAAACGTCAGCCGGAAATTTTCAATCAAATTGCCGTTGTAGTTCAGCGGCTTGCTCGCCGCCACGATTCCATCGACGCCATCCCGCTGCGGCAGCGTGTAAATCTCCTCCGTCGGCATATTGGCGACAAACGGAGTCCCCCCCTGCGTATCTTCACTGCCGCCGGCCCAGATATGACCGGACGGTAAATGAACGGTTAGGTCGGTTCCCAAAGAATTCACATAATGCAGCGACTGGAACTGCCAGCGGTTCATAAAAGCAGCCGCCCGCTGTAAAAATGCGGTATGTTGCCGCCAAGCCGCCACGGCATCGCCGTCCGCCTGTACGCGCACCGCCGAAAAAATCTTTTGCCAGAGCTGCTGCACCGCTTCTTCTGCCGACAGCCCGGGAAATACCTTGCTCGCCCAAGCCGCCGTAGGAATAGAAACCACGCACCAGGCATTTTTGTTGCTCATCATGCGTGCCCGATACTCGAGCAGCGCTGCACCAGCCGCCTGCTGCGCCAGCGTGAGACGTTCCGGGTCCACATCGCGAAAGATCTCCGGATCTTCTGCCAAAATTGAAATAAACGCCGCGCCCTGTTCGGCATTATCCATATAAAGACTTTGCCGCCAAGCGGGAAACTCTGTAAAGACTGCTTGTTTTGCCAACTGATACCGCAAATGGGAAAACTGCTCATCATTCCAGACAATCGTTACATCATGGCCCCCGGCTTCATAGGCTTCGCGCGCCAGTCGCCGGGCAAAATCCGCACACTCAACCGGCGCATTGATCACCAACAGCTGACGGGGCTGTAGATTTACACCCACCCGGACCACCAGCCGGGCATACTGATTTAAAAGTTCTTCCATCATCATGCGAGCATCAGCTTCACAAGATCCGAACGGCTGATAAGTCCTACCAGCTTCTCCTTGTCAAGCACCGGCACCCGTTTGATATGATGATCGAGAATCACCTGTCCGACTTTGCCGAAATCATCATCAACATCCACCGCAATCACCGGTTCCGTCATAATTTCCTGCGCAGTATTCGCTGCCATCTTCCGAAAAGCCTCCTGGTACTCTTTAGCCCCATCGTAATACACCATGGCCCCAAGAATACTCAGTACATCGGGCGTCTTCGGCGCGATCTTCTTGCGCAGCACATCGCCTTCGCTCACCATACCGAGCACTTTTCCTTCCGCATCGACGACAGGAATTCCGGATACCTTATGTTCTACCAGCAATGCCACCACATCCTTGACGGAAGTCTCCGGTCCCACCGTCACTAACTTGGTAGTCATAATATCGCGTGCCTTCATAAAAATTCCTCCTTTATATTATATAGGGAAGTGACTCGCAAAGATTCAGCTTCTATGGTATAATTTCTACCTGAAAAGAAACTTCTCCTGCTTAGCGCAAGATTTTTCCCGCAAACAGGACACAGAAACAAAAAAATACAGATGAGCAGAGTAAGTGACTGTGCGTAAAGTGTCCGGCGGACGGGGAGTTGCCGCCTGAACGAAAAGCTAAACGGCTTGCGGTACAGCCACTGCATCCCGCTGCTGCATAAGAGAGAACTGCATCTCCGATATGTGGCAACGTGCAACAACATTCATATTGGAGGTGTTTTTTTTGCGCCATTCCGACGTAAAAACTTTTGTATTTGCCGGGGTTTTTATTGCCCTGACCATTCTTCTGACGTACGTTTTTTCACTTCAAACCCCTTTTGTCCGGATCAGCTTCGGCTTTCTGCCGGTTGCTGTCTATGCCACGCTGTTCGGACCCGCCCGCGGGGCGCTGATGGCTGCCGCCGCCGATATTCTGGGCACTGCCTTATTTATGTCCGGCGCGTATTTCCCCGGTTTTACCGGCAGCGCGCTGCTGAGCGGCCTCATCTACGGTTATTTTCTACATGGACACGAACTCACCTGGCAGCGTATTGCCCTGCCGTTCATCAGCAATTTTCTTCTGATTGACCTGGGGCTCAACACTTTCTGGCTGACCTTGCTCTATCATCAGGCCGCCTGGACCTTCGTACTGAGCCGCTTTATCAAAGGCGCTATTTTTCTGCCGATCCATATTCTCCTGTTTGGCATGATCTGGCGGCCGCTGGCCCTGCTGCTTCCCCGCTGGCATCTGAAAGGATAACCTTGATACTATATAAGGTTGAGAAAATACTAAACGATCCAGAAATAAGGCTGCCAGACAAAAATCTGGCGTAGCTTTTATCCCATGGTACCAATGACTTTTCTCCAAAAAACATGGATCTGGCAGGATTTTATACAAAAACCGCCAATTAATCAAAATAGATATAACATTTTATAAACCATAAGGAGTGTGCTTCATTTGAAACTTGCATCATTACAAAAAAAATTACTTGGCGGCCTGACAGCGGCTGCGCTGGGAACGACGATCGCTTTCACGGCGGTTCCTGTCCCGACCGCTGCCGCCGGCTGGGGTTCTGTCATCGGCGCGATTGCCGGTGATGCCGCTCAATACAACGCCGCTACCAAGCAAATTAACTATTATGATAATGATGGCCGGGAAGAATTTTTTCAGGATCTCAAAAACAAATATGGCGTCAATGACGACGCCGACCTCAATAACCGACTGGCAGGAATTATGGGTAGTCTGAGCAGCGCCATTGCCGCTGTGGATCCGTCGATTAATGATAAACCGTACAACTATTTTATCAATACCGATACGACCTTCAATGCGTTTTGTTCCCTGGGACACAATATGAGTGTGAACACCGGCTTGTTCAGCCTGATTGATAATGATGATGAAATCGCCGTTGTTCTTGGACATGAAATGGGGCATGGGCAAAAAAATCATGTGGCCAAGAGCTATGTAAAACAGCTGCGCGTCAATATCCTGGCGGATATTATTGCCGGCAGCAGCGGCCAGACCATGGGCGCTGTGTTTGCCAACTATGCCAACGCTACGCAGGTCACTAAACCGCAGGAATGGGAAGCAGACAATCTGGCCTTTGACTATATCACGCATTCGTCTTACAATCCCGGAGCCTGCGCCGCAATTTGGCAGCGAGTTATTGAAAAGCAGGGCGGCAACAATCAAAACTTTGCCGGCGAAATTTTTTCCCCATCTGATCATCCGAGCAACGAACAGCGCCGCGATAACTATGCACAAAAACTCCGCGAATACAGCGGCAACAAGATCACGGTCAAAAATGGGTTGGTGCAAGTGAACGGCAAGGACTTTGTGACACCGGCCGCCTCGGATACGATGAGCGGACCCGAACGTGCCTACTTTGTCGCCGGCAATCTGGCTGCTTTTTGCCACAGTCATACTGCTTTGCCAACAGCATATGTGCAAGACGGCACCGTCATACTGGGAGACCAGTCGATCATCACCCCGAACGGTTTGGATGAATCAGCAGAAACGCTGGCCGCACGCCTGAACAACATCAAATAATTTTCGTGCTTTTTCGGCCTGCCCGTCGGCAGGCCTTTTTTTATTGGACAAACCCGAAAAACCGTTTATAATGAGATATAGTTATTTTAAGGAGCTGATTGCTTATGCGGTGTGAACGCCGCACTTCCATCATATTGGCACTGACTTTCATCATATTGCTTTCTCTGTTCTGGCTGCTGCCATCCGTCGCTTTTGTCGTTTTTATTGCGCTGCTGCTCAACCTGTTGCTGCGGCCGCTTGTCGATCATCTGCAGATCCGTATGCCGCGCTCAATGGCGACCGCCGTCACTCTGACGGTTTTTGTCCTGATCGTAATTGGTTTTTTGACCCTTGTATCCAGCACGCTCATCCCCAGTCTGCAGAAATTTATTCGCGACCTGCCGGAAATTACTGCCAGTATTCAGCAAATTCCCACGCTTTCCGATTCGCGCTTCTTAGCACAGGAAATGGATGAACTTTGGAACGAAATGGCCAGTCTGAGCATCATGGCGCTCAAATCTTCGCTGACGATGCTCATATCTATTTTCAGCAAAGTACTGGATATCATTATCATTCTTTTTGTAACTTTCTATTTGCTGAAAGATGGCGAAGCTATCGAACGCTGGCTGGCCCATCTTTTTCCCAGTCAAGATTACAACCGTGTGCTGGCGCTCTTTACCAGCATTCTGAAGGCTTTGCGCATTTATATCACCAGCCAGCTCACGATTTGTTTCATTATGGGCTCCGTTGTATTTCTGTACTTCTCCGCGCGCGGACTTCCCTACGCCTCCGTATTTGCCGTAACCTCCGGCATCAGCGAATTTCTCCCCGTCATCGGACCAACGCTTGCTTCCGCCTTTGGAACGGTCCTGACGACTACGGTCTCCCCCTGGGTGGCCATGCAGACGCTTTGCTTTTATCTGTTGATTACGCAGCTGAATCACAACATCATTTATCCGCTGCTGATTGGCAAAACGCTGAATCTGCATCCGATCGCCATCATTCTTGGCATCTTACTGGGCGGTGAAGTTATGGGCGCGGCAGGCATGTTTCTCGCAGTTCCCTTCATGGTTATGATCCGAATTGTAATCATGGACATCTATGCTGCGGAGAAAAAATCAGCAGAAAAAAAAGACTGTCAGCAATGACAAAAAGCCCGTTGACAGAAGTCTCCAGTATCGGTATAATAGATATTGTTTTCAGCGCTAGAGCGCAATGTTTTTATAGGGGCAGGTGCCCGAGTGGCTAAAGGGAACAGACTGTAAATCTGTCATCTTCGGATTACGATGGTTCGAATCCATCCCTGCCCACCATTTATCGGCGGCGTAGCTCAGTTGGCTAGAGCATGCGGTTCATACCCGCAGTGTCCAGAGTTCGAATCTCCGCGCCGCCACCAGGCATATAAAAAGCACACCTTTCGGTGTGCTTTTTTTGTTGCTTCTTTATTCTTCATCCTTTTTTTTCGGCTTAACGTCAAAAAGCAATTCATCCATCAGGCCGATCAGCTGATTGATCTCCGGTTTGGAAATCTGTCCGCTGGCGCCCAATTCCTCACCCTTGCGGCGCATCTCATCATTGATCAGCGACGAGAACAAAATGACCGGTACATCCTTCAATACTTCATCATTCCGTATCAGCTTGAGCAAACGATGACCGTCCATCTGCGGCATCTCAATATCCGTAATCATAATTTTGATCTGCGCCTCAATTGGCCCATCCTTATGCGTGAGCGTCTCCAGATATTCCCAAGCTGACTTGCCGTTGTTGAAATCACGCACATAATGATAGCCGGATTCATGCAGCGTCGTTACCAACAGATCCCGCAGCATCGGTGAATCCTCTGCCACCACCACATGCATATTTGCCCGGCGGTTTTTCAATGTATCTTGAACTTCTTCGACCGTTGTCAGTTTTGCATTGATTTCCGGATTGATTTCCGCAATGATCGTCTCAAAATCAAGCAGCAGCACGATCTTGTTTTCCATCTTGATGATACCAACCACGCGGGACTGGTCGCCGACTTCCGGAGCTGGTTCCATATCCTTCCAGGAAATGCGGTGAATCCGGGACACGTTATCAACCAAAAAACCAATGTTATAATTGTTAATTTCCGTTACAATGATATTCTTTGGAACATCGGCGCCCTGCACATTCAGGCAGCGCGGCAGATTGACCAGCGGCATCGCCCGACCACGCAGCGTAAACAAGCCGTCAATATAAGGATGCGCCTGCGGCATCTTTGTCACCGGGAAATCGCTGCTCGTAATGACCTCGCGCACTTTGGCCACATTGATACCATAATTCACATCGCCAATATTGAACTCTACGATTTCAAACTCATTCGTACCAGTTTCCAGCAGAATTCCCTTTTTATCTCCACTTGTCTCTGCCATTCCATCGCCCCCATTTTATCTTTCCCGGAACTGACATCTGGGAATATTGAAACGTCTATTTTACGTTTTCACATTTATTTTAAATATTCGCGGTGAAAGACCAAACTCCTTCTTTTCACCAGAAAAAGTTACTCTAGTCCTCTTTTTTCGGCAGGGCATTTTCCTTGAGGCAAGTCCAGCCATCGCGGTCTTCTATCAGCCCTTCTTTCAGCAAATGCCCCAGCGCCCGTTTAAAAGCGCCTTTACTGATCTTAAACTTATCGCGAATGACCTCCGGTGAAGTTGCATCGCCATAGGGCATTTTACCATTGCGGTTCTGCAACAGCATTAAAATAGCTTCCGCATCACTGTTAAGAGCTTTTTCCTTGATTTCCCGCAGCGAAGCATTCAACCGCCCATCGGGACGCACATAGGTGACCCGAACCGTCACCGTCTCACCGACAAGCGGCTTCACAGCCATTTCTTTATTATCAATAAAAACGATATAATGCTCTTTGGAAAACAAGAACGCGCCGCTGTCCGTATAATTATAGATCTCACCCGTCACCATCGTGCCAAGTTTCACATTCTTAGCGGACTGGGAAGCCCGACGCATCTCATCTTCAACTTCCATGGTTACCGCCAGACGACCCGACTTATCCGTATAAAGCTTTGCCCATACAACCTCGCCGATCTGCGGACGCCCCCGCATACCCGCATAAGGCATAAAAATTCCCCGCTCCGCGCCCACGTCCAAAAAAGCGCCGTCCCGACTCACATTGATGACCTTGAGACGGGCGATCTGTCCTTCCTTCATGGCTGGTACACGCATGCTGGCCGTCAGCCGCCGCTTCGGATCGAGATAAAGAAAAACTTTAACCTGATCGCCCACAGCAACCGGCGTTGTCTGCTGCAATTTGTGCAGCAGAATATCATCGGACGTATTGCCCGTTTCCGCATCCAGAAAAGCGCCCATTTCCGCCAGCCGGGCCACGCGCAGCGTTGCTACCGAACTAGGCCCATATTTACATACTCTTTTTTCCTCTGTCATTTTTTCAGTCCTCATAAGGTGTCAGTTCAGCGTCGCTCCAAAGCTGTTCCAGCGCATAATATTCACGGCTTTCCCGGGTAAACACATGCGCCACGCAGTCGCCATAATCGAGCAGCACCCAATCTCCCTGCCGATAGCCTTCTTTATGCAGGAAATTCAGACCTGCTTCGACAAGCTTATCTTCAATGTTATCGGCAATAGCCCGTACCTGCGTCGTGCTGTTGGCAGAACAAACTACAAAATAATCCGCCGCTATGGTCAGACCTTCCATCTTCATCAGCACAATATCCTGTGCT
Source organism: Megamonas sp. UBA1799 (assembly GCA_002319815.1). Lineage (GTDB taxonomy): Bacteria > Bacillota > Negativicutes > Selenomonadales > Selenomonadaceae > UBA1799. The sequence goes on from DCFR01000012.1 coordinate 33,251, forward strand.
TTTTTATCACTGGCTGCCGCCGCCACCGCATTAGCCAGTTCTTCTGGTGTATTAATAATCAATCCTCATACCTCCTGTTTTCTTTACCTGTTTTCTATACATTCAATTTTGGTCATTCAATTCGGGAAACAATTCTTTCATCTTTGCTTGGACTGCCTCCGCATCCGGCTGCCATACTGTATCATCCCAGGCCGCCGGTTTTCCCGGCAGCATAATGGTTTTCGGCTGCCCGGCCGACAAGCCCCGAATGACCTTGGCCAGATGCGCAGAATCCCATATCTCGGCGCTGGTGGTCATACGGTTTTGAAAAATATCGGCCAGCTGCGGCAGCCGGGTCACGGTATCCAGCTGTAAAATCTGCTCATAAAGAGCCTTCAAAAAACGCTGCTGCCGCTGCACCCGTCCGACATCGCCCAGTTCCTGTCCCCGGTAGCGCAGATATTTCTGCGCCGTATCGCCATCAAGATGCTGATACCCTTGAGGAATATGAATACTAAGCCCAGCCTCGGGATCTTCATAGTTCATATCGGTCTCAACATAGAGGTCAATTCCCCCCAGGATGTCAATCATATCGGCCAGAGTATGAAGATCCAGCACGACATACTGATGAATGGTCACATCCAGCAGACCTGCTGCAGTCTGCACCAGCAGCGGCGCGCCGCCATAAGCATAAGCACTTTTGATGACCGCCGGTTCCTGCTGCCCGGGAATGCGGGCCAACGTTCCCGGGGGAATGGAAAGAATCCGCACTTCACCGGTGGCATTGGACAGACTCAGCAAAAAAATCGTATCCGCTTCCCGTCCGACAGCCGCATCACTGCCATCGTCAATTCCCAGCACCAACACATTCGTATAGCCGTCAAAACGCGCATCCATCGCCTGTCGCTTCATGGCTTGTCGATTTGCGTAATCCTGATAAATGGCATGATACGTGTCATACGTATGCATTCCCCAAGAAAAAATCTGCAGGCCGATCCAGCTGACAGCCCCCAGCAGCAGCAGAAAAAGTAACAGCCGGAAAACCTTCAGCCGACGGCGGCGCGTTCTGATTGTCCTTTTTTTCTTAATGTTCTCCCCGGTAGGACTTTTCATAAATGATTATCCTTCTAATAAAATCTCATTGCGCGCCAGCACCGTATCCGGATGAATCAAATGGTTTTTGTGCAGCACAAAAGCAATCGACTGACTCAGGCCGGCCAGCACCATTTCATTCAGTCCCGCATCCCGTGACAGACGGCGCAAACTCTCTACCCGCGGATAGTCCCGTCCCGGCTCAATCATATCGGCAAAATAAATGATTTTATCCAGGGGCGTCATTTGAGAACCACCTACCGTGTGCCGGCTGATTGCCTGCTGCACGGCTGGATCCTGCACATCGTAAAGTTCTGCCGCGCGCACGCCGCCCAGCGGTGCATGCAGCAGCAGCGGCATCGCCCGCTCCACCGGACCAAAGTCCAAGCCGCGCTTTTCTGCCTCTGCAATCATCATATCATTGGAAAACTCCCGCGCACAATCATGCAGAAGTCCTGCTATCCGGGCCTGCTCCGGATTCACGCCGAAGCGTCCGGCTAAAAAGGCAGCCGTTTCGGCAACGCCCAGACAATGTTCATACCGGCTGCGCTTGAGTTTTGAAGCCAGCCGCTGTTTCATCGCTTCATAATCCATTACTTATACAAACCCTCTTTATAGATATACTGCTCGACCGCGGTGGGCACAATGTACTTGATCGAGTAACCCTTCCGAATGCGGTCGCGGATATCGGTTGATGATATTTCCAGTTCCGGCGTAGCCAACCGGTGAATGCGCTTCTCGCCCAGTTCGCCGAAATATTCTTTGATATTATCGACATTAGGAACGCAGCCCTGTCGGGTAGCCGCGATAAACTGGCATAAGCCCAGCAGTTCTTCAATGCGATCCCAGGTAGGTATCTCCTGAATCGCATCCGCGCCGGTAATAAAATAAAAGTCGGTATCTTCACCAAAACGATGTACCAGCTCATAAATCGTATCAATTGTATAAGACGGCCCCGGCCGGTTCATTTCCAAAGACGACACTTCAAAATATGGATTGGAACACGTCGCCAGCACGGTCATCATAAAGCGATGAATCGCCGGTGTCACCTGCTGCTGCTGCTTATGCGGCGGATTCGCCGCCGGGATAAAAATAACCTTGTCCAGATGATACTCATTGCGTACTGCCTCAGCCGTCATCAAGTGGCCAACATGAATAGGATCAAAAGTGCCTCCCATAATGCCGACACGACGTCTTTTTCCTGCCATTTTTCGCGCTCCTACTCTATATAAAGAACCTGAAAATCGTCCACACTACCGCAATGGTCGCTGTAATCATCAGGATCGCCTGTATATATTCTAAAAAATCATGCCGCCCCTTCGCCGTCGCCAGATACTGCCGCAGCGTACGCCAATAACCGAGCAGCGTATTCATACACGAATCTGCCCCTCCCCGTAAATAAGATACTTGGTACTGGTGAGTTCACGCAATCCCATAGGACCGCGCGCGTGCAGTTTCTGCGTACTGATACCGATTTCAGCGCCAAAACCGAATTCAAACCCATCGGTAAACCGCGTAGACGCATTGACATAAACTGCCGCCGCGTCGACTTCGCGTTGAAAACGGTGTGCATTCAGCAGATCTCTGGTCACAATCGTCTCGGAATGACCGGTATTATAACGGTTAATATGCGCAATCGCCTCATCCATATTGGGAACCACCCGGACAGATAAAATGAGATCGTCATACTCCGTCGCCCAGTCTTCTTCCGCCGCCGGCTTCATTTCCGGTGAAATTGCACAGGAACGGACACAGCCGCGCAGTTCGACTTTTTTCGCCAGCATGGCCGCCGTCAGCTCCGGTAAAAAGGCCTCCGCCACTTTTTCATGCACCAACAGGGTCTCCATCGCGTTACAGACCGCCGGACGCGAAGTTTTCGCATTCACAGCAATCGACAATGCCATGGCCAGATCGGCACTCGCATCGACAAAAGTATGGCAGATCCCCGTACCCGTCTGCAAAACCGGCACTAAACTATTCTCCAGTACCGTTTTGATCAAGCCAGCCCCGCCGCGGGGGATAATAACATCCAGATACGCATTGAGATGCAGCATGGCTTCTACGGCATCATGATCGGCCACCTCGACAAACTGCAGCACCCCGGCCGGAATCCCGGCCTCCTCCGCCGCTTTATCCAGCAGCGTAAAAATTGCCAGATTCGTACGAAGCGCTTCCGAACCGCCGCGCAAAATGACCGCATTCCCTGATTTCAGGCAAAGGCCGGCAGCATCGGCAGTCACATTGGGACGCGCTTCATAAATGATCCCGATAACGCCCAAAGGAACTCTGACCCGGCGGATTTCCAGCCCGTTGGGCCGAATCGTAGAGAAATCCCCCTCGCCCACCGGATCCGGCAAAGCCGCCGTCTGACGAAGTCCCTCCGCCATGGCCCGGATGCGTGTCTCATCGAGCATAAGACGATCAAGATAGGCGCGTTTCAGTCCTTTTTTGCGTCCTTCCTCCAGATCCTGCGCATTCGCCGCCAAAATCAACTCACTGCGTTTTTCCAATACATTCGCCATAGACAAAAGCGCCGCGTCCTTCACCCGCGTTGAGATCACCGCCAGCCTGCGGGAAGCGGCTTTAGCTGCTTTTGCCTTTTTTATCATTAAAGCTTCAATATCCATACCAATTCCTCCTGCCTGCCAATCGTTTCTAATCAACTTATCAGAAAGCAGCTTCTTGCTGCTCAAGAATGAAGAAAGGAAAACAGCTTGGAGGCCGTTTTCCCTCAGTTTAAGTCAAATGACACATATTTATTATCTCACGCCCGACAAAGTTCGTCAATATTTTTCCATGAAAAGCAGACCGGATCACGCCCGGTCCTTATGGACTTTCTCCGTTTATCGACGCAGCAGTTCTTCCACCGAAATTTGCGGATGACGATAGCGCTGCCGCCCCTTCGTTTTTTGGCCCAATTCAATGGTTTTCCGGGGACAAATATGCAAACAGCCAAGACACTGGGTACACCGATGCTGCCAAATAGGCCGGCCTTCTTCCAGCCGGATGTTCGCCGTAGGACAGACCGCCGCGCACCTGCCGCAGCCGATACAATCCTCGCCGACGGTAAAATCTGCATCCAACGCCGCACGATGCCGCCGGGTAAAATCATGAATCAATCGCGAAACCAGATTCAGATACTCATGATCCTGCGCCTTGACGCGCTGCTGAAGCTGTCCGGCTATCCACGCCAACCGGACATCGGCCTTTTGCAGCCGCCGCTCTTTTTTAGCCGTCGGGGGAATATCGTTCAGCGGCAGATAAATAGAAAGCATATCAACATAAAATGCCGCATCCAGTACCGTACCCCGGGAAGCCAGGCTGGCTGTCAGTTGATGAAAAGCATTGCTCATATAATGCGAACCGCAGGTCATCACCACAAACCGATAATCAGTATGGCCCCAATCCATCCGAAGCAAAAATTCTTCAGCCAGCAGCGGAACGCCGAAATAATGCAGCGGCATAACCAGTCCAACGGTTCCTTCCGGCTGCAGCATTCCGGTCTTCATGGCCTCCGCCATATCTTTTAAGCAGACCTCTTCGCCCGCCGCAGTAAATTTCGCCGCCAGATATTTGGCGGCATGCAGGGAATTTCCCGCCGCCGATAAATAATAAATAATCATAAGCAAAGCACTCCTTCCGAACTCCAATCCATCCCGTAACCGAACCAAAACCGTCAGCCCAAAAACAGCTTCCATGTATTGATAAAAACAAAAAGGACTTGCACTGCAATCGCAGCCGCAAGTCCTGACTTAACAATGGTGGAGACGAGGGGGATTGAACCCCTGACCTCCTGCATGCCATGCAGGCGCTCTCCCAGCTGAGCTACGCCCCCGCTAAATCACTTTTATAGTATACTACAAACGAGCCCAATCGTGCAAGTACTTTTTAAATCGAAAAAAATTCCCGCTCCCTGACGGAAATTGGCGCCGCCAACACCGCAAATTTCTCGCCTAATTCCCCCAGCTTCGCCAGCGCCGCCGGAATCCGCTGCAATGCTTCTTCAGGAAAACACATAGGCTCCGCCGCAGCCGCCGCCAAAGTTCCGGCGGGATGCGGCGACCTTGTCGTCATGCGCAGCGAAGCGGTATAAAGATCCCCGGCATAGCTCAAAATATCTTGTTCCAGCTCCGCCGCTGCCTCTGCCGGCAGATTTTGAATGGCCGCCAATGCCTGCAGCGCATGAAAACGCTCCACGCTGTCTTTATAATACAGCGCCGCCATGCGATGAAACAAACGGTAGGATGAAGGAATCGATATCATATGACGAGCCGGAACCAGCACCACGTCCGGCGGCAAAAACTGCCGATACGGATCACGCAGCAGCACGGAGCGGATAAAATAATCCGTTCCGGCCACATAACGCGCCTGTCCTAATAACTGCTTTATTTCTTCTTGTGACAAAACCTCATAAGCAATGGGAACAAATTTTAAACCGGTAATTTCCAAGGAACGGCAACAGGCGGACAGACACTCGGCATAAGCCGGATAATTATTAAAAACATAAATCGTCTCGCCCGCAGGGATGGCCGCCATGCGCGAAAAGAAATGATTCGTCGGCACCATCTTAAAAGCCACCAACCGATCCGAAGGCAGCACCTGCCGCAGTTTGGCATACTGAGACAGCGCACAAACAAATAAATCTGCCGGCGTATCCAAAGTAACATCCTTTGTGCAATAAGTCGGCAACCGAATTTGCTCTTGAAACAAAAATTCCAACAGCGTCCGCAGGTTCCTGGCAATGAGCGGATTGCTGCCGACAGCGGCTATGGTTAGTCTTAGCATAGGACACCTCGCCAGAAAATATTTATGCAGCCATAACAAAAAACAGCCTTACACCGTAAACTTTTGCACTGCTTTCTGCAGATCATCAGCCATATTTGCCAGATGCTGGCTGGCCGAAGCGATTTCTTCCACCGAAGCGGACTGCTCTTCAGTCGCCGCCGAAATGGTCTGCGTCTGCTCAGACGCTTTTCTGCTTTCGTCATGAATCGCCTGCACCGAATGAACTACGTCCTGGGTCCCGCTGGTCACTTCTTCGATCGCCGCTGAAATCTCATGCACCTGCTTGGTCATATCCCGCACCATGGTCAGGATGTTGCCAAAGTTCTCACCGGCCGCCGCCACCACCGTTGCTCCGGCGTCAACCTCTTTTTTACCGTCGTTCATAAAAGAAACGGCGCTGTTTGTACCCGACTGTACATCGTGAATCAACTCCGTAATCTGCTTCGCCGCACCCTCGGACTGCTCCGCCAGTTTGCGGACTTCCTCCGCCACGACCGCAAAACCGCGTCCCGCTTCACCGGCTCGAGCCGCTTCGATGGCCGCATTCAGCGCCAAGAGATTGGTCTGGCCGGCGATATCAGAAATCACATCGACAATCTGACCGATTTGTTTCGACTTATTCTCCAGCTCGGCAATGACCCCGGCGGTCGCATTGGTTTTTTCTTCAATCGTTTTCATCTGGCCGACGGCCTGCTGAATCGCCGCCTCGCCTTCATTGGCCGTACGGGTCGTTTTTTCCGCCGCATTGGCAACGACTGTCGTATTATCGGCTACCTGCGTGATAGCGCCGGAAATCTGCTGCACCACATCATCGGCCTGCTCCGCCATTTTCGACTGCTTCTCTGCGCCCTGAGCAACTTCCGTAACCGAACCGGCCACCTGATTCGCTGCCTGCGCCGATTGTTCCGAGCTGGCCGTCAGTTCTTCCGAAGAAGCCGCCATCTGCTGCGAAGTTTCCGTCAGCTGTTTCAACAAAGCCCGGATATTGTTGCGCATCGTGTTCACGGCCTTGGAAACCGTGCCGAATTCACTCTGGTCGGCCAGACTCTCAGCGCTGATGTCCTTAGAAAAATCACCCTTGGATAAAATCACCAAATAGGCAACAATCTGATTCAACCGAGCGGAAATCTGCTTGGCGATCAAAAGACCCAAAAGGACACCGAGAACGATCGCGGCAATCATGATGCCAATAAAGATCTTATTGGCCATCGCCGCATCCTTATGGCTTTCCTTATACATCAGGTCCGCTGACTGCGTAATTTCATTTGACAAATTAGCCAATTCATCGGTAAACTGATTGGCCAGCGGGCGTCCTGTTGTGCTAAACAGCGTATACGCCTCGGCATTTTTATTCTGCACCGCCAGCTGCAGCACTTGCTCGCGCACCGTACGATAGCGGGCAATATCAGCATAAATCTGCTTCAGCTGCGCGCGGTGGGAATCATCCAGCGGCAGCGCTTCAAACTGCTTCAAATTGGCGTCAAACACCTTGCCGCGCTTACTAATGTCGTCCATCAACTCCTGATTTTCCTTAGGATCCGTCGTCAGCATCAGAGCATAGGTGTTTGCTTCCACTTTACGGATATGCGCCCGACTGTCGTTGATCAGTCGTACTGCCGTAAGCTTATCTTCATACATAGTCTCCAGATTGCCGCTGAGACGAGTCAAAAATACATACCCCATGACGCCGACAATCAGAATCGCCATGGACAACATACCAATCAGAATTGCTAACCGCTGAACTACTTTCAGGTTCTTTAACCAATTCAACATAACCCACTCCTTTGTTCTCTCAGAGTATACCCGCCCGGGATATTGTTCCCGATAACAATGCTGCGCCTATGTGCTGAAACCGCCAACGGTGCCAAAACATACAATATAGCGTCAGAAATACAAAAAGCTGCCTTCTCATGCAGCAGGAACCCTCGCCGTAAATGGCAAAAATCTTCTAAAAAACTCTGGAAGCTTCTGTTATGCCACTGCAGCGACCGATGTCGCCCGGTACTTCCACCTCACACGATTTTATTTATCTTTCCGCAACTGACCGCCGCGCCGCATCGCCTCCTGCGTTTCGTTTTGTTACATTCCATAACGATATTATATCGTAGCATTACTGTATTGTCAATTAAGATGTTTCGTATTGTCACAATTGTTTAAAACATATAACCAATTACGCTATAATGAATGAGAACCATCATCGACGACCTTGCATGATTGCGGTCCCAAGCCAGCGTTTGCTTATTGCCGCCCAATCAGCGTAAAGTCCCAGCAGCCAGTCCGCTGCCGCCTTCAGGACCGGGCAGATTTCCGGGCCCCTTGCTCCCAATCCGGTCATAAATTTCCCTCGTATCCATCTCATCAAAGGCACCATCTCCTCTGTCCGAAGATTCAATCCAAGCCAAAAATCCGGTATTCTGTTACTATCATTATAGGGCGCTTTTTTATAAAAGCAAAGGCTGTTTAGAGAATCTTGTATAGAAACATAGGTAAAGCGGTGAGAATGTTATGAAAAATTTAAAAAAACTACGTGAGCAGCAAGGAGCAACCCAAAAAGCCGTAGCCGACTTTTTAGGCGTAAGCCGCGTCGCGTACACCAACTACGAAAACGGGATTCGGCAGCCAGGATTTGATATCCTGAAAAAATTATCCAAACTTTTTGATGTATCCATCGATTATATTTTGGATAACGCACCGGTGATTACAGCTGCGGAAGTCCTGCCCGTTGAAACAGATCCGTCAGTACTTACACTGGCCGCAGAAGAAACCGATCTGATTGAAAAATACCGCGCCCTGTCTCCGGAAGTCAAAGACCATATTATGAATTATGTAAATTTTGAATATGCGCAGCGGCCGCCGGAAACCAAACATTAATTTGAAACTGCCAACACAAAAAGGATGATTTCTCCCTAACGTCTGAGAAATCATCCTTTTTGTGCTGTCCTTTATAAGGCATGTCCCAACGCGGCAAAACTCAAATCCGCGCATACTCAAGCTTGGCCCGGTGCCCATACATACGCTCATAATAGTTCTGATATTCGCCGTTGATAATATGCCGCCACCAAGCTTCATGCGTACGATACCATTCGACCGTCCGGCGAATGCCGTCCGCAAAGGAAGTAGCCGGCGCCCAGCCCAGCTCTTCCTGCATTTTTGTCGGATCAATTGCATACCGGCGATCATGTCCCTTGCGATCGGCTACATATTCAATGAGGCTTTCCGGCTTACCCAGTTCTTGAAGTATCGTCCGGACCACGCTGATATTGGTGCGCTCATTGTGTCCGCCCACATTATAAACTTCGCCAACCCGTCCTTTTTCTAGAATCTGCAGGATGGCCGCACAATGATCTTCGACATAAAGCCAGTCCCGCACATTGGCTCCGGCGCCATAGACCGGCAGTTTCTTATCTTCAAGAGCATTGACAATCATTAACGGAATCAGTTTTTCAGGAAAATGATAGGGACCATAGTTATTCGAGCAGCGGGAAATCGTGACCGGCAAATCATAGGTGCGGTGATAGGCCTGCACCAACAGATCGGCCGAAGCCTTCGAAGCCGAATACGGGCTGGACGTGTGCAGATTCGTTGTTTCCGTAAAAAAAAGATCCGGCCGATCCAACGGCAAATCACCGTAGACCTCATCGGTAGATACCTGATGATAGCGTCCAATACCATACTGACGGCAGGCATCAAGCAGCACTCCCGTACCCATAATATTCGTTCGCAAAAACAAATCCGGCTGTTCAATAGACCGATCCACATGACTTTCCGCCGCAAAATTCACGATAACATCCGGTTTTTCCACCGCGAATAAAGTATTGACTGCCGTCCGGTTCGTAATATCTCCCTTAACAAACTTGAATTTTGGATTTTTCATGGCTGCCGCCAGTGTTTCGAGATTACCGGCGTAACTCAGGGCATCATAACAAACGATTTCATCTTCCGGCCGATGCTCCAGCAAATAATAGATAAAATTACCGCCAATAAAACCGGCCCCGCCCGTTACTACAATTTTCATCTGCCCGCCCCCTCATAAACAAAGTTCAGATTGGTACGCTCCGCCAAAAGCGGCGCCGTACGATCCTTATCCGATAAAATAACCGGCTCCAGCCCCCATTGAACTCCGATGGCCGGGTCATCCCAGCGGATATTGCCGTCACACTCCGGCGCATAATAATTATCCGCCTTGTACTGCACCTCCACATCATCGGTCAGCGTGATAAATCCATGGGCAAAGCCGCGCGGAATAAAAAGCTGTTTCTTGTTCTCCGCCGAAAGCTTCAAGCCGGTCCACTGCGCATATTGCGGCGAACCCCGCCGGATATCAACCGCCACATCAAAAATCTCCCCGCGCGTGCAGCGCAACAGTTTCGCCTGACACATCGGATTCAGCTGATAATGCAGTCCGCGCAGAGTTCCCTTCGTAGCGGAAAAAGATTGATTGTCCTGTACAAAAGCGGCCTGAATGCCGGCCTCCGCCAATTTTTTCTGCGACCAGCTTTCCATAAACCAACCACGAGCATCGCCAAACACCTGCGGCTCAATAACAAAAACGCCTTGCAGCGCTGTCTCCGTAATCTTCAAAATTCATCGCTCCTATTCTCTGATAATCTGCTGCAGATACCGTCCATAATCATTCTTTGCCAAGGGGCCGGCCAGCCGCAGCACCTGTTCGGCATCAATATAACCCATGCGATAGGCAATTTCTTCGATACAGGCGATTTTAAGTCCCTGCCGCGCCTGAATCGTCTGCACAAAGGCCGCTGCCTGCATGAGCGACTCATGCGTGCCGGTATCCAGCCAGGCATAGCCGCGCCGCATGCGCTCCACCCGCAATTTTCCGGCAGCCAGATAGGCCTTATTGACATCGGTGATTTCCAATTCGCCGCGAGCAGAAGGCTGAACCGCCTTCGCAATATCAACAATATCCCGATCATAAAAATAAAGTCCGGTAACCGCATAATTTGACTTTGGCTGCACCGGCTTTTCTTCCAGACTCAGCGCCCGGCCAGACCGGTCAAAATCGACGACGCCATAGCGCTCCGGGTCGCGCACATAGTAGGCAAACACCGTCGCCCCCTCGTCATGCGAGGCGGCCCGCTGCGTGGCCGCCGCCAGATCCGAACCATAAAAAATATTATCGCCCAGCACCAGCGCACAAGCTTCCCCGGCAATAAACGACTCGCCAATCAAAAAAGCCTGAGCCAATCCCTCTGGCGCCGGCTGAACAGCATAAGAAATAGTAATGCCCCACTGGCTGCCATCGCCCAGCAGCGACTGAAAGCAAGCATTATCCTGCGGGGTCGTAATCACTAGAACATCGCGGATCCCGGCCAGCATCAGCGTACTCAGCGGATAATAAATCATCGGCTTATCATAAACCGGCATGAGCTGCTTGCTTACAACCTTTGTCAAAGGATAAAGCCGCGTCCCCGAGCCGCCCGCTAATATAATTCCCTTTTTCATAGAACCGTACCTTCTTCCTGTGGAAATTGCTTTTTATATTATACGCTATCCGCGAAAAAATGTCGAAAAAAATGGTACACACCCCTAGATACGCATTACACTTTTATTTGAAATCAGCAAGTCTAAAAAGCCGTTTTTGACCGTTCTTTCTTTGTTCACTCTACTATACTATAAACAGCCCAATGCGTTTTTGATAACAAATAAAACAGGCACAATCAATAAACTTGGTAAAAAATTAATAACCTTTAATTGCGTCAAATTTAACATATTCAAACCAATAGCTACGATCATTAAACATCCCGTACAATTTATTTCTGCAATAAGGCCTGTTGACATATAGGGTGCAATATAAGAAGAAAAAACAACAATAGCCCCTTGAAAAACAAAAGTAAATACAGCCGCACCCATAACCCCTATGCCTAATGTGGCTCCCAACATAATCCCGGAAATAAAATCCAAAAGCGATTTGGTATAAAGCATGGCATAATCTTTGCTGAGTCCAGCATTCAGTGACCCCACAATAACCATGGCGCCGACATTCATAACTAAACACGCCGTGACAAATGCCTCGGCAATTTTTTGTGAATCCCCCGTTGCATGAAGTTTTACCAAAATATTTTTTACTGATCGGTTAACGTTACCATCCCAGTCTTTTAACTCGCCAATAAAAATACCAGCAACAACGGCGATAATCAACAATATGATATTCTGCTCTTTAATAGCACCTTGTATGCCAATAATCAGCGTGCAAAGCCCCAATCCCTTCATCAATGCATCCGACATAGATTCCGGTATTCCTCTCTTGAGAAACAAGCCTAATGCACAGCCAAAAATAATTGCCAATACATTAATTACAACAGCAATCATAAAATCCTCCCAATAAAAAAACCAGACAAGACACAGCTTCCTGCCATCTTATCCAGCACTTAATCATACCCTCCGATGAACTCATTTTTAGTTTAATTGCAATCTTTTTATTTGTCAATATGTTCTGGTCAAGCATTTTTGTAACCATATAACCTACAATTTAAAAAACGATATTAAGCTTCGCAGGAAGTCCTGTATTCATTTTATAAATATGGTCTTCCATGGTTAAGCCCTACTGCAGACAAATTACAGACAAAAAGAAAGCTTACCCCTGCCAGATAAGGGATAAGCCTTTTTTTATTTAAAATCGACAAATTCGTCAATGCGCGCGCCGCCTTTAATCATCGGCTCGACAAAACTCCGATGCAGATTCAGCACAATAACGCGCGGTTCCATCGCGGCCAGTACCGTATGAAACGCCGCAGCAAATTCATCCGGCGTAGATACTGCCTCCGCCTGAATGCCAAAACTCCCGGCATAGGCCACAAAATCCATAGGGTAATCAAATTCACAAGACATGTAGCGCTCATGATACATAACCTTCTGCAGCTGACGGATCATTCCCAGACTCGTATTGTTCACTATGAGAGAAATAATGGGCAGCTTCAGACGGGCGATCGTATAATATTCGCTGCCGGTCATTTTGATACCGCCGTCACCGGCCAGGTGAATTACCCGGCGCGTATTGCCGAAGCCAAGCTGAGCTCCCATAGCCGCCGGCAATCCAAACCCCATAGTGCCAAGACCACCCGAGGTCAGCCAGGTGCGCGGCGTCTCCACGCGAAGATGCAAGGCAGCCCACATCTGATGCTGCCCGACATCGGTAACAAAGGCAAACGGCTTGCCGGCCGTTGCCTCGGCAATATGATGCAGCGCCCAGGGAAGCGTCAAGCAAGTAACGTTATAATCATAGGTATATTCCTTTTGCCAACAGCGAATCCGCTGCCACCAGGCAGACAAGTCTGCCGATGGCTCCCGCTGCATCAATAGCCGCAGAATTGTTTTCATATCTCCGGCCAGTCCAATGGCGCTGGCAATATTTTTATCAATTTCCGCCGGATCAATATCAATATGAATAAATTTTGTATCCGCCGTATATTTGTCGATATTTCCTGTCTGACGGTCCGCAAAACGGCTGCCTACCGCAATGATCAAATCAGCGGCGGCAATGGCGCTGTTAGCAGCTTTTTTTCCATGCATGCCGGCAAAGCCAAGCATCTGCGGATGCGAACGGGGAAAGGCGCCGATTCCCATCAGCGTCACAGCCACTGGTAAATGATATTTCTCCACAAAAGCCGTAAATTCCCGGCTGGCATTGGCTGAGATAATCCCCCCGCCCGCGATGACCAAGGGGCGCTGTGCCTGCCTCATAACTGCTGCTGCTTCAGCCGCACAGATCAAAAAATCCGCGTCGGGTTGTCCGGGCTTTTTGCAAACCTCCTGCTCCGGCGTATAACGCACATCGGCAAAAAATAAATTGCGGGGAATATCGACCAGCACCGGTCCCGGACGACCAGTCCGGGCAATATGAAATGCCTCGCGCAGCACCATAACCAATTTCTTCGGATCTTTTACCTTAAAATTGTGCTTGGTGATGGGCATCGTTACGCCGACAATATCTGTTTCCTGAAATGCATCCCGCCCCAGAGAAGTCGTATCCACCTGCCCGGTAATTGCCACCAGCGGTACCGAATCCATAAACGCCGTCGCAATCCCGGTCACCAGATTCGTCGCACCCGGTCCGGACGTCGCCAGACAGACGCCCACTCTGCCGGTCGCCCGTGCATAGCCGTCAGCCGCATGCGCCGCGCTTTGTTCATGCGTGGTCAAAATATGCCGGATGCGTTTGTCATCATACAAGGCGTCATAAAGCGGCAAAATCATCCCGCCCGGATAGCCGAATACCGTATTGACACCTTGTTCGACAAGGCACTCCACCACTGCCCGTGCTCCTTTCATCGTCATACCCCCCCTTTTTTGCCTGCTGGTTATAAAGGACCTGCCATCCGGCAACATCCCTGATTAAATACGCCCGATAACAGCTTGCGTCATTTTCGTTGTTGATACTTTAGTAAAGCCGTCTTTCCAAAGATCCGGCGTCCGATAGCCATCGGCCAGCGCCTGATCGCAGGCTTTTTCCACGGCTTGCGCCGCCGCCTCTTCCTTGAGCGCATAGCGAAGCAGCATCGCCGCCGACAAAATCGTCCCAATTGGATTGGCAATTCCCATGCCGGCAATATCCGGCGCCGATCCATGAATTGGCTCAAACAAACTCGTGCACTCGCCGATACTGGCGCTCGGCATCATACCAATCGAACCGCCCAATACCGCGGCTTCATCACTGAGAATATCCCCGAACAGATTGCCGGTCAAGATGACATCAAACTGAGTTGGCCGCAGCGCCAGCTGCATCGCACAATTATCGACATAAAGATGATCCAATTCAACTTCCGGATAATCCGCAGCCATTCTGGTTACTGTACGCCGCCAAAGCCGCGAAGTTGCCAGCACATTGGACTTGTCCACCGAGGTAACCTTGCCGCGGCGAAGTTTTGCCGTCTCGAATGCCAATTTAGCAATGCGCACGACTTCCGGAATTGAGTAGTTTTCCAAATCCCAAGCCCTTTCATGCCCATCATGCATCTCCGACTCGCAGCGATCCCCGAAATAGATACCGCCAATCAGTTCCCGCACGATGACCAGATCAACGCCGCGCACCACCTCCGGCTTCAACGGTGAATATTCCACCAGCGTGTCCGCGACCTTTACCGGCCGCAGATTCGCATAAAGCCCCAGGTGTTTTCTAAGCCCCAGAATGGCCTTCTCCGGACGCAGCTCCGGTTCCACCTGATCCCATTGATTGCCGCCGACCGCGCCAAATAATACGCCATCCGAAGCCTTGGCGGCATCAATCGTTGTCTGCGGCAGCGGCGTGCCAAATTTATCATAAGCCGTACCGCCGGCATCATGGTATTCATAGCTCAGGCCAATATGAAATTTTTCATCAATTTTTTTCAGCACATCCACTGCTGACGATGTTATTTCCCCACCGATGCCGTCGCCTGGAATGACTACAATTTTTTTCGCCATTATTTTATCTCCCTCAAATGAAAAAAGAACTCATAAGGAACCTTTTTCTTTAATATAGTGAATGAGCCCACCCGCCCGGGCAATATCCTGCACAAACCCCGGCAGCGGATGCGCTTTGAAAGTATCGCCCGTCGTGAGATTTTTGATAATCCCCGCCGTGGTATCCACCTGCAGAACATCGCCCGCGTTGATTTTTTCCACCGCATCGCCAATTTCCAACAGCGGCAGTCCGATATTGATGCCGTTGCGATAAAAAATACGCGCGAAACTCGCGGCAATGACCACCGGGACGCCGGACGCTTTGATGGCAATCGGCGCATGCTCCCGCGAAGATCCGCAGCCAAAATTTTTACCGCCGACCATCAGATCCCCCGGTTGTACTTTTTGAGCAAAAGTTTCATCAATATCCACCATACAGTGAGAAGCCAGTTCCGCGGGATCAAATGAATTCAGATACCGTGCCGGAATAATAACATCCGTATCAATATTATCGCCATAGCGCCATACTTTTCCTTTTACTTCCATGCTCACTCAACCTCCTCAGGGACCGCAATCCGGCCAAGAATCGCACTGGCCGCCGCCACATGCGGCCCCGCCAGATACACTTCGCTGTCCACATGTCCCATGCGTCCGCGAAAATTCCGATTGGTCGTGGATACGCAGCGCTCGCCAGCGGTCAGAATCCCCATATGCCCGCCCATGCAGGGTCCGCAGGTCGGCGTCGATACAGCCGCTCCGGCTTCGACAAAAGTTTTGAGATACCCGGCGGCCAGCGCTTCCAGATAAACCTGCTGACTGCCCGGGATTACGATACAGCGCACATCCGGATGCACCTTGTGCCCCTTCAGAATTGCGGCGGCAATCGCCAAGTCTTCCAGCCGCCCATTGGTACAGGAACCAATAACGACCTGCTGAATATCAATCCGGCCGATATCGGCGACACGCTTCGTATTGCCCGGCAAATGAGGAAACGCCACCACCGGCGTCAGTGCCGCCAAATCAATCGTTACCGTGCGGGCATACTGCGCATCCGCATCCGGCGCTACCGGCTCATACGGCGCTTGCACCCGTCCTTCAACATAAGCCTTGGTTTGTGCATCAAAAGGAAAAATTCCATTCTTGCCGCCGGCCTCAATCGCCATATTGGCAATCGTAAAACGATCGGCCATCGACAACTCAGCCACCCCGTCGCCGGCAAATTCCAGCGACTGATACAAAGCGCCGTCAACGCCAATCATACCGATCAGTGTCAGAATGACATCTTTGCCGTTGATATTCTTCGGTTTCCGGCCGGTAAGCTCTACCTTAATCGCCGCCGGCACCTTAAACCAGGCTTCACCGGTAGCCATACCCACCGCTAAATCCGTTGTGCCGACACCCGTCGCAAAACCATTGACCGCTCCATAGGTACAAGTGTGGGAGTCCGCGCCAATCGTCAGCATCCCTGGACCAACCAGCCCTTTTTCCGGCAGAATCACATGCTCGATGCCGGCATCATGCCCCACCTCAAAATAATTCACAATCCGCTGCTGTTTGGCAAAATCGCGCACGCTCTTCGTCAAAGCGGCCGTTTTCATATCCTTATTCGGCGTGAAATGATCCGGTACCAGAGCAATCTTGGTGCGGTCAAACACCGGCCGCCCCACCTTCTCAAATTCCTTAATCGCCGGCGGTGCCGTTATATCATTGGCGAGCACCATATCCAGCTTGCAAGTGATGAGCTGTCCCGGCTCCACCGAGGGAATACCGGCATGCCTGGCCAGAATTTTTTCGGTCATATTCATTCCCATACAAAAGCCTCCTAAAATCATCTTCCTATAAAAACCGGCTTACACTTCATTATATACATGAAGTGTAAGCCGATTCAAGTCAAAACCAACACTACGGCCGTCTGGATCAGAACTGCAGTTTATCCTGTCCCTTGAGCCAGGACATCATGCTGCGGAGCTGAGCGCCAACCTTTTCAATTGGATGATTTGCATGTTTTTCCCGCAGAGCCAGGAAATTGGCACGGCCGGCGGCACGGTTCTCAACCAGCCAGTTGCGGGCAAAAGTTCCGTCCTGAATCTCGTTCAGCGCCTTCTTCATTTCTGCCTTCACCGCCGGAGTGATGATCCGGGGCCCGATCACATAGTCGCCATATTCAGCCGTATCACTGATGGAACGGCGCATCTTAGCCATGCCGCCTTCATACATGAGATCCACAATCAGTTTCATCTCATGGAAGCATTCAAAATATGCCATCTCCGGCATGTAGCCTGCTTCGACCAGCGTCTCAAAACCATTCTGAATCAAATGCGTAACGCCGCCGCAGAGTACAACCTGCTCGCCGAAAAGATCGGTTTCCGTTTCTTCCCGGAACGTCGTCTGGATAACGCCGGCTCTGGTACCGCCAATGCCGCGCGCATAAGCCAGCGCAATATCAAAGCCATTGCCCGTGGCATCCTGCTCTACCGCAAATACATCCGGAACGCCGCCGCCTTCAGTAAAAGTACGCCGAACCAGATGTCCCGGTCCCTTCGGAGCAACCATGAATACATCAACGTCCGCCGGCGGAACAATTTGCTTGAAATGAATGTTAAAGCCATGGGCAAAAGCCAACGCGCTGCCCGGTTTCAGATTTGGTCCGATCTCAGCTTTATAGACATCCGCCTGTTTCTCATCCGGAATCAGAACCATGGTGATATCGGCCTGACGAACAGCTTCCGCCACCGGCAAAACGGTAAGGCCATGGGACTCGGCAATGGCCTTTGATTTGCTGCCCTCATAAAGACCGACAACAACGTCAGCGCCGCTGTCCTTCAAATTCAGTGCATGTGCATGTCCCTGGCTGCCATAACCAATGATGGCGACCTTCTTGCCTTTCATGATATCCCAGTTTGCATCCTGATCATAATAAGTTTTTGCCATAGTATTCTCTCTCCTCACAATGTTCATAAATAGTATGTTCGCCACGCTCAAGACCGATGAGTCCGGTCCGTATTACCTCAAGAATGCCATAGGGTGATAAAAGCTGCAAAAATGCGGTAACCTTTGCATCCTCACCGGTGATCTCAAAAATCAAAGTCGTCGGCTGCACATCAATGACATGCGCCCGGAAAAGCTCCGCCATTTTCAATACATCCAGACGAATGGTATCGTCCGCCTTGACTTTGATCATCGTCATGCCGCGGCACACAGCTGCTCCGGCGTCCAAACGCTGTACGGCCACGACATCCGGCAATTTCTCCAGCTGCTTGATCATCTGATCGACGAGGTTCTCATCCCCGTGTACGACAACTGTAATCCTTGAGTATTCAGGCGATTGTGTCACACCGACTGACAAACTGTCGATATTAAACTCCCGCCGGGAAAACATGCTTGCAACCCGAACCAGCACACCAGGCTGATTCTGTACGAAAACCGATAGTACATTGCGCATCTTCACGAACCTCCCAAAAAAGCATCGCTTATATATAAAAACCGCCCCTGCTGCCGACATATATGCCGACAGCAGGGGCGGAATATCCGCGGTACCACCCTGCATTGTACTCATGGTCATCACTGACCTTCATTAACGCTGAAACACGTTCACGCCTCCTGCCAAAGCATTCGACGCAAAAGCTCCTGGGCGATGACGAACATTTCGGCCTGCCGGTTTTCAGCAACCACCGGCTCTCTGTGAAGGCTCCCACCTGTTCTTTTCCCCATCATTGCTGGTATTCGTTTATTTGCTGCGCACTTTCGTAATGCGTAATGTTGTAAACATGTATACATTATCACAGCATTCACTGGTTTTGTCAACAAGTTTTTGTAACTTTTTTCTATTTTTTGTGTAATTTTTTCTTTTTGTAATGAACATTGGGTAAAACTGTCTTTTGTTTTTTCCCTGTCAGCTGTGCTATGATAGAGAAAGATCAGGAGGAACGCATCGATGCCAATATCATCAGAAAAGCAAAAAGTACTTGAAAAAATTCCAGCTCCGCTGCTGCGCTGGTTTCACGGACAAGCGCGTCAGCTGCCCTGGAGAGAAGATCCAACACCGTATCGGGTCTGGATTTCCGAAATCATGCTGCAGCAAACCCGGGTTGCTGCCGTCATGCCTTATTTTTCCCGTTTCATGACCGCATTGCCGGATACCGCCGCACTGGCATCTGCCGATGAAGACACGCTGCTGAAACTGTGGGAAGGCCTTGGCTACTATAGCCGGGTGCGAAACCTGCAAAAAGCTGCCCGCATTCTCATCCGGCAGTATGACGGCAAGTTGCCGCCCGATTTCGAAGCGCTGCTGACGCTGCCCGGCATTGGCCGCTATACGGCCGGAGCCATCAGCTCCATCGCTTACGGGCAGAAACATCCGGCCGTGGACGGTAATGTGCTGCGCGTCATTATGCGCCTCACCGACTGTGCGGATGATGTGCTGAAAGATACGACGAAACGGGCGGTAGAAAATGCGCTGCTGTCCATCATGCCAGAAGGCCGCCAGGCCGGCGCCTTCAATCAGGCGCTAATGGAACTGGGAGCCCTGATCTGTCTGCCGCGAAAAAGCGCCAGCTGTCCAGACTGTCCACTGCAGGATCTATGTTTTGCCCGGGCTGCCGGCCATGTGGAACAACTCCCCGCAAAAAAGCCAACAAAAGCTCGTCGCGTAGAAAAACGAACCGTACTGCTGCTTTGCCGGAATACATCCATTGCAATTGACCAAAGACCGCCGCAGGGGTTATTGGCCGGTCTTTGGGAACTGCCCAACTATGGCGGACACCTGACAAAAAAAGCCGTGCTGTCCTTGTTAACCGAAGCAGGTTTACAACCAGCTTCATGGAAAAAACTGCCGCCGGCCCGGCATATTTTTTCCCATATCGAGTGGGATCTCATCGGCTGGCGCGTTGAACTCAGGGAAAGCGTGCGCGAATTGCCGGCGAACTACAACCAGAATCCTTTGCTGCCGCCGCTGCACTGGATCGAACCCACAGACTTAAAACGCGCTTACAGCATTCCATCGGCTTTCCAGTATTACCTGCCTGATGAAAATTGATTCAACAACAAAAATCTACGAAAAAAGAAGGCCTCGCTCAACGCGATGCCTTCTTTTTCATTCACAGCCATTACATATAATCCGCTGAAGTCTTTTTCTTTGACTGATGCAGGCCGCCAAACTTTGCGGCAATATACTCAACAATAACGAAGAATACCGGTATCAGGAAAACACCCAGCGAGGTGGCAAAAATCATGCCGCCGACGACAGCCACGCCCATTGCATTACGCGCAGCAGCGCCAGCGCCGCTGGCAATCGCCAGAGGCAGACAGCCGATAATGAAGGCGAGCGACGTCATGATAATCGGACGCAGGCGCAGCCCGGCCGCTTCAATAGCTGCCTTCACCGGATCCATGCCCTTATCCGTACGGACCTTGGCAAATTCGACAATAAGAATCGCATTTTTTGCCGCCAAGCCAATGATCATAATGACTCCGATCTGCATGTAAACACTATCCTGCAGATTCATCGCATACTCAGAAAGCAACGCGCCAAAAATACCGGTTGGCACCGTTAACAGTACGGCATAAGGAACGCTCCAGCTCTCATAGAGCGCCGCCAGGCAAAGGAATACAAAGAGCAGTGCCAGCCCCAGCACCTTCATCGTCGAGTCGCCGGCCGTTTTTTCCTCGCGGCTCTGCCCCGACCACTCAATATTAAAACCTGTCGGCGCATTTTCCCGCACGACTTCCTCGATAGCCGTCATCGCTTGTCCTGAACTATAGCCATCCCCGGCGCTGCCCTGAATCGTCACACTGCGGGCCGCATTAAAGCGGGAAATGATGGACGGCGCGGTGCCGACCTTCGGACGAATCAAAGTATCCAGCGGGATCATCGTTCCTGTAGCGCTCTTCACGAAAACGAATTTAGCTGCCTCCGCTTCATTGCGATACATCGTATCCGACTGCAGCATGACCTTGTAGGTTCGTCCGAAACGATTAAAATCATTGATCTGCGCACCGCCGAAATTCACCTGCAGCGCCGTAAATACATCGGACAGATCCACACCGAGATTCTTGACTTTTTCGCGATCCACTTCAAAATCATAGTTTGGCGAATTCACCTTGTAAGTTGTGTAAACGCCCTTCAACTCCGGCCGCTGATTCGCGGCAGCGACAATTTTCTTGGTGATGTTATCCAGTTCAACATCCGTATGCCCGGACATATCCTGCAGCTGCAGGGTAAATCCGCCGACCATACCCAGACCCGGCAGCGCCGGCGGGTTGACGGCAATAACCGAAGCCTCCGGATACCCCTTGGCGGCAGTCATAAACACCCGGCCAATCATGGCATTGATCTGTTTATCCGGCGCCTTGCGATCGCCCCAGGACGTCAAACCGACAAACATGGTTCCAGCATTGGATTTAGAACCAAAGGACAGAATATCGAAACCACTGATGGCCATGACATTATCAACGCCCGGCATCTGCTGCAAATCCGCTGCCAGCCGGCCCATCGTATCCTTGGTGCGGTTCAGCGAACTGCCCTCCGGCAAAGTCACCGAAGTAATAAAATATCCCTGATCTTCCTCCGGCACAAAGGTACTCGGCACCAGTTTATACAGTACGCCCATACAGCCGACAACAACCAGCAAAAAGACTACTGCCAATTTTGCATGACTGATACACCAAGCTACTATACCGGTATAGCGTTTCTGTGTACGATCAAACCAATCATTGAATTTCGCAAAGAAACGCCCCAAAAGGCCCTCATGCGCATTCGGATCATGCGGTTTCAGCATCAGCGCACAAAGCGCCGGCGTAAGCGACAAAGCCACAAAGGCCGACAAGCCCATAGAGACCGCAATGGTAAGCGCAAACTGCTTGTAGAGAACACCCATCATGCCGCCCAGAAATGCGACTGGTACAAATACAGCCGCCAGCACGAAAGCAATTGCCACGACCGGTCCCTGCACCTCATCCATAGCGCGCTTCGTCGCTTCCTTCGGCGACAACCCGTTATACCGCATATGATGCTCAACATTTTCAATAACAACAATCGCATCATCAACGACCAGCCCTATAGCCAAAACCATGGCAAATAGTGTCAGTGTATTGATGGTAAAACCTAGAACCGTAAAAGCGGCAAACGTCGCAACCAGCGAAACTGGCACCGCCAGCATCGGGATCAGTGTTGCCCGCCAGCTTTGCAGAAAAATAAACACAATGAGCATAACGAGCAGCAAAGCTTCTACAAAGGTATGAAGCACTTCGCTGATAGATTCCCGAATATACTTTGTACTGTCAACGATTTCCTTATATTGCAGATCCGGCGGGAAATCGACGGACGCATCGCGGATGACCTTCTGCACGCCGGATACCGTTTCCATCGCATTGGCATCATTTGTCAGCTGAATACCAAAACCAATGCCGACATCACCATTGGACATGGTTTCTATATTGGTCGTCTTCGGACCGGTTTCAATACGGGCCACGTCTTTCAGCCGCACAAAGGAACCATTGGGTTCCGACTTGATAATAACATTGCCGAAATCCTCCGGCGTCACCAAGCGGCCCTCTACTTGGCCTGTATATTGTTTCTCCTGTGTATCCGGAGCCGGCAGCTGTCCTACCGTGCCCGCCGGTGCCTGAATGTTCTGCTCCTTGATCGCCGTTGTAACATTGGCAATCGTCAGCCCCAGCTCTGCCAATTTATCCGGATTCAGCCAGACACGCATCGAATAATCCGCGCCGAATACATTGACATCGCCGACGCCAGGAACGCGCTTAATCTTATCCAGCAGATAAATATCCGCATAATTCTTCATAAAAGTACGGTCATAAGTACCATTCGGCGATGACAGCGCTACCATGAGCGCCATATCATTCGAGGCCTTTTTCGTAGTCACGCCGCTAGCCTGAACATCCGACGGCAAACTGGCATTCGCAATCGCCACATTGTTCTGGACCTTAACCGAATCCATATCGCCGTCTGTACCGAGCTTAAAGACAACCGACAGGCTGTAACGCCCCGTATCATCCGAATTCGAGCTCATATAATCCATACCTTGCGTACCATTGACCTGCTGTTCGATGATCTGCGCGATCGTCTGATTTACAACGCTGGCGTTCGCGCCGGTATACGTCGTCGACACGCTGATGGTCGGCGGTGAAATCTGCGGATACTGCGCGATTGGCAGATTCACGGCAGAAATGCCACCGAGAATCACCATCATAAGAGCAATAACAATGGCAAAAATCGGTCGTTCAATAAAAAACTTTGACAAAATAATGCCCCCTTACGACTTTGCTGTTGTGGCTTTTTCGGTTGGGGCTGCGGTGAGCGTAAAGCCCATATCTTCCGGCGTTACCATCGTCACATTCAAATCCATCCCGGCCTGCAGCTTTGTCAGTCCTTCAACAACAACCGTATCATCTGCGGAAATTCCGTCCTTCACAATATAATAGCTGCCGACTTTGTCCCCCAGCGTTATGGCTTTCGACTCAGATTTACCGTCGGCGCCGACCACGATCACAAAGGTCTTATCCAGCAGCTGCTGAATGGCCCGCTGCGGTACCAGAATCGCGTTCGGCACGACCTCGCCGCCCAAACGGACGCGGGCAAACATGCCCGGCAGCAATACGCCGTCCGGATTAGGGAACTGCGCTTTTACCGTCAGCGTACCGGTATTTTCCGACAGCGCCCGGTCCGCCTGTACCATCTTGCCTGACTGCGGATATTCTTTGCCGTTCGTCAAAGTAATGGTCACGACGGCATTATCCATATTTCCCGAATTCAGTTCATGTAAATTCATGAATTGAAGGTATTCCATTTCACTGATGCTGAACTGCACAAATACCGGATCAACCGAACCCACCGTCACCAAAGTTGTCTGCCCTGCAGAAGCATAGGTTCCGACAGCGACATCATTTACATCCAGCCGACCATCCATCGGCGCATATACGACCGTGTCATCGAGATTCTCCTGCGCCTTTTTCAGCAGTGCGGCATTGGCATCGGCCGCAGCCTGATACTGATTGACATTCGACTGCTGCGTCGTAACCGTTTGTTCAGATATCGCATCTGAAGACAGCAGTTCCTGATCGCGCTGCA
This sequence comes from Megamonas sp. UBA1799, assembly GCA_002319815.1. GTDB lineage: Bacteria > Bacillota > Negativicutes > Selenomonadales > Selenomonadaceae > UBA1799. The sequence continues at coordinate 57,594 of DCFR01000012.1, forward strand.
GATCAATCGTCGCATTGGAGAGCGTCGCTTTTGATTGAGCCAGCGTTGCCTGTGCGGAAAGCATTGCCGATTCATACTGACGCGAATCAATCTTATAAAGCGGTTGTCCCGCCGTTACAAATTGACCGCCGGTCACATATTTTTCCACAATTGTTCCGGAAACCCGCGGCTGGATCTTAACCTCATCACGCCCGCGCACCTGCCCGGCATACTCCGAACTCAGCGGCGTATCCTGCTGCAACACCTTCATTGCCTTGACCGCAACCGATCCGCCAGCCGGCGCAGCCTGCTTTTGGCCGCCGCAGCCGCCCAGCGTTGCCCCAACAGCCAAAAGCGCTGCCAAAGCCAGCCCCATCATCTTCCCCTTTGTCCTAACGCTCAAAATAATCTCTGCCCCCTTGATTCAACCAGCATCGACTTGCGTGCTGATATTCAGTTTCTTTCCCTAAACAAAATAGTAAATAACTGTTTACTATTTGCATTTTCTATAGTATATTATATTTATACAAAAGTCAAGGATTCCTCTGCCGTTATTTTATCTGAGACTGCTACAAGGAGGTATAACTGCACGATCATGGCTGACAAGAATTACAGGATGCTATCCGCCGCCTTTATGGCCGCATTATTCACAGTGCACCAGAATTTTTTTCGCAAGGCAACGATTACTTTACCCATCAACCATTTTACGGTTCTCATGATACTGCATGATGAAGGCCCGATGACCATCCGGGACATGGGGCAGATACTCGTAATGTCCAAGCAGCAAATGACCCCGATTCTCGACAAGCTGGCCAAACAGGACTGTATCAATCGGACGGCACTGCCCCACGATCGGCGGTTCATGCAAGTTTCCCTGACGCCAAAGGGAAACACCATCATTGAGGACTTCAATGAACAGCTTCGGCTGCGTATTGAAACCGGACTGCGCACGCTGAACGATGAAGAATTTGATCGACTTACCGAATCGGTAGATGTTTTTAAACTATCGATCGAAAAGATGTCGATTGACAGGGCGACCCTGCCTAATAAAGTGTCTGTTTGATAGGCAATTTGTAAAACCCTAATAAAAAAGTTGCTGGTACGGGAATATCATTTCCATGAACCAGCAACTTTTTATTGTTTATTAACGGACAACCCCAAAAGGTCAATCCAGATCAATCACGTCAAGATCATCCGGCACATATACCGGACCAGGGTAATAGGCAACGGCTTCTGCCAAATAAGTTTCCTTACGAACAGGCAGCGTTTTGTCCTCGGTATGATAGAGCACAAGATGCTTGACCCCCAGCGCCGCTGCGGTTTCACACGCTTCTTTCACCGTGCTGTGATGTTTTTCATACGGCTGAAACCGCTCCCGGTCTGCATAACGGCAAAAAGCCTCGGCAAGCAGCCAATCGGTTTTTTCCGCGTACGCTTTACAGCGGTCATTATAAGGCTCGTCGCCCAGACAAGTTAGCGTATGCCGGTCAGCAAAACGCAGCCGATAGCCGAACTGCTTCGCTTTTTTCGACAAAATACTAAATGCCGTCAGCTTCCCGCCGGGAACCGATACTTGCTGCCCATCACGCGCCTCATGCAGAATAATGCGAGTCCCCATTTGAGCTAAATCCTGTTTTTTCAGCATAAGCTCCGCCATCATTTCCAGAATATGCTTCACAACATCATGACAATAAATATGAAACTCGCCCTCATAATGATCTTCATTCATGAGAGTGGCAATACGCCGCATAACCCAGATTACGCCCAGCACATGATCCGTATGCCCATGCGTTACAAACAGATGATGTACTTTTTCAAAGCCGACACCGGCCAGCTCCATCTGCCGTAAAATTCCATTGCCGCCGCCCGCATCGGTTAAAAGATACTCATCCTCTGTCAGCCGCACTAAAAAACAAGTATTATAGCAATGCGTGACCATGGCCGAACCCGTGCCAAGCATTATCAACTGTCGCATTGTATCGACTTCCTTTCTATTGTTTTCCCATTGCCGGCTCCCCTGCCGGGGAACCTTACGATATTATTCGTTGGCGTCCGAAAAAATCACGGCATCGTCAGCCGTACCTCCCGCCGCGTTACCTTATAGTCATGGCCTCCGGCAGACAGCCGCAGTGTACCCGGCGATTCATCTGCCTGCAGCCCAATGGATGCCGACGGATATTGCCGCCGCCAAAGACAAAGATTACGGTTTTTCTGACCGCGCAGCTTCGATGTATCCACGAGAGCATGATGCATCGTAACCAGACCGCTCAAACCGCCGGCTGCCTGAAAAAGTTCCATTGCCATCGCTGCAAAGATATAATTTTCCACCAACTCGCCAAACCCCGGATGATAAGGACCGGCCAGAACCGTCCCGCCCGTATCAAGTTCCGGCGACGACTGCAGCCCGGTGCGAATTACCTGTGTGCCGACGCGTTCCAAAGCCAGCTTCATAACAGCCGTCACAGCCACAGCCGTCTCCAGCCGCAAAGGCAGAAACAACCCCCGCCGCCATAAGGTTTCCAACGGCGTATCCCGCAAAACCAGTGTCGGATAAAGCCGCGCCACGTCAGGCCGCAGCGCCAGCGACGCCGCCAGCGTCTGCTGCAAAGAAGCCGCAGTATCCCCGGGAAGTCCGGGCATGAGCTGAATCCCCAGATCGATTCCCGCGTCCCGCACTTGGCCGGCCGCCTGCACAATATCATCAGCTGTATGCCCGCGCCTGGACTGCCCGAGCACCCTATCGTCAAAAGACTGCGCCCCCAGCTCAATCAGCTTGACGCCGGCCTCTTTAAGATGTATGAGATTCTTTTGATCAATACAATCCGGCCGGGTGGAAAGCCGGACCGCATTCAGATTTCCAGCCAAAAATTCCCGTTTGGCCGGAGCCAGCAGCGCCTGCTGCACGGATTCCGGCAAAGCCGTAAAGCTTCCGCCATAAAATGCCGCCTCAACATAGTAAGGACGCGTAATACCGGCAAGATGAAAATCCAGAATGCGCTTTACATCCGCCGGTGTCACCGAAGTGACAACCCCCGTAATGCGGCGCTGATTGCAAAATACACATTGGTGTGGGCACCCTTCATGCGGTATAAAAAGTGGAATGATGTAATGTTTCATCGCCAGCCGTAAAAAATTAGATGGCTTCCGCCATCTAATTTTCTCTCCCTTGAAATTTTTTCAGCGCCTCGCCGGCAGCATGCTGCTCAGCTTCTTTCTTGGTCCGGCCCCGGCCAGTGCCATAAGCCAGCCCGTTAATGCGCACCGCTACCTGAAAGACTTTCGCATGATCCGGCCCCGTAGCCGCCAACAGCTCATAAACAATCCGCTGCCCGGCATGCCGCTGAACGACTTCCTGCAAAATTGTTTTATAATCTTTCAGCGTCTGTCCGGCTTCAACCTCGTTCAGTTCTGTCTGCAGCTGCGTCAGCACGTAATCGGCAGCGACTTGCCAGCCCTGATCCAGATAAATAGCGCCGATCACCGCTTCAAAAGCATCCGCCAGAATAGACGGCCGCTGCGCGCCGCCGGTCACGATTTCTCCATGGCCCAGCAACAGATAATCGCCAAGATGCACATCAACAGCCCGCCGATGCAGCGATATCTCACAAACCAAAGAAGCCCGGGCTTTGGTCATCTCGCCTTCCGGCATATCAGGAAAATGACGGTACAAATACGTACTCGTCGCCAGTTCCAAAACAGCATCCCCAAGAAATTCCAACCGCTCGTTATGGATCACATTACCTTGTCGTGATTCATTCGCATAAGAAGTATGGGTGAGTGCCTGATGCAAAAACAACAAGTTATTAAAAGACACGCCCAGCCGCGCCGCCAATTGCAAAAGCGACTGCGATCTCGCGGCTGACAGCTTATTCATCATGTCCGGTCACTTCACAAACTTCTTCAGCAGCAGGCAGGCGTTATGTCCGCCAAAACCGAAGTTATTAGATATTGCCGCCCGCACTTTATGTGCTCTCGCCTGATTTGGTACATAATCGAGATCCAGGCCTTCATCCGGCGTCTCATAATTGATCGTCGGCGGCAGCATATCATTCTCTATTGCCAGTGCCGTAGCAATGCATTCAACACCGCCGGCAGCACCAAGCAAATGTCCGGTCATGGATTTAATCGAGCTGACCGGAACGTCCTTTGCCCTATCGCCAAAAACCGCCTTGCAAGCTTCCGTCTCGCCTTCATCATTCATATGGGTGGAAGTTCCATGCGCATTGACATAATCAATGTCATCCGGTGTCAGACCGGCATCAGCAATAGCAATCCGCATGCACTTTGCCTGGTACTCGCCATGCGGCGCCGGGCTTGTAATATGATACGCATCCGAATTCGAACCATAGCCGGCAATTTCAGCATAAATATGCGCGCCGCGCTTTTCAGCATGCTCCAGTGTTTCCAGAATGACCATACCGGCACCCTCGCCCATGACAAAACCGCTGCGGTTCTTGTCAAACGGACGTGATGCATGTGCCGGATCATCATTGCAATCCGTGCAAAGCGCCTTCATGGAGCAAAAACCAGCGACTGCTGCCGGCGAAATAGCCGCTTCCGTGCCGCCGGCTACCATCACATCGGCCTCGCCGCGCTGTAAAACCCGGAACGCGTCGCCAATACAGTTTGAACCAGTAGCACAGGCCGTCACGATACAGCTGGACGGACCATGCAGCCCAAATGCAATCGCCGCCTGTCCGGCTGCCATATTGCCAATCATCATCGGAATGAAAAATGGACTGATATGATGCGGTCCCTTGGAGAACAACTTCTCATACTGCGCATGCATCGTTTCAATGCCGCCGATACCCGTGCCAATATAAGTACCAATGCGGTCGCAGTCTTCATTCGCCAGATCCAGCTTCGCATCCTCAAGAGCCAGCTTCGTCGCTCCCACTGCAAACTGTGCATAGCGATCCATGCGCTTGGCCTCTTTTTTATCGATATAAATCGTTGGATCAAAATCCTTCACTTCACCGGCAATCTGCGCTGCATAATCTGCAGGATCGAAGCGGCTGATGCGTTCAATGCCGTTCGTTCCAGCCAGGAGCGCCTTCCAAAAGGTTTCCCGGCCTGTGCCGATTGGCGAAATGACACCGATACCAGTCACTACTACTCTGTTACCCAATCATAACACCTCACAATTAATTAATAGCCGCAACTTCCTCTTGAAGCTGCTCAAAAATCTCCTTCACGGACAAGATCTTGCGAATACGGGAAATATATTCACCGGTAAACACCAAGCCCGTGTCAACATCACCCTGCTGCGCCCGGATGAGCGCCCGGATAATACAAAAATTATGTTTGCAGGCCTTTAGGCAATTATCGCACATAAGCGGCGGCACATTGCCTTCCATGATGCGCTCGGCAAACGGATTGCGCACAGCGCGGCCCGGTAAGCCGACCGGACTGTGAATGACCACAATGTCCTCCGGCGTCGATTTCAGATAAAACTCCTTCAACATCGGAGCTGAATTTGCTTCTTCACTGGCTGCGAACCGCGAACCCATTTGAACGCCATTCGCACCCATTTTTATGAGATCAACAATGTCCTGGCCGTGCAGTACGCCGCCGGCCGCCATGACCGGAATATCGACGGCTGCGCGGATATCCGGGATAAGCTCCCGTACGGAAGTCGAGGTGCCAAGATGCCCACCGGCCTCTTTTCCCTCCACAACAATAGCCGTAGCGCCAAGACGCTGAGATATTTTCGCTAATTTAACTGAAGAAACGATCGGAACAATTGGCGTCCCGGATTCTTTCCCCAGACCAAACATATCCCGTGAAAAACCGGCACCAGCTACTACTAGGTCGATGCCCTCGTCAATCGCGGTCTTCACGATTTCACTGAATTTCCTAGCTGCAACCATGATATTAATGCCTATAATCCCCGAAGTGAGCGAACGAGCGAGCCTGATTTCATAGCGTAATTCAGCGTTTGTCATACCGGAAGCCGCAATAAGGCCAATGCCTCCTTGATTTGCCACTGCCGAAGCCAGCCGGGCCGTAGACAAGCGAATCGCCATGCCGCCTTGAACGATCGGTACTTTTGCAATTTTAGTGCCAATTTTCAGCTCTGGAAGCTTCAAAAATAACTCCTCCATTCAAACTCTTACCTTTAGAAAGTCCCGTGAAACACTTCACGGGACTTTTCTGCACAAAAGGTAAGCTGCCCAGAACTTACTTGTTCTGGTCTATATAGGACACAACATCCTGCACCGTCTTAATCTTTTCGGCAGCTTCATCCGGAATTTCAATAGCAAATTCTTCCTCAAAAGCCATAATAAGCTCAACGATATCCAGGGAATCTGCACCTAAATCATCTATGAACGTAGACTCGATGGTAACCTCATCGGCCTCAACGCCCAACTGCTCTACTACGATATCTCTAACTTTTTCAAAAGTCGACATGTCGTTCACCTCCCTCCAATAAACAGTCTATCTATTAGTTATATCACATAACCATGCCGCCGTCTACCTTTAGCACCTGCCCTGTGATATAAGACGCCTGGTCGGATACAAGGAAAAGCACCGCGTCTGCGACGTTTTCCGGCTCGCCTGTTTTACCGAGCGGTATACCAGCGACCATAGCTTCTTTAACTTTGTCCGGCAGCACTGCCGTCATATCGGTGTTGATACACCCCGGCGCTACCATGTTGACCGTAATGCCGCGGCCGGCAAGTTCGCGCGCGGCCGACTTGGAAAAACCGATGACACCGGCCTTCGCCGCGCCATAGTTTGTTTGTCCGGCATTGCCGGTAATCCCGACCACCGAAGACATATTCACAATACGGCCATACCGTTTTTTCATCATAATCCGCGAAACAGCTTTCGTGCAGGAAAAGATTCCCTTGAGGTTGGTGTTGATCACCGCATCCCAGTCTTCCTCTTTCATGCGCATCAGCAGCCCGTCCCGCGTAATACCGGCATTATTTACCAGAATATCAATCGTGCCAAAGGTGTCGGCAACCGTTTTCACCATTGTCTCCACCGCCGCACTGTCGGCAACATCTGCCTGTACCAGCAGCGCCTTGCCGCCCTTTTGCTCAATCATAGCCCGGACGTCTTCCGCCGCTTTCGCATTGCCCGCATAGTTGATGGCAACGCTGGCGCCTTCAGCAGCCAGCCGAAGGGCAATAGCCCGGCCGATCCCCCGGGAGGCTCCGGTCACTAAAGCTACCTTGCCGTCTAAAAGCATATTAGCGGACCTCCTTGAAATAGTCAAGCGTTTTTTCTAAAGACGCAATATTTTCGACATTCAGGTTTTTGAGAGAACGATCGATACGCTTATTAAAGCCGCAGAGCGTCTTGCCCGGTCCGGCTTCCACATATGTATCGGCGCCAAAAGTCTTCATGGCCGCGACACAGTCTTCCCATTTGACTGGATGATCCGCCTGAATCACCAGGTTCTGCTTAATGTCCGCTGCTTTTGTCTCCAACTCACCGGTAACATTGGCAACCACCGGAATCGACGCATCCACAATCTCCACCCGATCCAACTCAGCCGCCAGTTTTTTAGCCGCCGGAGCCATAAGCGTACTATGGAAAGGTGCGCTGACCGGCAGCATGACACATTTTGCCGCGCCGGCCGCCCGCAGCGCCTCTGCAGCCTTTTCAACTCCGACCGTAGCGCCCGCAATGACGACCTGCCCCGGGCAATTAAAGTTCACTGCCTGTACCGGCGATTCTTTCGATATCTCCGCGCAGACTTCAACAATTTTATCCCGCTCAAGACCGAGAACGGCCGCCATACCACCCTTGCCGACCGGAACCGCCTCCTGCATATAAGCGCCGCGGCGGTGAACCAGCAGCACGGCATCCTGAAACTTCAAAACGCCGGCCGCCACCAGAGCGGAATATTCGCCCAAGCTATGCCCGCCAACAATATCCGGCACTATGTCATGCTCTTTAAGCACGGCAGCCGCAATCACGCTCACGGTAAGAATCGCCGGCTGCGTGTTGGCCGTGAGGCGCAAATCATTCTCCGGTCCCTCGAAGCACATTTTCATAATCGAATAATCCAAAGCTTCATCGGCCTCTTTAAATAAACGCTTGGCGACATCATAACGGTCAAAAAATTCTTTGCCCATGCCGACAGTCTGCGCTCCCTGTCCCGGAAATACGAATGCAATTTTATTCATCTGAATTCCTCCCTGCCTGAAAAATCATCTGCAATCCTGCTGGATTGCCTCAATAACCGGCGCGATTCCCCGGACAATCTCCTGGATAATCTCCGCCACCGGTTTAACCTGTTCCATCATACCGGAAATCTGGCCGATCATCACCGACCCATTATCGACATCCCCCTCGCGGGCAGCCAAACGAAGCGTTCCCAGCCCGAGCTTCTCAAGCTCATCGGCCGGAGCGCCCTGACTCTCCCGTTCCAGATAATGCCGCGTAAGCCGGTTCTGCAGTACGCGAGCCGGATGACCGGTTGTACGCCCGGTAATGACCGTCGAACGGTCGCGGGCCTTCAAAACCAAATTTTTATAATTTTCATGGGCAATACACTCCTGCGAAACGACAAAACGCGTCCCCATCTGCACCGCTTCAGCACCCAGCGCAAAAGCTGCCGCTACGCCGCGCGCATCGGCAATGCCGCCGGCGGCTATCACCGGGACATCAACTGCATCAACAATCTGCGGCACCAGCGCCATCGTCGTAATTTCGCCAATGTGCCCGCCGCTTTCCATACCTTCGGCAATAACGGCGTCAACGCCCGTCCGGACCAGCCGCTTTGCCAAAGCGACCGAGGCCACAACCGGAATCACTTTACAGCCGATTTCCTTAAGCGCCGGAATATATTCGCCCGGGTTGCCGGCGCCGGTCGTCACAACCGGCACGCGCTCGTCTACAACCACCTGCATAACTTCTTTGACAAACGGCGACATCAGCATGATATTGACACCAAATGGTTTTTTCGTCGCCGCTTTTAGTTTCTGAATCTCCGCCCGCAAAACATCCGGCGGCATATGACCGGCGCCGATGATCCCCAGCCCGCCGGCGTTGGATACAGCTGCCGCCAACTCCGCAGTACCCAGCCAGGCCATGCCGCCTTGAAATATCGGGTACTTTATCTGCAACATCTTACAAACCGCATTCTCTTCAAACATTATGAATCCTCCTTAGCCCATCTCAAAATACAGGATGCCCAGGTAAGCCCGGCACCGAATCCGGCAAGTGCAACGATATCGCCTCTCTTGAAGCGTCCTGCGCCCGCTGCCTCTGCGAGGGCTATAGGAATAGACGCCGCTGATACATTGCCATATTTCTCAATATTTATTATAACCTTTTCCAGCGGCATGGCAAGTCGTTTTGCTGCAGATTCAATAATTCGTATGTTGGCCTGATGCGGAACCAGCCAATCAATAGCGCCCTTTTCCAGACCGGCATTCGCCAGAGAGCGCTGTACCGTAGCCCCCATGACACGAACGGCAAATTTAAAAACTTCCTTACCGTTCATATGGATGCGATTCATTTTTTGCGCGATCATTTTCTCATCCACCGGATGTTTGCTGCCGCTGGATGGAATCCCCAGATAATCTGCGCCGGAGCCGTCGCTGCCGAGATCAAACCCAAGCATACCATGTTCCGGCTCAACCGGACCATATACAGCCGCCCCCGCGCCATCGCCAAACAAGACGCAGGTATTGCGGTCCTCCCAATCGACATACTTGGAAAGCGTTTCTGCCCCAATCACCAGAATCTTCTTATAAATACCGCTGCCAATAAACTGTGCGGCCACGGCAGATGCATACACAAAACCTGAGCACGCCGCTACCAGATCAAATGCAGCGGCATGATGCGCGCCCAGACGATCCTGCAAAAGGCAGGCCGTTGCCGGAACGATGTAGTCTGACGTCAGCGTCGCGACCAGAATAAGATCCAGTTCATCCGGATCCGTCCCGGCATCCGCCAGCGCCTTCAGCGCCGCCTGATAAGCAAGTTCCGATACCGGAACATCATCCGGCGCAATATGACGTTCCCGGATGCCCGTACGCTCAACTATCCAGGCATCATTTGTATCCACTATTTTTTCCAGATCAAAATTAGTTAAAACCTTTTCCGGCACATAAAAACCAGTGCCGAGAATCCCGGCATTATTTCCCTTCATTATCATTCTGCAGCATTTCCTCCTTCGCCAGCGTATCCCGAATATGTCCCAATACATTGCTTTCCACAAACTCATTCGCAACCCGGATCGCACTGCAAATCGCTTTGGAATTTGATGAGCCATGGCTGATGATGCAGCAGCCATTGACCCCGAGCAGCGGCGCGCCGCCATATTCCGCCACATCCAGGCGCTGCCCCAACTTCTTGAGCGTCGGCATCAGCAGCAGCGCTCCTATTTTGGCAAAAATGCCATTTTCCTTAATCGTATCGCGAATCAATTTCAAAATAGTTTTAGCCAGTCCCTCGCCAAATTTCAAAACGACATTGCCGACAAAACCGTCACAAACCACCACATCGACATTTCCCTTGGGAATATCCCGGCCCTCGGCATTGCCGACAAAATTAATTGTCGTCATATTTTTCAGCAGCGGATACGTCAACTGCGCCTGTTCATTGCCCTTGGTCTCTTCCTCGCCAATATTCAACAATGCTACCCGCGGCTGCCGAACGCCAAAAACCAGTTCTGAGTAAAGCGACCCCATCAGCGCGCTTTGCAAAAGATGCTTTGGTTTCGAATCAACATTGGCGCCTGAATCCAAAAGCAGAGTGGCTCCCTTTGGCGTTGGAATCGGCGTCGCAATTGAAGGACGATCAATCCCTTTGATCCGCCCGAGGATAAACTGCGCCGCCGCGACCGCAGCGCCGGTGCTGCCGGCAGAAATAACGCCGTCGCAGACACCCTCTTTCACCAGACGCGTAGCCACCACAACCGAAGAATCCTTCTTTTTGCGCACCGCCTGAACCGGATGCTCACCCATAGCAATGACTTCGCTCGCATGATGCACTGTAATTGGCAGCTTATGCCACCCCTTATCACGATCCAGAACCTCCATTACCTTCGACTCATCGCCGACTAACACAATCTCACAGCCATATTTCTTTGCCGCGCGAATCGCACCGAAAACAACCTGTTCCGGTGCGAAATCCCCACCCATGGCATCAACCGCTATTTTCATCAGAATCTCCCCTCTATCAAAACACGGCCCCGGCCGTCCTGTCTACTTTTCTGTCCACGAAACCATAATGAATTTTGCCCGGAAAACTTCCTGATCCCCATTGCGCGTCTTGACCCAGACAAAATATTTATTGCCGCGCTGCCGAACGATCTCGGCCTTGGCAACCAATTTTTCTCCGACATGTACCGGAACCTTATACTTAATATTGGCCACTCCGGTAACGGCCATCGGCGCGTCAATCACCGCCAACGCCAAAGAATTGGCCTGTGAAAACACATAATGGCCGCGAGCTACCCTGGTTTTTTCGAAAACCATGTCGTCTGTAATCCGAAGCATGGAAATACCCGAATGCCCCAGTTCCAGATCAATGAGCTCCCCCACGACCTCGCCGCTGGAAATCGCCTTCACCTTCGCCTGCGCATTTTCCGCCATGCGGCGCACGCGTTCCCGCAGTTCGGGAATGCCCATTTCCAGACGGTCCAGCCGGATCGTCTGAATACTGACAGCCAGAAGACGAGCCAGCTCCTCATCGGTCAAAAAAGGTTGTTCCTGTATACGATCGGCCAGCAGCTGCTGCCGGATCTTCTTTTTCACTTTTGCCATATGCATCACCAACACTTAGTACCTGATACTATAACCTGTTATAATGCTATATTATACCCACTTTGGCAAAAAAAAGCAAGCAAAAAGAGAGCAGGCGAAAAATTTGCCTGCTCTCCCCGGAATTTCTCTTACTCATCCTGTGCAATAACTGCCTTGCCATCATAATAACCGCATTCCATACATACATGATGCGGCATCACCGGCTCGTGGCACTGCGGGCACGAAACAAAACCCGGCTTCTCAAGCTTCCAGTTCGCGCGACGCGAATCACGGCGAGCCTTCGACATTTTACGCTTTGGTACTGCCATTCGGGGTACACCTCCTTAAAAAATCCACTCAAAAAGTTATTTTTTCAGTAAACCTTGCAGCGCGGCCAGTCTGGGGTCTGCAACAAAACGATCGCATCCGCAATCACCCTGATTCAGATCCGCGCCGCATTTTGGGCATAGCCCGCGGCAGTCCGGCCGACAAAGATTCCTCAGCGGCTGAGCCGCCAGAATCGTATCGCGAACCAGCGCCGTAAGATCAATGACGTCGCCGTCAAAGAAATTTACCGCGCTGTTTGCTTCATCGTCAGTGCCATTCTGTTGAAAATCTTCCGCAAAATAATAACTCCGCGGAGCAACAAAATGGCCAAGACACCGGTCACAGGTAAAAGACTTTGTGCAGCGAATCAGACCTTCCAGCCGAAAACTCCGTCCGGTATTCAGAATCGTTCCTTCAACGGCAATAGCGCCATCAAAACAGCCCGAATCCGAGACCAAATCAATTTTCTCCGCTGTTGTCGTAAACACAAACGCAAGACTCCGCCCCAGCTCGGCGCCTGACTCAGTAATACTCACTTTCATTCCCATTCAGCATCAACCTCAATCTATTATAGCGGCCGGGATGGTGCTTGTCAAGAAAATCCGCCCGACCGGCTTCAATTTTGTGATTGAGATGTGATAAAGTCT
>DCFR01000034.1 GCA_002319815.1 Megamonas sp. UBA1799
ATTTTTTTAGTGTCAAACTCGGGATCTTGTATAAAATTTAACTTAACACGTATTTTACACTCTTTTAAATCCATTGTCAATACTTTTAAAATATTTTTTGCCCCGTGCAGAAGAAAATCATTCGCACCCGATGCGCAAAGCATTACAATCAAGGAGATATTTGCTGCATTTCTTTCCAGATATGCAGAATATCCTCCCCGTATGTTTTCCCCGGAACCGCCCATTTGCCATTCAGATCAGTCCAGGTATGAAGCCGTCCAAAAATCTCCGGATGCTTTTCCGCCAGCAGTGCATAACGTGGGTCCACAATCGCTTTGACAGGCTTTTCCGTACTTACATAAGCTTTCAAATGCTGTATGTGCGCCCGCACGCCTTCTCGCGGTGAAGAAAAGGAATTCCCATAAACTCCGTTGCCGGTTGCTCCCAGGCCGCAATAATTATTCTGCTCCGGCAGCACATCCTTGCCATAACCAAAACACCCCGTCTCCTTGATCGCCTGACAAAGGGCAATATCGGGACGAATGCCTTCATCCATCGCCTCGGCATAATAATCACTTACAATATCTTCAACACTGCAATTCAAACGAGGCGATGGATTGTGCCGGTTAATATAAGCCACAGCCTGCCAGGGACGGACTACGGGAGCACCAACAATTGAAACCGATTGAGAAGGATCCTCTGTCGGCAGCCCCGTTTCCTGCCCCCGCTGATAAAAGAAAATGCCGCCGGCAATCAGCCCCATACAAAGAACGCCGACTGCCAGCAGCAGCATGCCCCAACGCGGCGCCCGATATTTTTTTAAAAATTTTTCTTGGCGTTTCGACGTTTTACGCATATAAAATCCCTCTTTTAGCGGATGCTTCAGCTCCGTGTCAAACGGTAATACTTTTTCTTGCCTTTTTTGACCAAAGCGACATTATCTTCAAAATCAGCATCGGTTAAAACATAGTCGGCATCTGCCAGTCTGCCGTCATTCAAAGAAACGCCATTCTGCTGAATGAGACGCCGGCCTTCGCCCTTCGAGGCAAAAACACCGCCAGCCGTTAAAACATCCAGCAGTTTCTGTCCCATATCCGCTGTCGTCACGGCAATTGTCGGCATGTCCTCGGAACTTCCCTGACCGCCGAATACAGCCTCGGCTGCCGCCTGCGCCTTATCCGCTTCCGCCGCGCCATGAACCAGTTTGGTCACTTCATACGCCAGAATCTTTTTCGCCTCATTGATGGCAGCATCGCGCAGTCCGCCCAACCGATGCACTTCGTCCATCGGCAAAAAAGTCAGGAGTGCCAGACATTTTTCTACATCGCCATCATCGACATTCCGCCAGTACTGATAAAAGTCATAGGGAGACGTCTTTTCCGGGTCCAGCCAAAGAGCGCCGCTGGCAGTTTTCCCCATTTTCTTCCCATCGCTTTTCGTCAAAAGCGTAAAGGTCAGCCCATATGCCGGCTTCGCCTCTTTGCGCCGGATGAGTTCAACGCCGGCAATAATATTTGACCACTGATCATCGCCGCCCATTTGCAGTTTGCAGCCATAACGATGGTTAAGTTCCAGAAAATCATAGGCCTGCATGACCATATAATTAAACTCCAGGAAAGTCAGGCCCTGCTCCAGACGCTGTTTATAGCACTCAGCTGCCAGCATGCGATTCACAGAAAAATGTGGTCCGATATCCCGCAGCAGTTCAATATAATTCAGTTTGCGCAGCCAGTCGCCATTATTGACCATGAGTGCCTTATCTTCATGAAAATCAATAAAACGAGCCATTTGCTTCTTAAAGCAGTTGCAGTTATGTTCAATTTTCTCATCCGTCAGCATTTGACGCATATCGCTGCGTCCCGAAGGATCTCCCACGGTACCGGTGCCGCCGCCGACCAAACAGACCGGCCGATGCCCCGCCCGCTGCAAATGCGACATCGCCATGAGCCCGAGGAAATGACCTACATGCAGGCTATCCGCCGTCGGATCAAACCCGATATAAAACGTCACTTGTTCATTTGCGAGCAAATCGCGTACTTCACTTTCATTGGTGCATTGTGCAATAAAACCGCGTTCCTTCAAGATATCATATACGTTTGCCATTGATCCCTCTCCAATTCATCAATTTTTTCCCTTGGAAGCTCCGCCGCCCGGCCCCGGAGCTGTTGGCGCAGGCGCTGCCGGCTGAACCGGCAGCGGCTGCTTATTGTCGCCGCCCGGGTGCTCTTCACTGCGTTTTCCGGCATCTGTCTGCTGTGCCTTATTATCCGGACCCTTTTTATTTTTATCCGTGTCTTTTTTCTTGTTCTCATCCGTTATTTCATCAATGGTATCGCCTTTAATGCCCCGTGACCCATCAAAATTCTTTACTGGCGTTCCTTCCACCACCTTGCCCATAAAGAGCCGCCAGATTGTGGCCGGAAGATTGCCGCCGGTCATACCATCCAGATCCTCATTATCATCACAGCCAATCCATACGCCGGCAACCAGATCAGGCGTATAGCCGACAAACCAAGCGTCGCGGCAATCACTGGTAGTACCCGTCTTGCCTGCCGCCGGCCGGCCGATATTGGCCCCCGCGCCGGTACCATGCGCGACGACGCCCTGCAGCATATCCGTCAGCTCCGCTGCGCTGGTTTCACTCACCACGCTGCGCTGCTTGACCTCGGCCTGTTCCAAGACTTTGCCGTTGCGGTCCAACACTTTGAGAATCGCCACCGGCATCACATGAACTCCTTTGTTGGCAAAAGTGCCATAAGCACTCGTGAGCTCCAGCGGCGTCACACCTTTAGTAAGACCGCCCAAAGCCGTAGCCAGATTGCGGTCATTCTGCGGTCCTTCCAGGACAAACGTAGAAATTCCCATCTCCTGCGCATAATAAATCGGCTTGTCGATGCCCAACTTTTGGGCAACCTTAACTGTCGGCACATTGAGAGACCGTTCCGCTACCTGCCGCAGAGTCACCTTGCCGCTGAAAGTACGCTCGTAATTTTGCGGTGTCCAGTCGCCAATGGTAATCGGGCTGTCTTCAATAATTGTTGAAGGCGTAAATTTGCTCTCTAATGCCGCAATAAAGACAAACGACTTAAACGCCGATCCCGGCTGCCGCTCCGCCATCGTAGCGCGGTTAAACTGATCCGTGCCGCGTCCGCCTACCATAGCCCGAATCTGGCCCGTATGCGGATCAATCGCCACCAAGGCTCCCTGCGGCTGCTTGATGCCATTGCCATCAGTTCTAAACGTCGGCAATTTTTCCATTGCAGTTTCCGCCGCCTTCTGCATATCCATATCCAGCGTCGTATATATCTTCAAGCCGTCTTTATAAACGGCATCCGCGCCATACTTGTCAATCAGCAGCTGGGTTATATAATCAATAAAATACGATGCCGTTGTTGTCGCTGCCGGTTTTTTCGGTTTGACCAGAGTAAGTTTCTCATTTTTTAACTTACGAGCGGTCGAAGCATCAATATAGTTATACTTTTCCATCTGATCCAGAACCGTCGCCTTACGTTCCTGCGCCGCCGCCAGATTATTGAAAGGCGAATAATAGTTCGGACTCTTCGGTATGCCCGCCAGCATAGCACACTCATTCAGCGTAAGTTCGGAGACATTCTTCCCAAAATACGTCTGCGCTGCCGCCTGTACGCCGTAAGCACCCTGCCCAAAATAAATCTGATTCAGATAAAGCTCCAGAATTTCCTGCTTAGTAAACTGACGCTCCAACTGAAGCGCTAAAAACATTTCCTGAACCTTGCGCTTCAAAGTACGGTCCTGCGTCAGATAAGCATTTTTAGCCAGCTGCTGCGTAATCGTCGAGCCGCCTTCTGCGACGCCGCGATCCGTAATATTAGCCCAAAGTGCGCGTAAAATACCCCGCGGATCAATCCCGGAGTGTTCATAAAAGCGCGCGTCCTCAACAGCGACAAAGGCGTTCTGTAAATCCTTTGGAACCTGATTGAGTTTTACCGGAACACGGTTTTCCGCCGCATGCACATTGGCGATCTCATTACCGTTTACATCATAAATCTGCGACGACGCCGGCGGATGAATATCATCGGCCAGATTTGGTTTTGTGTTCATGCTCGCCGTCAAAAATCCACACCCAATGCCGGTCAGCATGACCAGCACAATTGCCATAAAGCCCAAAGCTATCCGAAATTTACCGCTGTGTTTTTTAGGTTTCTGAGCCGTCCGGCTCGCGGATGGACGTTTCTCCATGAGGATCCTCCTTCATAACTACGCCTATCATTTTACCATAAATTGCAATCTTCCGCAGTGCTATTTTAAATTTACCAGAGTCGCACCCGTGCCGCCCTCATCTATATCAGCAAAATTAAAATCTTTTACACTTTTATGACGCTTCAGATACCCATGAATACCTTTACGCAAAGCGCCGGTCCCTTTTCCATGGATAATCAGCACCTGCTTCAAGCCGGCCAGCGCCGCATCATCAAGAAACTTGCCGACGATCTGCTCGCCTTCGTCAACCATAAGGCCGCGAATATCCAGCTCCCGATGCGCGGCGGCCACCTTCTGCATATATAATGCCGACGTATGCGTATTCCGCTCCGCTTCTGCCGCTTTGCCGCTGGACACGAACCGACATCCGGAAGCTTTCACGGTCATTTTCATACTGCCCAGCTGCACAGTCAGTTCCTGCCCATCCATCGCCGCCACTGTACCCTTTTGTGCCAAAGATAAAACATAAACCGTATCGCCGACAGCCAGAGATGACAAATCGAGGCGCTGCCGATAGGTTTTATCCGCCACAATACTGGAACGCACCCGCGACGATGATTCCTTCAGCTGATCCCGCGCCGTCTGGATCACTTGCTGCCGCTTCTTGCTGCCCTGATCCCGGAACTGCTCTTTGAGTTCCTTGATCACTTCTTCCGATTCACGCCGGGTGCGTCTGACCAAAGTCGCACTTTCTTCCCGTGCTTTACGGATAATCGCCGCTTTTTTCTGCAGCAGTTCATTTTTCATTGTTTCCAGTTTGCTTTCCAACTGTGTGACGCGCTGCTGCCGTTCCATAATATCGGCATTGCGCTGTTCATACATGATTTTTTCATGCTCAAGCTCATTAATTACATGTTCAAACTGCGCATGATCTGCCTGAATCAGCTGCCCGGCCCGCAGAACCAAAGATGCGGGCAGGCCAAGCCGCCGGCTGATCGCAAATGCATTGCTGGCGCCGGGAATACCAATCAGCAGCCGATAGGTAGGCCGCAGGGTCTTGACATCAAATTCCACGCAGGCATTTTCAATGCCTTCCTGCGTATAAGCAAATGTTTTCAGTTCGGAATAATGTGTGGTCGCCACAACACTGATCTTGTTTTTCAGCAACTGTTCCAGAATAGCCATAGCCAGTGAAGCCCCTTCTTCCGGATCAGTACCGGCGCCCAGTTCATCCAGCAAAAGCAGATCGGTTGTTTCCGCCTGCTGCAAGATGGACACCATATGCGTCATATGGGAGGAAAAGGTACTCAGACTTTGCTCAATGCTCTGTTCGTCGCCAATATCAGCATATATATTATGATATACGGGCATTTCTGACCCAAACGCCGCCGGAATAAAACAGCCGGACTGCGCCATAAGCGCCAGCAGACCCAGTGTCTTCATACAGACTGTCTTGCCGCCGGTATTCGGTCCGGTGATCAGCAGCATACGATAAGGATCGCCCAGACGAATATCAATGGGCACGACTTTAGCCGCGACAATCAATGGATGGCGAGCTTGCTGCAGGCGAACCCGGCCTTCATCATTGAGCACGGGCTCAACTGCCTGCATCCGCCGCGCCAGCTTGGCCTTGGCAAAGGTAAAGTCTACTTTAGCCAGAATCTGCAAATTCTCCTGCAAGGTATCGCCGCTGCGGCCAATCTGCTCCGACAAACTGCGCAAAATGCGCTCGACTTCATGATGCTCAGCCAAAGTAAGCTGCTTAATATCGTTATTCAGCTCAACCACAGCCATCGGCTCAATAAAAAGAGTTGCACCGGTAGCCGACTGATCGTGGACTATGCCGGGAAAAGCATGCCGATATTCCTGCTTGACGGGAATCACATACCGATCCCCGCGCATAGTCACAATCGCATCCTGAAAAGCTTTTTGATATTCCGGCGCATGCAGAATCCCAGTCAGGGAAGATTTTACCCTTGCCTGCGACGAGCGGATTTCCCGACGGATACGCGCCAGCTCAACACTGGCCTCATCCCGAAGACTGCCATGTTCATCGATGGCATTGTCAAGATTATGCTCCAACTGCCCCAGGATTTCAATGCTCCGGGCCCATTCCTTCAATAGCGGTGCATCTGTTTCCAAGCCGCGAAAGAACTGTTTTAGATTCCGCATCGCATAAAGTGTACTCATGACCTCCGTGATATCGGTTATTTCCAGCACGGCACCCAAGTGTACTTTTTTGATCTGGGAACGAATGTCCCGAATGCCGCCCAAAGGCGGCGATGCCAGCTGCATGACCGTCAGAGCTTCTGCCGTCTGCTGTAGCTGTTCTTGGGCTTCGTCAAAATCATCCGTCGGCAAAAGAGACCCCGCCATTTCTTTACCAAGAACGGAGCCTGCATCCTCTTGCAGCAAGGCCAGTATTTTTTCATATTCCAGTGTTTTTAATGCTTCTTTTTCCATAATAGTTTCTATACCTGATCCCTTTATAAAACGCCGCGAAAATAATGACCGCGCGTAATATCTTTTCCCTCGATGACCTGACTGCGTTCCTTCTGCTCCGGCGTCAGATCCGCCGACAGGTTCATAAATTCACGGTAAGCTGAAATCATCCGCCGCAAAGCATCAGCATCCATTGCCTTGCCTTCAATCCGCAGGCGGGAAATCCCGAGAGGCGCAAACCTCATGGCATGCGGCAGCAGGCTCAGCGTCTTGGCATTGAGCACATGCATGTGACAAAACTGGTCCATCACCAACGGAAAACGTTCTTCTTTCCGATCTTTCAAGGCATATTCTGCCGCCCGCTGCCGGCAAGGCTGCGAACAGTGCCCGCTGCCGGTGTCCCCCAGAAAACTGCCGGCAACACAATAATCAGAAACCATCAGTTCCAGCCGTCCATGTACAATGCATTCCAGCGGCAGCGGCCGATGCGCCGCCAGAGCTTCTATCTGGGAAAAGTTCAGCTCCGGCGACAAGGTAGCGCTCTGCACTCCCAGATCCTTTAGAGCCGAAAGCGTCAGCTGATTGTACGCGATCAAAGAAAAATCGGTATGCAGCGAAAACGGCGTCTGCTCCCGCAGCAAAAACAAGGAGGCGATATTATGCACATAGACTTCATCCGGGGCAAACGCCCGGAAATCTTCCATAAGCTGCATAAAGGCCTTCATTGCATTGTCGCGGATAATACGCGGCGTATTAAAGTAAATACTGCGCCCCATCTGGCGCGCCAGCTGCCATACCTCATGATACGCCGCCGTCGTAAGCACTTCATGCGAATAAGATTCTCCGCCAAAAAGCACCCCATCCGCGCCGGCCTGCAGTGCGGCCTTTGCTTTAGCAACTGTATCCACACTGACAATAAGCTGCGCCCGCGGCTCAGCCGGCATCTCCGGTGGCAGCTGCAAGGGAGCCGCTGCTGGAGCCGCCGGCCGTTCATATGGCTCTAAACGCCGGGCATCGAGCAATTCAACCGCCCGACGGCGCGTCTCATTGATTTCACTAACCGGAACCATCACTTCGCCCACAAGACTGATCTCCAGATTTTCCAAAGAGTACACCGTCGTTCCCAACCGGGAAAGCTGTTTTTGGATCACTTCCTGGGTCAGCGGACGCTTTTTTGCTGCTTCACCGATAAAAGCTGACGCTGCTTCCGCCGAAAAGCCGTCCGCCGAAGTAAGCATGATACGGAACGGCTCGCCAACCGCCGCTCGTACGTTGACATTAACCGGAATGCGCCGCACCGGTGCACCACTATGAAAGAGGGCCCGGGCTGTTTCCATCAGTCTCGCGTCAAAAACCCGAAACACACGGTCATGTTCACGCACAAACGAGGCTAAAGGAAAGCTTACTTCATCGCCGGCGGCTGCCGCCGTCAGTTTTGCTTCCCGGCTATCTTCTATATCACGAATCGTAGCCGTCACCCGGCCGCCAACCTTCACCCAGAAGTCGACTTCATCGCCTTCATGCAAAGCATCGGAAAGTTTCACCCAGACCCTGCGCCGACTGTCATCATAACGCAGCACCCGGCCAATGAGCAGCCCGCGGTTATTCGGCCGCCGGTCACTCATCATTTCCCGGCCTGGTTGTTTTTCCAAATAGGCCGTGGTAAAGTCCCGATTAAAAATCTGCGCCAATCGCCGCCGATCTTCTTCCGAAACGCTGTAGCCTTCGTCCGAAGCGGCGGCGTCAATCGCCCGCCGATAAACATCGGTAACGATTCCCACATATTCCGGACGCTTCATCCGGCCTTCAATTTTTAGCGATGCAACGCCAGCAGCCAGCAGTTCCGGCAGTAAGCCAATCGTATTCAGATCCCGCGGCGACAGCAAATAATGTCCGGCCGTATCCTCTAATAAATCCGTACCAGACCGGTCAACCAAAGTATAAGGAAGCCGGCAGGGCTGCGCACAGCGGCCGCGATTGCCCGAACGCCCTCCGATCATGCTGCTCATCAGACATTGCCCGGAATAGCAGATGCATAACGCACCATGGGCAAAAACTTCAATCTCCACCCGGCTGTGCGCACAAATATAGCGAATATCCTGCAGCGACATTTCCCGCGACAAGACTACGCGGCGAAAACCCATTTTTTCGAGCGCCTGGACGCCGGCAAGATTATGCACCGTCATCTGCGTGCTGGCATGCAGCGGCAACGCGGGAACGACCTGATGGGCCAGACGCGCCACGCCCAGATCCTGCACCAGAACTGCATCCACGCCGGCCGCATACAAAAAGCGCAGATAATCGGCCACAAGCGGCAATTCCGCATCATCGACAATCGTATTGACGGTCACATGTACGGCCACACCGCGCAAATGAGCCAGAAGAACAGCCTCCTTCAGCCCTTCTTCATCAAAATTATCCGCATTGGCCCGTGCGCCAAAACGGCTGCCCGCCAAATAAACGGCATTTGCGCCGCTTTCTATCGCAGCAATCAATGCCTCCCGGCTTCCCGCCGGAGCTAACAATTCAACCAAGATACTTTCCTCCGCCCATCGTATTTCTGCTATTCTAGCACAATCTTATGAAAAAGCACAAATTATTTTTTTCCCTTTGCCGCCGGCTTCGAGCTGTTCTGCTCACTTCTTTTTGGTGGCCGCCGTTTACGCGCTTCCTTATACAGCATAACAAATCCTATCGTAGATAAAACGGTAGCCACCGCATACAAAATCAACGTTTGTTCATCCATTGTTTGTACCCTCCCCTTGCATTTCCTTGCCTTAACCCCATCCGGATCATCACTCTGAATGGAGCCCTGCTCCTATTTCTCTCCACGGTAAAAAGCACCCACTGCCGCAGTGAGTGCTTCCAGCGCCGGCAGCAAAACCCATGCGCTCATAACTTATGTGCGCTCCGACGGCAGCGGCTGTACAGGACCCGGAGCTGCCTCGACACCATCCGCCTCAGCAGCCGAATCCTCCGTCAGCAAAGCCAGCTGTTCGTCATCCATTGCCGCCGGATCCAGCGCCGGCAAATCGGGCAAATCACGAATATCCTTTAAGCCAAAACATTGTAAAAATACTGGCGTAGTTCCATAGAGAATAGGGCGGCCGATAACGGCCTTGCGCCCCACTTCCGCAATGAGTTCCATTTCCATCAGACGCGCCAGAATACGCTCCACGTGAACACCGCGGATCTGCTCGATTTCCTGTTTGGTAATCGGCTGTTTGAACGCAATAATGGACAGCGTCTCCAGCGCCGGTGCTGACAATTTTTTATCGACGGTCTGCGTAAGCTTTTCCACATAAGGAAAGCATTCCGGTCGGGTAACGAGCTGCCAGCCGCCCGCTACCTGCTGCAGCATAAGTCCGCTGCGTCGCTCCGACAAATCGTCGGCCAACCCTTGCAGCAGCTCCGTCAGCGTCTCCGGATCCGCCTGCAAAATATCCTGCAGATGCGCCTCT
This sequence comes from Megamonas sp. UBA1799, assembly GCA_002319815.1. Lineage (GTDB taxonomy): Bacteria > Bacillota > Negativicutes > Selenomonadales > Selenomonadaceae > UBA1799. Next base: position 10,062 of record DCFR01000034.1, read on the forward strand.
GTTACCGGCTCGCCGCTGGCAAACAATATGGCCTCCAAGGGCCCCTTTAGTTCTGTCAAAAACATCAACCTTCACCATCATCCATTGCCGCCGCCTGCTCCAGGGGCCGCACACAGATCAAAATCTCCGCAAACAAATCAGCCTGCCGCACCGTTACCGCCTTGCGTCGTATCAACTCCAACAGCGCCAAAAAGGTCGTAATCAGCTCGCTGCGGGTTCCTGCCTGAAATGTTTCCGTAAAGCATACCTGTCCGCCATTGCGGACCAGCAAAGCCATAAGAAAGGCCATTTGCTTTTCAATACTAAATTCCTCATGCGCGACAATCGCCTGCGGAATGGTTAGCTCCGCCCGCACTGCCAGCACGGTGCGAAAAGCCTCCAGCAACTGCGCCACCGATAAATGCTCCGGCGGCAGCCGTCGTACCGGCAAATCCAATGGTGGACGGGCAAATACCAGTTTCTGCTCCTCCGCCATTGCATCCAGCGTATTGCTGACTTCCTTAAACCGCCGATACTCTAAAATGCGCTCTACCAGTTCACGCCGGGGATCCTCGTCGATTTCCGTCTCCGCCTTCGGCGGCTTTGGGAGCATCATCCGCGACTTAATCAACAGCAGCGTTGCCGCCATGACTAAGAATTCGCTGGCAACTTCAATATTAAACTCCCGGAACCGGGACAGATAATCCATATACTGCCCGGTAAGCGTAACCATTGGTATATCATAAATATCAATCTTATTTTTTTCAATCAAATGCATTAAAAGATCCATCGGTCCTTCAAATGCATCCAGTCTGACCGTATAATCCTGCATCATCAAACGAGGTGCATGGCCTCTTTAACCTCCGCCATCGTCTCAGCGGCAACCACACGCGCCTTTTTCGCGCCGGCCTCAAGAATGTCCCGCATCAGATCGGTCTTACCGACATATTCTTGCCGGCGCACGTGCATATCCGCCATAATCGTCACCATTTTCTCAGCGAGTTTCTTCTTGCAGGCTACACAGCCAATGCAGCCGCCGCGACAATCCTGCTCAATCTGCCCAACTTCTTCCTTATTGAACAGCTGATGGAATTTGAAAGCCACGCACACATCCGGATTGCCTTTATCTGTCTTCTTGATGCGCTTCGGGTCAGTCACAATCATCCGGACTCGCTCGCGCAGTTCATCCGGCCCCGCAGCAAACGGAATTGTATTGCCATAAGACTTGCTCATCTTGCGGCCGTCAATCCCCGGAAGAACCGCCGCCTGACTCATCAGTCCCTGTGGTTCAACAAAGACCGGTTTATACATAAGATTAAAGCGGCGAACAATTTCCCGCGCCAACTCCAAATGCGGCTGCTGATCTTCTCCCACCGGAACCCAACCAGCTTTATAAAGAACAATATCCGCCGTCATCAGTTCCGGATATCCTAAAAATCCATAGGTATTTATATCCTTGCCCTGCGATCCCAGATTCTGAAGTTTATCCTTATATGTTGGGACCCTTTCCAACCAAGACAGCGGCGTCATCATCGAAAGCAGCAGATGAAGTTCGGCATGTTCCTTCACATGAGACTGAATAAAAATAACATTTTTATCCGGATCAAGGCCGGCGCTCAGCCAATCCAGCATCAAATTGTAAACATTATCCGGCAGCTGGCTCGTATCTGCATAAGCGCTGGTCAAAGCGTGCAAATCAGCAATCGAAAAAAAGCACTCATACTCATTTTGCAGCTTGACCCAATTCTCCAAAGCTCCCATATAATTTCCCAGATGAAAACGCCCGGACGGCTGCATGGCACTAAAAATACGTCCTTTACTCATTTCTATATACCCCCTAAAAAATTATCCCTAAAATCATGTAAAAAAGATTCAATATAAGCCGCTGCAATGGAATCAAAATTGCTCCCAGCACCGGTGTCATCATCAACACAATCAGGATCATGAAACTATACCGCTCCAGACTCATAAGCTTATATTGCCATTCATTCGGCAAAAATGCCATTAAAACCTTGGAACCATCGAGCGGCGGCAGCGGAATCATGTTAAAAATCGCAAAATTTATATTGTACAACACAATCAGATATAAAACCATCCGAAAGCCCCGAGTGAGGGGAAAACCCATTTTCATGTACACGACCATAAAGGCCAGCGCAAAAAAAGCCATAAGGATATTAGCCCCCGGACCTGCCAGCGAAACCAGCATATCTCCTTTACGGCGGTCACGGAAATTCGCCGGATTAATCATGACCGGCTTCGCCCAGCCAAACTGGACTACCAGCAGCATGATAAGACCAATCGGATCAATATGCGCTGCCGGATTCAACGTCAGCCGGCCCATAAGGCGAGGTGTGAAATCACCCATAGCAACGGCCACCCGGGCATGCGCATACTCATGAATCACCATGGCGATGATGAGTCCCGGCAAACCCGCAATCATACTCATTAAGTCAAAACCAAACATATACTTCCTCCTGCATCAAGTATGCAACGACTGCGCCGACAACAGCAAAATTGCCGTAATCGATTTTGCATCGACAATTTGTCCTTCATACACCATCTGTACCGCATCTGTCAAAGGAATTCGCACCACATGGATAAATTCATCCTCATCCGGCGATGCCTCTCCGGCAGTTAACCCTCTGGCCAAAAAAAGATGAATGCGCTCATTGGAAAAGCCCACTGTCGTGGCCAACGTGATCAACGGGGTAAAAATTGTCGCCGTATAACCTGTTTCTTCTTGCAATTCGCGCTTGGCACAGCCCAAAGGGTCCTCTCCGACAACATCCATTTTCCCGGCCGGTATTTCAAGCGTCACGGCCTGTATCGGATAACGGTACTGACGGACCAGCACGATCCGGCCATCCGGCAGCACCGGCAGAACCGCTGCGGCACCCGGATGCTGAATCCATTCGCGGGCAGCTTCCCGCCCGTTCGGCAACCGCACCTGATCGCATTTTACATGCAGCAATTTTCCATCATACACATTCTGGCTGCTGATCTTTTGTTCCACTAAATCCTCATCCATCAATCGCTGACCCCCGCTTCCGCATTTTTGCAAACACATACTATTTATTCTAATACAAATACGACATGATGAAAAGCCCAAAATTCGCGCCGCAATCATTATATATCCTGCTTCTGAAAAAAAGCAAAATAAAGGGACCATCTGTCGCCAAATGATCCATGGACCATATTTACCGCAGGCCGCTTATCGAATTAATGCCCCGACCGGATTCCCAACCTTTGACATATCGACCTGCGCCGCCTGACAAAAATAATTAAAAAAATCCAGTGCTAAATGCTCGTCCTTGGCCCCGGTCTTGATTGTAACGATATCCCGCAAAATCTGCACGGCCTCTGCATCCGTCACATACCGATGCACGCCCGTACTCCAGGAAGGTTCCCCCGAAGAATTTTTACTGGCATGATAATTCCAAAAAAGCAGCCGGTTTGCTTCCGATTCCTCTAAATGCAGCTTATATTTGTTTGATATACGGACCGCCGGCTTGCACGCCGCCTTATCGACATCCATATCGACCAGAAAAACCGCAAAAACGTATCGCTGGCGTTCCGCTGCCTTCACCGGCTTGGTCGTCAACACACACATGCTGTTCCGGCGGATGGATTTAAGCGTCGGTAACTGATCTGCCATCTCCGCCAAAATTTCCGGCTTTTCACAAGTATCATACCGACATTTAAATGCCGCATTACGGCGGCGATAAACTCTGACGGCCCCTTCCGCCGGCAGATCAGGCAACGAATGCCTCTCCTGCAGATCCGCTTTTTTAGCCGCTGCTGCCTGCGCCGCTGCCGTATGTCTTTCTAACGCCGCCGTTTCCAATTGCTGCTGCAAAGTATGGTCGGCAATGCTTAAAAATTGAGAAAACGCATCAGGAAAAACGAACATTTTCTCTCCGGCTGCGAACTGAACCGTAATATAATCCCCATCTTGTCTCAAAATAGTTCCGGGCCCAAAGGCAGTATGTTGTACTTTTTTCCCCGCCAAACTCATATTTCCCATATCGCTGTCCCCTCCCATACCGCTCGCTGCCTTACATGAAAGCCCCACCCATATACCGAGTGAGGCTCTGCTAATTCATTATAACAAATTATGATGAACTTTACTATTATTTATACATTTTTTGCCGTGTCAGCTGCAATTTTTTAACCTTAGCATGATCCAGCATTTCCCGGGCATTTTCCAAGGAAGCCGCCGTAACGTCCATCCCCGATGCCATGCGAGCAATTTCATTCACCTGCTCACCCGTCGCCAGTCGTTTTACACGTGTTGTCGTTTTATTACCCTGCACCGATTTGCTGATATAAAGATGAACGTCCGCCATGGCGGCAATCTGCGGCAAATGGGTAATGCAAAGAACCTGTTTATAAGCGGCCACCAGCGCAATCCGTTCGGCCACCATCTGCGCTGTCTTCCCGCCGATGCCGGTATCAATTTCATCAAATATCATGCTGGCGGGCGCCGAATCTCCGGCAGCCGCCACGGCCTTAACCGCCAAGGCAATACGTGAAAGCTCACCGCCGGAAGCTACTTTTGCCAGCGGTTTTTCTTCTTCGCCCAGATTGGCAGAAAACAACAGCTGCAGAGCATCGGCGCCATTGCGCGTCAGTTCCGGCAAAGCTGTCAATCGCACGGAAAATTTCGCATCCGGCATGCCTAGTGCCTTCAGCTGGCTGCCAATGGCTCCGGACAAGACAGAAGCCGCCTGACGGCGCGCATCGGTCAGCTGGAGCGCTTTTTTCCCGGCTTGCTCGCTGGCAGCGGTAATCTGCTCTGTCATCGCCTGAATATCTTCATCATAATTTTCGATAGCGGCCAATTCAGCCTGAATGTTTTTCTGATACTGCAGCACATCGCTAATCGCTGCGCCGTATTTTTTCCGCAGTTTATCAATGGCATCCATGCGCCCCTGCAGCTGATCCAAGCGCTGCGGGTCAAAATCCAAAGTTTCACTGTATGTTCTTACATTATAAAAAACTTCCTGCAGCTGACAAGCTGCGTCCTCAACCATATGCTGCGAATCAGCCGCTGCCGCATCATAGCGAGCCAACGCTTCCAGACTCTGCTGAACCTGCGCCAGCTCAGCCAGCACTCCGTCTGAATCTTCGCCGCCGTTTAAAAGTGCATAGGCGCGTTCTGCATTGGCCGTAATTTTTTCCGCATTAGCCAGCCGCCGGATATCAGCCTCCAATGTCTCATCTTCATGTTCCTGCAGCTGCGCCGCTTCTATCTCCTGATCCTGCCAGCGAAGCATATCTATGCGGCTGGCATAATCTTTCGCCGCTTCCTGTTTCATTGCCAGCTGCTCCTGCAGCGCGCATAATGTCTGAAAAGCCGTCCGGTAATCTGCCAGCAAAGGCGCAATCCGGGAATCACTGCCGTCAAGCAGGGAAAACTGACTCTCCGGCTTCAACAAAGCCAGATTTTCATTCTGCCCATGCACATCGATAAGGAATTCGCCAATCACACGCAAAACAGACAAAGTTACATGACAGCCATTGACCAGAATCATACTTTTCCCTTTACTGGTAATCTGGCGCGTAATAATCAGGGTATCCTCTTCATCATCAATGGCCTGTTCCAATAAAAAAGCATGCAGCGCCGGTTCCTTCTCCGTAGCAAAAACCGCCTCGACCCGCAGCCATTCACAGCCGGTCCGAATCGCATCCGTCGTCAGCCGATGCCCCAGAACCGCTCCCAGCGCATCAATAAGGATGGATTTTCCCGCCCCTGTTTCGCCCGTCAGGATATTGAGCCCCTTATCAAATTCGATTTCCACCTGCTCCAACAGCGCAAAGTTCCAGACTGTCAGCGTTTTCAGCATGAATGATCACCTCAGCCAATCATTGCTTCCATTTTTTTAATCATACGCGGCACGGCGTCCTTTGGCTTGATGACAACCAGAATATTATCATCGCCCGCCACCGTGCCGATAATCTCCGGCCATTTTGCATAATCCAGTGTGGAAGCAACTGCATTCGCCGCTCCCGGCAGTGTTTTCAATACAATGATATTCTCACTGTAATCCATGCCGACGACTGAATCCTGAAACATGCGCGCCATACGGTTCTGAGAAAACACCATGTTTTTCTCCATTGGATATGCATACCGATAGCGGCCATCTCCCGTAGGAACCTTGACCAGCATCAATTCCTTAATATCGCGCGAAACCGTGGCCTGTGTCACTTCAATATGCTGATGGCGCAGCGCCTCCGCCAGATCCTCCTGCGTTTCTATAACAGCATTTTCAATGATATCCTTGATTCTGGCATGGCGTATTGCTTTCATTCTTCCACCTTCCGATTCCTTCTTTATCATTTTTTTCTCAGGCATTATATAAAAGCTTGGTCCGGATTGTCTGATAATAATTTTTATCATCAAATTTTACAATTTTAGCCGGCAAAGGCGCTTTGCGCACAATGACTTCATCGCCCGGCAGCAACCGGAAACTTTCCTGTCCGTCAAAAGTGACAATGATATCCTGGTGCATAGCAGCTATATGAATCTTAACTTCATCATTTTCATCGATAACCATCGGCCGGGCATTAAACGTATGCGGACAAATCGGCGTCAGCAAAAGCACCTTAATCTTGGGATTGATCAGCGGCCCGCCGGCGGACAAAGAATAGGCAGTCGAACCGGTTGCTGTAGAAACGATCAGCCCATCCGCCTTATAATCCATTACCCGGCAGCCGTCAACACAAAGGCCCAGATGCAGCATGCGGGCGACGCCGCCCTTGGTAACCACTACATCATTAATGGCATGCCCCAGGAAGCGTTCATCCTCATCGCCGCTCTTGACAAAACCGGACACCAGCATGCGTTCTTCTATGTAATATTGCCCCCGCATGATTTTTTCCAATTTGTTTTCAATTTCCGGCAGTTCGATATCTGCCAAAAAGCCAAAAGTGCCAATATTGATACCGCAAACCGGAATATCGCGTTCATACAGGCGCCGGCAAATCCCCAGCAGCGTCCCATCTCCGCCAATACTGAGTCCCATATCAATCGGATACTTCTCGATATCCTCCGCGCCGTATTTTTCATAACCGAAAAACAAAGCGCCATCCATCGGCATCATCAGCTTAACGCCTTTATGCTGATAGAAATTAACAATCCGCCGCAGAACCATACTGGCATTTTCTTTATCTACGTTGGGAAAAACTGCTATTGTAAACATCGCATACGCTCCATCTCTTTATAAAACATTCTCCGCCCGGTTCTCATGTTTCGCTGCATGATCCAAAGCTGCATGTGCCTCAGCCACCACCGACTGAATGCCCTCTCCGGTCACCGCGTCAATCTGGTTGTTATCCCGGGAAAGCCACAGAAGATACTCAATATTTCCCTCCGGGCCCTTGACCGGGGAATACGTTAACCCCTTAGGAACAAAATTCAATTCACGGCTGAAGGAAACCACCTTTTCAATGACCATCCGATGTATTTTCGGCTCCCGGACCACGCCTTTTTTACCGACATACTCACGTCCGGCCTCGAACTGAGGCTTAATCAAAGCGACGATCTCACCGTCCGGTTTCAGAAGCTCCTTTGCCGGTCCTAACACAAGCGTCAAAGAGATAAACGCCACATCAATGGAAGCAAAGTCCAACGGCTCTGCCAGCATGTCCGGCGTCACATGACGGATGTTGGTCCGCTCCATATTAACCACGCGTTCATCCGTCCGCAGTTTCCACGCCAGCTGCCCATACCCGACATCAATAGCATAGACCCGGATTGCTCCATTTTGCAAAGAGCAATCCGTAAAACCGCCCGTAGAAGCGCCGATATCAGCAACTACTTTGCCGGCTAATCGGACGCCAAATACCTGAATGGCTTTCGCCAGTTTTAAACCGCCGCGGCTCACATACGGAATACTGTCTCCCAGCACGCGCAAAACGGCGTCGGGTTTGACCAGGGTTCCCACTTTATCTACTTTCTGCCCATCGACCAGAACCAGACCGGCCATGATCGTTGTCTTTGCCCGTTCCCGGCTGGGCACCAGATTTCTTTCTACCAGCAATACATCCAGTCTTTCTTTTGCCATCTCACTGATCCTTTTCTGCCAGATATTTTTTTACCCGTTCGGCAATCTGTTCTGGCAATAAACCGCAAAGTTCCCAAAGTTCGCTTCGTTTTCCCTGGCTGATAAAAGCATCGGGAATGCCGATGCGCAAAAGCGGTACGTTCAGGCCTGCATCCACCAGAACTTCTGCTATGGCAGAACCAAATCCGCCGGCCAATACATTTTCTTCAACGGAGACCAAAAGCCGGACCTCACCGGCCATACGGCGCACCAGCTCGCTATCCAGCGGCTTAACGAAGCGCATATTAACCACTCGGGCCGCAATCCCCTCACCGGCCAGAGAAATTGCCGCTTTTGAAGCATTGTCAACCATACTGCCAATCGCCAAAAAAGCAATATCACCGCTATCGGCCAACACCTCTGCCCGACCATAAGAGATCGGCTGGAAAGTCTGCTCTACCGTCACACCCAGACCGGATCCCCGCGGATACCGTATAGCTGCCGGTCCGGAAAGCTGCAGCGCGGATGCCAGCATCTGCCGCAGCTCATTTTCATCTTTTGGCGCCATAACCGTCATATTCGGCATATGACGCAGATAGGACAAATCAAACACACCGTGATGCGTAGGCCCATCTTCGCCGACCAGGCCCGCCCGGTCAAGACAAAGAGTGACCGGAAGATCCTGCAGACAAACATCATGCAGCAGCTGGTCATACGCCCGCTGCGCAAATGTAGAATACAGTGCAACGATCGGGCGTTTCCCGGCTGCAGCCATACCGGCTGCCAAGGTCACCGCATGCTCCTCGGCAATTCCCACATCAAAATACCTGGCCGGATACCGATTGCCAAATTCTTTAAGGCCGGTTCCATCCGGCATGGCTGCCGTTATCGCAGTGATGTTCGGATTCACCGCAGCCAGATCCAGCAGCGCCTGTCCAAAAACCTTTGTATATGACGGCGGCGCCGACGCATCTTTCATCACTTGACCGGTAGCGATATCAAACTTTCCCACGCCATGAAATTTATCAGGTTCCAGCTCAGCCGGCAGATAACCCCGCCCTTTTTTTGTACGGACATGCACCAAAATTGGACCGTCCAGCATCCGGACTTCACTGAATACTTCCCGTAAAAGCGTCAGATTATGCCCATCCAACGGCCCGATATAATTGAATCCCATCTCTTCAAAAAGACCGCCGGGCACTAATACCGAGCGGACCCCATCCTTAATATAGCCCGCTGTCTTAAAAACTGTATCGCCAATCCGCGGAATGCTCTTTAATAAACCTTCCAGATCCTTCTTTGCCCGGTTATATTGCGGCGTGACCCGTATCCGTGACAAATACTCCGACATGGCGCCGACATTACAATCAATGCTCATCCCGTTATCATTGAGTATAACAATCAGATTTTTCCCCAAATCGCCGGCATGGTTCAGCGCTTCGAAAGCCTCCCCACCGGTCAGGGCACCGTCCCCGATCACCGCGATGATATGTTCGCCGCGCCCATCCAGATCCCTGGCAATTGCCATGCCCAAAGCGGCAGAAATTGAAGTACTGGCATGCCCGACGCCAAAAGCATCATACAAGGATTCATCCCGCCGGGGAAAGCCGGTAATGCCGTCTTTTTGCCGCAGTGTTTGAAAGCGATCACGCCGTCCGGTAAGAATCTTGTGGGCATACGCTTGATGCCCAACGTCCCATACAACCTTGTCAACCGACAGATTGAACACGCTGTACAACGCCAATGTCAGCTCGATCGTCCCTAAACTTGGCGCCAAATGCCCGCCCGTCCGAGAAACGGTCTGAATAATAAATTCGCGCAGTTCGCCCGCCAACTGCGTGAGCTGCGGCACCGTAAGATTGCGCAGCTGCTCCGGACTATCAATCCGATTCAATAAATTCTCCATTGTCTACTCCCATTCCTATACTATTGATCGCGGGAAACCAGATATTGCACCAATTCGCGCAAAAATACCGCCTTGCCGCCAAACGGAGCGAGGGCCGCCGAAGCCTCGTCCACAGCTTCCTGCGCCAGCCGCCGCGCCTCAGGCAGTGAAGTCAATGTTACATAGGTTGATTTGTGATTGCGTACATCACTGCCGACCGGTTTGCCGATCGTCGCTTCATCGCCTGTAACATCCAATATATCATCCGTAATCTGAAACGCCAGCCCAAACTGTTCAGCGTATCGTGTCAAAGCCGTCAACGCTTCATTGGAAGCGCCGGCCAAAAGCGCGCCCGAGCGGATCGCCGCCCGGAAAAGCGCCCCGGTTTTTCCCATATGCATCTGCCGCAGCCGTTTCATGTCAATTTGCTGATTTTCCGATTCAAGATCAATGGCCTGACCGCCTACCATACCATAAGGACCAGCCGCGATGCTCATCTCGTTGACAACCGCAAGCAGCGTCGCAGCCGAAGCCCCTGCCTGCCGCAGCATGACCTCAAACGCCATGGTCAGCAGCGCATCGCCGGCCAAAGTCGCCATCCCGGCGCCATAGACCTTGTGATTCGTCAATTTGCCGCGCCGATAATCATCATTATCCATTGCCGGCAGATCGTCATGAATCAGCGAATATGTATGAATCATTTCAATCGCACAAGCCATCGGCAGATAATCCTCGCCATGTCCGCCGACTGTTTCTGCTGCTGCCATCAGCAAGACCGGACGCAAACGTTTCCCTCCGGCCATCAGACTATACTGCATCGATGCCGCCAGGGTTTCATTCACTGCGGGGTTCTTTCGCAGTTCCTTCTGCAATGCCGCCTCAACGAGCTGGCGTTTTTCTGCCCATTCCTCTTTTAGCATCGCTCAATCTCCTTCAATTTTAAGTTCCAGCTCCTGAACCTCATCATGTTCATCTTTAATCATAATATCCATTGTCTTTTCCGCACGGTCTAGTGCTTTCAGACATTTCTGGGAAAGCGTGACTCCTTGGCCGTAGTTTTCCATCAGCTCGGCCAGCGTCAATTCGCCATTTTCCATCGCATCGACAATTTTTTCCAGCGCTGTCAGCGCTTCTTCAAAAGAAGGCTCCTTTTTTACTGCCATTTTATACCTGACCTCCCTTATGCACCGATGTAACTTGTGCCTGGAACTGACCATCAGCCAGCGTTACCCCGATCAAATCACCTGTCTGCACCTGCCGAATACTATGCAGAACGCCCTGCGAATCTTCCACGATACCATAGCCTCGCCGCAAAACCCGCAGAGGATTCAATAATTCCAAACGTTCCATCTGGAGCCGGCACTGCTGCTTGCGCTCCGACACGGCAGCCTGTATCAACTGCTGCAGTTTTCCCGCCGCCATATCCAGCCGTTGCCGGCGCGGTGCCAAAAACGACTGCGGCATTTTCATCACCGGACGATTCAGACAAGCGAGCAGGCGGCTGCGCTTTTCAGTCAGCAGCCGAGACCGCGCGCCTTCCATTCGGGAACACAGACCAGTCACATGACGCCGGAACTCTGCCATATCGGGCACCGCCAGTTCTGCCGCCTGCGATGGCGTTGCCGCCCGGACATCCGCCGCAAAATCCGCCAGCGTATAATCAGTCTCATGCCCGACTGCCGAAATCACCGGAATCCGGGAAGCATAAATAGCCCGGGCGACCGGCTCCTCATTAAATGCCCACAAATCCTCAGCCGATCCACCGCCGCGCCCGACAATCAGCACATCCACCGGATAATGCGCATTGAAAAAAGCAATAGCAGCGGCCACTTGGCCGGCCGAATCCTCGCCCTGTACCTGTACCGGGCAGAGAACCAGCTGCACCGAAGGATCGCGCCGCTTGGCAACATGGTAAATATCCCGCAGCACTGCTCCGGAAATCGAAGTTACCACCCCAATTTTTCGAGGAAAAACCGGTAAAGGTTTTTTATGTGCTTCGGCAAACAACCCCTCCGCCGTCAGCCGGACTTTCAGCTGCTCCAGCGCAACCGCCCGTTCCCCGGCACCTTCCGGCCACAAATTATCCACATACAGCTGATAAACCCCATCCCGCTCATAAACCGATAAACTGCCCGCAGCAACAACCTTCATGCCATTGGCCGGCAAAAATTGCAAGGCTTGCGCCCGGCTGCGGAACATCACACATTTCAAACTGGAAGCCGCATCCTTCAACGTAAAATAGCAATGCCCGGAAGTATATTTTTTAAAATTAGAGATTTCACCGCGGATCTGTATGCCCTGCAGTAAATCCTCATGATCCAACAAGCCCTTAATATATTTTGTTACATCGCTTACACTATGGACCGCCACATTCGTTCCCCCATACTAAGATAAGAAAAAAAGCCAGACTATGCGCCTGGCAATATTACTTTCCTTATGCTTCAACCATTGCGCCCAGAATGCCATTTACAAAACGGCTGGAATCATCCGTTCCAAATTTTTTTGCCAGTTCGACCGCTTCGTTGATGACAATCCCAGGAGTAACCTCCTGTACGCCAAACTTCATCTCATAAATTGCAATCCGCAAAATATTCCGATCAGTGCCAGACATGCGCTCGATCTTCCAATCATGAGAATGCGCCGCAATCGCCTCGTCAATCTCAGCTTTATGCTCCCGAACGCCGCCAACAAGATCACGGGCAAAACCACGATCAAATTCCGGCAGAGACTCCCCCTCACTCCAAGCCGCTGTCAAGGCTGTCTCCGCAATTTCTTCCTGCTGGCTGTCTGTTTCCGGCCGATTGATTTCCAACTGAAAAAGGGCCTGCATGGCAACTTCTCTTGCCCGTCTCCGACTCATAAAAACCTTCCTTTATTTTTCTTATTTCCAACGGTGAAACTCGTTAAATTTAAAATTTCGCAGGTTCTGCAGGACATCTTCGCCCCGATCCACCTTCATCCCAATCCAAAGCCCAATCAGCACGCAGAATACGACAAAAAATGTGCGCCAAAAACCAAACAGCAGCATGGAAACGGACAAAATGAACCCCAGGATTGCCCCGAGCGACTGCCCACGGTGCTCCTGCCAGGCGGTCCTGAGCAATTTTTCTATTGCTTGCTTCATCTTCTCGTCCACCGCCCGTCAGACAACCCGCTGTTTTTTTGCGACAGCAGCATTGGAAATATCGGTTACGGAAATACGAATCTCAAAAGACGGAATACCGATCACCTGCGTCATATGTTGACCGATTGCCGCCCGAATAGCATCAGACACACGGGCGACATTCTGTTCCTGCCCCAGAGACGCCTTTACATCCAGACGCACCCGGCCGGAACCATCCGCCTGTTTTTCAGACGTAACCTCCACCTTGGCTTCGCGAACGCCGGAAATCATGCGGGCTGTTTTCTCCGCCATATTTTTAACAGCTTCAACCGCAACTCTGACCTCGCCGGAACTCCCCTGCACCAGAATTACTTCTTTGTCCTGATGAACGTGCGAACTACTGCTGATACTGCAGCCCAGCAAGTGAATACTCCATAAGAATACTACGACTGCTACGGCTATTGTTTCCCAGCGGGATAAAATAAATCGCAGCTCATTTACAATCACATATTCCGGCACCAACTGCAGACAAAGGCTCACTGCTCCTAGTGACAGAACAGCAATCGCCAATGCATAAAGGAACAGCAAAAAACGATTGATGTACCCCATAAACGCGCCTCTTTCCGGCTCAGCGGACCCGAACCTCTTCTTCCTTGCCCTCTTCATCCGGGAAGCCGACTCCCTGGACATGAATATTGACTTCGACAACGGATAATCCCGTCATCGTCTCAATCGCCTGTTTGACATTTTCCTGCACGGCCAGCGCAATATCCGGGATGCGCACGCCGTACTTGACAATAATATATAAATCGACGGCCGCTTCTTTTTCGCCCACTTCAACCTTGACGCCCTTGGCAAAATTTTTCTTGCCCAGCATTTCGGCAATGCCGCCGACCAATCCACCGCTCATGCCGGCGATACCGTCAATCTCCGTTGCCGCCAGACCGGCAATGATGCTGACCACTTCGTCAGCAATACGAATTGCACCCAGCGTACCGCTCTTCTTGTCCAAAACCTTTGTTTCCTTTTCCATATAAAAACCTCCCTCATATTTATATATTTTACCGGCTTATACTCACATACCTGATAGATAAGCTAATTATAGCAAACTATCTGGAAACATACAATCATCTTTGTATAAATATGAATTCGGCGCATAAAGAACAAATCCTTCCAAAAGAAAATTTTTTGCCGAAAAAAAGAAAAAGGACGCCGCCCGAGCGGCATCCTTCCAGTTTACTCACAGATTATGCACGTTCAATATAATTGCCCGTACGGGTATCAATACGAAGGACATCGCTTTCATTAACGAAAAGCGGCACCCGAACTTCATAGCCCGTTTCTACTTTGGCCATTTTCGTAGCACCCGTAGCCGTATTGCCTTTTACGCTTGGTTCGCATTCAATGACCTTCAGCGTGACTGCATTCGGCAGATTAATACCAATGATCCGCCCCTTAAACGTCTGCAGGCAGACTTCCATCTCTTCCTTCAGATAATGCAGGGCATCGCCCAGCTGTTCTTTATTAAGTTCCATCTGCTCATACGATTCCAGATCCATAAACGTATACATGCCATCGGATTCATATAAATACTGCATATTACGCGTCTCCAGATGTGCTGCCGGCATTTTCTCATTTGGGTTAAATGTGCGCTCAATGACGGCCCCGGTCTCTACATTCTTAATCTTGGTGCGGACAAAAGCGGCACCCTTACCTGGTTTGACATGCTGGAAATCAACAATCTGCCATACCCCATTGTCAATCTCAATGGTAAGTCCTGTCCGGAAATCTGTGCTTGAAATCATGAAATTTCGCTCCTTATACTTTATAAAATTTCTATAAACTGTTTACTGCTGCGCGTCAGCGGCACGCCGCCCGCTGCAGTAATCAAAACAGTATCCTCAATACGCAAACCGCCCCACCCTGGCAGATATACTCCCGGTTCAACCGTGATCAGCATACCCGGCGCCAGCGACTCACAGGTGCTGGATGGCGACAACCGCGGTTCTTCATGAATTTCCAGTCCCAGACTGTGCCCCAGTCCATGCCCAAAATTCTTTTCATAACCGGCTGCTGACAGCTGATCCCGAACCGCCTTATCCATGGATTTTCCCGAAACACCTGGCTGTACCAGCTTTACGCCCAACAGTTGTGCCTGCAGTACCGTATCATAAAGCGCCCGATGCGATGCATCAGCGTGCCCGACGCAAACCGTACGCGTGATATCCGAATGATACCCTTTGTAAACAGCACCATAGTCCATTGTAACAAATTCTCCGTCAACAATCAACTTTTCCGTCGCAATTCCATGCGGCAGACTGCCTCGCACCCCGGAAGCCACAATGGTAGTAAAAGCCGGCCGCTCGGAACCCAAAGAGCGCATAACGGTTTCCAACCGTGCTGCCACTTCATTCTCCGACTTTCCCGGCCGGATAAACTTTACAATATCTTCAAAAGCCGCGTCACTGATCGCCACGGCTTTTTGAATACACGCCAGTTCTTCGTCTTCCTTTATGACCCGCAATGGACTGAGATTCAGCGCCGTTTGAAAGGAGCTGCCGGTTAAAAGAGCAGACAGTTTAGAATAATCATCATAGAGCAAAGCATTGCCTTCAAAAGCAATCTTTTTCCAGCCTGCCTTTTGAATGCACTCGGCTGTTTTTTTCAGCAAGCCCTGCTGCTGCTCGACAATCTCAAATAAAGGGGCCTGTGCTGCCGCCTGTTCCATATACCGAAAATCCGTAATCAGGATTGCCCGGTCCTTAGCTACCAACAGCAAAGTGTCATCCCCGCGGAATCCGCTGAAATAATGCAGATTCACTTCTTTATTGATGACAACGACGTCTACATCCCGTTCTGCTAAAAAAGCGCGCAAATGCGCCAAACGTTCTGGAATCATTTTGCCGCCTCCTCAAAACGGCGAATAACGATTCCCAGCGCAGCCATATAACTATCCATGCCAAAACCGCAGATCTGTCCCTGTACCACCGGTGAAATCACCGAATGATGACGAAATTCCTCCCGCTGATAAATATTGGAAAGATGCACCTCGATCACCGGAACGGTGACAGCGGCAATCGCATCCCGAATGGCAATGCTGTAATGGGTAAAGGCCGCCGCATTTAAAATAATAAAATTGCAGCCGTTGCCGGCTGCCTGCTGAATGGCATCCACCAGTACCCCTTCATGATTGGACTGCAGAAAATCGATCGCAATACCGGCCTTTTGAGCCCGCTCGGCCAGACGCTGATTGATGTCCGCTAAAGTCGTTCGCCCATAAATTTCCGGCTCTCTGGTCCCTAATAAATTTAAATTTGGTCCATGTAAAACCAACACTTTCTTCATCAAAAATCCCCCTCCCAGACCTACTTCCGTATAGAAAATCCCCGTTCTCCGGCAAGCGGCAGCTGCTCTGTCAGCTCCAGCGTTTCCACCCGAATCAAAGCGCGGCCAGCCCGCAATGCCGTCTGCAGAACAGCCAGTTTATTCGGCGGCCCCTGAATTTCCATTTTCACGGTCCCATCCGGCTGATTCTGCACCCAGCCGGTAATCCCAAGCCTTTGTGCCCGCTGCTGGACAAAATAACGAAAGCCTACGCCCTGCACCCGGCCGGAAACCTGTCCGGCATATCGTAGCATTGACAAAAGAATCCTTCCTTTCGCATCCTCATACATCACGGCGCAAAATAGAATATGGTTCAACCGGCTGCTGCATACGAATTCTGACAATCTGCTGCGGATGCGGCGCCGCGTCAATCGGATTGCCATCGGCATCGGTCATATCCAAAAGCTTTTGCCGGTAAAGCGGACCGTTCGGCTGCAGCAACTCTATCTCCTGGCCACATTTCATGTGATTGCGCTGCTCGACCACAGCCCACCCCGTCGCTGCATCATAGGACTGCACCAGCCCGACAAAATCCGATG
This sequence comes from Megamonas sp. UBA1799, assembly GCA_002319815.1. GTDB lineage: Bacteria > Bacillota > Negativicutes > Selenomonadales > Selenomonadaceae > UBA1799. The sequence goes on from DCFR01000034.1 coordinate 26,997, forward strand.
TCTGCATATAAGAAGAGCTGCCGTAAATCTGATCTTCTGCCGACGGCTGCTGATAATAAAAACCCGTCGTATAAGCGCGATGCGATACTTTATCCAGTTCCGCCAGCCATTCCGGCTGCACCTGAAAATGTTCCGGATCTGCGCAATAACCGTCAATAGCCTGACGATACGCCTTGGTCACGCTGGCGGCATAATGAACGCTCTTCATCCGCCCTTCAATTTTCAGGCTGTTAACGCCACTCGAAATTACATCAGCGATATGCGGCAAAAGGCACATATCTTTCGAGTTGAAAATATAAGTGCCCCGCGCATCCTCTTCCACCGGGAAATATTGTCCCGGCCGCGTCTCTTCCATCAGGCTGTATTTCCAGCGGCAGGCCTGCGCGCAGCTTCCCCGGTTCGCATCCCGGCCGGTAAAATAATTACTCATCAGACAACGCCCGGAATAAGAGATACACATAGCGCCATGCACAAACATTTCCAGCTCAACCGGACAATGGGCCCGGATTTCACGAATTTCCTGCAAGGACATCTCCCGGGCCAAAACCACCCGTTCCGCGCCCAGATTTTCCCAAGCGGCCACAGTTGCCCAATTGGTGCTATTGGCCTGTGTGCTGATGTGAATCGGCAAATCTGGAACGATCTTGCGGGCTAAAGAAAACACGCCCAGATCAGCGACCAGAATCGCATCGGTATGAATTTCGTTCAGATAACGCAAATAATCCGGCAAAGCGACTAAATCATCGTTATGCGGAAAAATATTGACTGTTACATACGCTTTTTTCCCCAACTGATGCGTAAACACCATGGCTTCCCGCAGTTCCTCCCGACTGAAATTGCCGCCAAAGGCCCGCAGCCCGAAAGTCTGGCCGCCGAGATAAACCGCATCGGCTCCATACAACAAAGCGATTTTTAATTTTTCCATATTGCCCGCCGGAGCCAGCAGTTCAGGTTTATTTTTACACATGTATCCTCCGTGATACGGCGAGACCATCGCCATTTTCATAAATATCGGTTACAAAGCCCGGCGCCGCCTGTACCAGCGCCAAATACTCCCGCAGCCTTTTCACAATCGTCTTGTAGCGCCGCGGCGGCTTATCTGCACCGCGCACATAACCACGAAATAAAACATTATCCGCCGCCACAATGGCCTCCGGCGACAACAGCGGCTGGATTTTGCGCCAATAATCCGGATATTGTCCCTTAGCGGCATCCATAAACACAAAATCAAAACCGGTCGGAAGCTGCGGAAGCAGTACCCCCGCATCGCCCAACCGGAGATGAATACGTCCGGCATAAGGAGAACGGTCGATATACGCCGCTGCCAAGGCCGCCCGTTCCGCGTCCAGTTCCAACGTGATTACCTCCGCGTCCGCCGCTCCTTCTGAAACTGCCAACAGCGCCGAGTAGCCAATCGCCGTACCGATTTCCAAAATCCGATGCGGTCTTTTCTGGCGCAGCACCTGACGAAAAACTTCCCGCCCTCCGGCATTGATGATCGGCACCTGATGCTGCCGGGCATATACTTCCATTTTCTGCAATAAAACATCCATCATCGTACGCGATCCACCTCGGCTAAATGTTCATCATAAGATTTTGAGTAATGGTTATGTCCGCTCCGATCGGCAACAAAATATAAATAATCCGTGTCCGCCGGGTGCAGCACCGCCTGAATCGCCGCCATTCCAGGGTTGGCAATAGGCCCCGGCGGCAGCCCATAATGCTGGTACGTATTATAGGGTGAATCCATTTTTGTATCTTTGATCGTAACGTCCTCCTTCGGCGTATCCAGCAAATACTGAATCGTCGTATCCGACTGCAGAGGCATCCCAATCGCCAACCGCTTCAGAAACACCTGGGCTATCACCGGCCGATCCTCATCAAAGCGAGCTTCTTTTTCTACCAAAGAAGCCAAAATCACCAGCTCATAAACCGTAAGCCCGCGCTCATCAGCTAACTCCCGCATCTCCGGCGTCAGCTGCTGATCGAAATTTTTCGTCATCAAATCCAGAATATCTTCTGCCGAAGCGCCGGGAGGCGCTTCGTACGTATCCGGAAACAAAAAGCCCTCCGCCCGATACATTTCCTGCGGTGACCCCGTCATATAAGAATAGGGCGCAAATTTTTTTGCCGCCTTTTCAAGCTCCGCCTGGGAAACAATCCCTTCCTGATCCAGCCGCGCCGCAATCTCGTGTACATTATAACCTTCCGGTATCGTAAAACGCACTGCAGAAATCCGGCCGGAAATCAGAATGCGCAGCACATCGCGCGCCGCCATATTCGCATGCAATTTATATGTACCGGTCTGAAATTTCCCTTCCGTGCCATTTAATTTTGCCGCCAGCCAGAAATTAAACTTGCTGGAAATAATCCCCTGCTGCGCTAATAAATCGCCGATCATTCCCGCCGTCATCCCCGGCGCAATCCGCACATACCGTTCCGCTGCCGGCTGTCCGTCGGGCAGCGCCGACGGCCCATGCAGCGCATAAGAAAGCATGCCTGCCAGCAGTAAAACGGCAGCTGCCAGAACGGCTGTTTGTCTTTTTGTCAGGCCTGTCAGCCACTCGCCCAACCGCACCTGGGAAAACCAGTCCGACAAGCGCGCCAGCTGTTTTGATACCCAATCCGGCAAAAAAAACATCTCCTCATCATCTCAACTGCTTTTCATTATACGATAAAGTACGCCGGATATTCAAGGAAATACTTCCCCTCCGTCTGCACAAAACAGACCAAATCAGAAAAGCTGCCGAACCTTTTCAAAGCAAAGGAAAGCCGCATGAAAAAGAGCCGCCGCAGCAAGCGGCAGCCCCTAAAAGCAAAGCTTATTCCTCATCCTCAGAGTCTTCGTCTTCCATCAGCTTATCATACGCCTTGCAGACAGCCTCAAACTCTTCATCCGATGGTTCAATGTACTCCTCTTCACCCTTTTCATCCAGGACGATCTTGGCAAAAAAAGCAGCATCTTCATCATCTTCGCAGCCACAACCGCAGCCGCAGCCGTCCTCATGCTCATGCGCATCCTCATCATCGGCATGGGTCGGTACCAGCAGAGCATATTTATCTTCGCCTACTGGTAAAATCATTTCCTCACGATAGTAAAACTCATTGCCATCCTCATCCGTCATGACAACAATAATTTCATCATTGTCTTCCATCGTGTCTTTTTCCTTATCTGACAAAACGATCACCTCTTCCTCTTAAATTATCACAACACTGTTTGAATTGTATCGCAAACCGGCCTCAATTGTCAACCGCAGCTATCAAGATATCCCTGTAAAATAAAAACCGCCGCCATCTTATCGATGACTTTTTTACGTTTTGCCCGGCTCACATCCGCCGCAATCAGCGATTTGGCAGCGGCTACGGTAGAAAGCCGTTCATCCCAAAAAGTAATTTCAACCGATGGAAACACGCTCTGCACCTCACCGGCAAAGGCCCGGACTATATCGCACCGCGGCCCCTGGGTGCCATCCATATTTTTCGGCAGCCCGACGATCAGCTGCTCCGTTTCATATTGCCGCATCAGTTCGCCCAGCCGCGCCAGATCATGTTCCAGCGACTTGCGCCGTATTGTCTCCACGCCCTGCGCCGTCAGCAGCAATCCATCACTAGCCGCAATACCGATGGTGCGGTCTCCCACATCCAGTCCTAAAAATCGCATAGTAACTCCTTATTTTGTTTTATCCTTGTCGAGATACGAGCGCACCAATTCCTCCAGAAGCTCGTCCCGCTCCAGCTTGCGGATCATGTTACGGGCATCATTATGACTTGTAACATAAGCCGGATCACCAGAAAGCAAGTAGCCTACCAGCTGATTAATCGGATTATAACCCTTTTCTTCCATGGCGGCACAAACCTTGCGGATGATATCTTCCGCTTTATTTTCCTCGGCACCGAACCGAAACATCATCGTCTCATCGTTGACCATATCAAATACCCCCTCAAAAGCACCTTTAAAAGATTATCTGCTATGCTTATCATACCATACTTATGAAATGTTGGCCATGTGTCCCACGGTAAAAAGAGAAACCGCCGGCTATAACCCCGGCGGCAACCTCTCAGCACTCAAAGCATCGCATGCTGAATCATATATTCGGCAATCTGCAGCGCATTCAGGGCTGCGCCCTTGCGGATCTGATCGCCGCATACCCAGAAATTCAGTCCATGCTCTACCGAATCATCCTGACGAATACGTCCGACTTCAACATCATTTTTCCCCGACGTGAAGAGCGGCATCGGATACTCCATCTCCGCCGGATTATCTCTGACGATGACCCCCGGAAAAGCCGCCAACGCTTCTTTAGCCCGGCTGACACTGATCCCGGAAGCAAACTCGACATTGACCGATTCCGCATGACTCCGATATACCGGCACCCGCACGGTGGTAGCGGTAATGCGCAGTTCCGGCGCCGCCAAAATTTTCCGTGTCTCATCAATCATTTTCATTTCTTCTTTGGTATAAAGATTATCCTTAAAAACATCAATCTGCGGAATCAGGTTAAATGCAATCTGATAATGCTTAGCCAGAGCCGCTCCCGGCAAAATATTCGCCGTAACCGGCCGACCGGCCACAATATCCTGTACCTGCTGCTCCAGCTCTGCCATCGCCTCTTTGCCGCCGCCGGAAACTGCCTGATAAGTAGAAACGACAATACGCTTGATCGGAGCAACATTGTAAAGCGGCTTCAGGGCCATAACCATGATAATCGTCGAACAATTAGGATTGGCAATAATGCCCTTGTGCTGCGCAATCGCTTCCGGATTTACTTCCGGAACCACCAGCGGCACTTCCGGGTCCATGCGGAAAGTACTCGAGTTGTCAATGACAACAGCGCCGGCCCTAACCGCCGCCGGCGCAAACGTCTTGCTGGCGGAACCGCCCGCAAAAAGAGCAATCTGGACATCTTTAAAAGAATCCTCGGTTGCCTCTTCAACCACATAATCCTTACCTGCCAGCGAAATCACTTTGCCGGCCGAACGTTTTGAAGCCAACAACTTCAGATTGGCAAACGGAAAATTACGTTCTTCAATAAGATTCAGAAACTCCTGTCCGACCGCTCCCGTCGCTCCCAGAATTGCCACATTATATTTCTTCATGTTTTTCATCCCTTCTGCTGCCTGTTTTTTTATAAAAGCTGATCCAGACCAACAACCAGTCCCTGAAACGACCGGACTTTCTTACAAGCCAGCACTACGCCCGGCATAAATGATTCGCGATTGATAGAATCATGCCGGATCGTCAATGTCTGACCTAATCCGCCGAAAATAACTTCCTGATGTGCTACATAGCCCGGCAGGCGGACACTATGAATATGCATGCCGTCTACCTCTGCTCCACGAGCTCCCGGAATTTTTTCCTTTTCCTCAGGATGCCCCTGCTTCATGCTCTGACGAACTTCACGAATCATAGCGGCAGTTTGCAGAGCCGTCCCGGATGGCGCATCCAGTTTCTGATCATGATGAAGTTCAATAATCTCAACATTGGGCATATACTTGGCAGCCTGCCGGGCCATCAGCATCATAAGCACCGCGCCAATGGCAAAATTGGGAGCAATAAAGACCGGCGTATGCGTTTCTTCCGCCAACCGGGCCAAGCTGGCTTTCTCGTCCTCTGATAGACCCGTCGTCCCTATGACCGGCGAAACACCCCGGCGCAAAGCCTTGCAGGCATTTTCAAAAACTACATCCGGGCGCGTAAAATCTACCATTACATCCGGTTTGCCGGCATCAATCGCTGCATCCAAACCGACCGAAACCAAAACGCCGCAGGGAGGCATCCCTACGAGAGTTCCCGCGTCCATACCGCCCTTCATATCACTTGCTGCGGTCAAACTGAGCTCCGCATCCTCCAAAACTGCCTTCACTACTGCCTGCCCCATACGACCACAGGCGCCATTCACCATTACTTTGACCAAAATATATCCCTCCGTCGTCTCCAAAAAGTATATTTATTGTATATCATGTGCGTCATAAAAATCAATATGTACTCTCTAAAAAGCACAAATTATTTTTTTATCAACTCTTTATCAATGGTTACCATTTTATTTTTCCGCCGCTGATAATACCATAATCCGCCATAAAGCAAAGTTGCCGTTATGACGATCATCGTCAGACGACCCATGTGCTGCTCAAAAAGCACTGCGTCATGGCCGATCAGCACCTCAAGCGCCGTGGAAGGAAACTTGCCGATCAAATTTGATAAGACGTAATCCCTGGCACGAATCCGGCTCACCGCGCCGAGCGCCGTAATAATACCCGAAGGAAAATACGGAATCGTCCGGGCCAGCAGCATAAGCTTAAACCCATTGGTACCGCTGAAATCATCGACTTGCTGTAAATACGAACTTTTATGAATCAGTTTTTCTGCGGTTGAACGCAGAACTGTGCGCATCAGCAAAAAGCTAATAACTACGCCGGTTGTTTCTGCCAGCCAGGATAGCAGAATGCCGGGAATCACCCCGAACAAAATGCCGTTTGCCGTCGAAATAAAGATAGACGGCAGAAACCCCAGCGCATTCACCAACACATCCATCCAGAAGCTGAAAAACATCGCCCACATCCCAAAAGAACGGATATAGTCAATAGTTTCCTGCATATCGCCGCAAGTCATAACATACCATAAACGGGCAAAGAATTCCGGATGCAGAGCATAAATCATACCAAACAGCACAGTCAGCAATACGCCGGCTATGGCTTTTACAGTTTCCTCTGATTTTAACTGCATCTCCATTCCCCCTTTCCCCGCCAAACCCCAGCATAAAGTTTCTTACTGAAAATCGGCCGCACAAAACGGATTAAGTATCCGTAATATGCAAAAAATGTTGTTTATATTGCAGCGACAACACTTCACGTACATAATGAAGATCGGCCGCGCTTTCCATGGTTTCCATCGCGGCCCGGCGCGCCTGCAGCAGAATATCGGTATCCGTAAGGACATTGGCAATTTTGAGATCGCCCAGCCCATGCTGCATCAAGCCAAAAAATTGCCCCGGACCGCGAAGTTTCAAGTCCTCTTCCGCCAACAAAAAACCACTGGCCGTATGTTCAAGAATCGCCAACCGCTGCCGGGCGGCCGGCGTTCGCCCGCTGGTAACCAGAATACAATAAGAAGCATAAGGCCCGCGGCCGATACGACCCCGCAGCTGATGTAGCTGCGCCAGACCAAAACGTTCGGCATTTTCCACGACCATGATGCTGGCATTGGGAACGTCAACGCCGACTTCAATTACGGTAGTGGCTACCAGCAGCTTTATTTTCCCTTCATGAAATTGCTGCATTGTCCGCTCTTTTTCCCGTGTTTTCAGACGACCATGCACCAATCCGCACGGAATGCCGTGAAAGACCCCCTCGGAAAGCTCCGTATAAATTTCTTCCGCCGAAGGCAGCGGCATTTCCTCGCTGGCTTCAATCAGGGGACAAACAACATACGCCTGACGCCCCGCCAGCAATTCCTTTTTGACAAACTCATAAATCAAACGGCGGCGGGCTGTCGTTCGCACAAAGGTGCGGATAGGACGGCGGCCCGGCGGCAATTCCTCAATCCGGGAAACATCGAGATCCCCATAAACCGTAAGCGTCATGGTCCGGGGAATCGGCGTCGCCGTCATCACCAGAACATCCGGCGCGCGCCCCCCCTTTTTCTCCAGTTCCGCCCGCTGTGCAATACCAAAACGATGCTGCTCATCCGTCACAACCAGCCCCAACGCCGCAAATCCGACGGACTCCTGAATCAGCGCATGCGTGCCGATGACAATGTCAACTTCCTGCCGCGCAATTTTTTGTAAAATATTTTCATGTTGCTTTTTTGTCAGATGGCCGGACAAGAAACCCACGCGTATTTGCGTACTCGACAACTGCGCCGTAAAATTCTCATAATGCTGCCGGGCCAATATCTCCGTAGGAGCCATCAGCGCGCCCTGATACCCGTTTTCCACTGTTTTCACCAGCGCCAACAAGGCCAGCACTGTTTTGCCTGAACCGACATCGCCTTGTACCAGCCGCCGCATAGGAAGCTCTTTTTCCATATCGGTCTGAATTTCCTGCCAGGTGCGTTCCTGATCGTGCGTCAGCCGAAAAGGCAGGGCTTCATACACCGTCTGCACCAGCTGGCTGTTCAGTAAATGACGAATCCCCTGTTCCTGCTCCTGGTTTTTTTTCTTTAACAGCATCAGGCCGCACTGAATAAGATACAATTCTTCAAATGCCAGCCGCCGGCGGGCGGCCTGCAGCCGGGAAACATCCGCAGGAAAATGGATCATCTGAAAAGCAGCGAAACGGTCCATCAACTGATAGCGTTCGCGAACTGCCGACGGAAGGACTTCGGCGATCGACGGCCCATCCGCCAGAATCTGCCGCAGCAAATTGCGGAAAAATTTTTGATTCAGCATAGCTGTAGATGCATACACCGGCAAAATACCACAGTAATCGCTGGCATCCGTCTCCCGGTCCAAAATTTCAAATGAAGTCAGCTGCGCCATACATAAGGCCCCGCGCCCGCCATAAGCATAGCTGGGTTTCCCCGTTACAAACACCTTGCGTCCCGGCTGCAATTTCTGCTTTAAAAACGCTTGATTAAACCAGGTAACAGACAAAAATCCGCTGCCATCCTGCAGCATCGCCGTCAGAATTGTCATCCCGCGCGCTGAAGATTTTTCCGCAACACTGACAATGACCCCGGCGATTGTAGCCGGCTCTCCGGCCTGCAATTCAGCAATTGGCGTCAGTGTGCTCTGATCCTCATAGGCACGCGGATAATACGTCAGCAGGTCATACACGGTGGTAAGTCCCAATCGCGCCAATGCAGTGCTTTTTTTAGGGCCTACGCCTTTACAATATTGCAGGCTGTCGCCCAGCTCCATATTGACACTTCCCTTTGATGTATTTCTATTTTATTCTATTGTAACAGAGACGTCCCTTTGCTTCAAGAAAATCACGCAGCAAAAAGGAGCGTTCCTCCCCAGAGAAACGCTCCTTACTGTTTTTTATTCGAGATGCGGACCAGCAGCAACCAAAGCATCACCGGCTTCATTGCCCTGATATTTAGCAAAATTCTTTATGAAACGAGCTGCCAGATCCCTGGCTTTTGCGTCCCACTGTGATGCAGCTTCATACGTATCGCGCGGATCCAAAATTTTCGGATTTACGCCCGGCAAAACCGTAGGAATCGCAAAATCAAAGAACGGTATGGTTTTCGTAGGCGCAGTGAGAATCGCTCCGTTGAGAATCACATCAATAATACCGCGGGTATCGCGAATTGAAATACGTTTTCCCGAGCCATTCCAGCCCGTATTCACCAAATACGCCTTAGCACCGCTCATCTGCATCTTGCGGACCAGTTCATCGGCATATTTAGTCGGGTGCAGCTCCAGAAACGCCTGGCCGAAGCAAGCGGAAAACGTCGGTGTCGGTTCGGTAATTCCCAGTTCCGTACCAGCCAGTTTTGCCGTAAAACCCGACAAGAAGTAATACTTTGTCTGTTCTGGCGTCAAAACGGAAACCGGCGGCAAAACCCCGAACGCATCTGCCGACAAGAAAATAACGCTCTTGGCGGGAGGTGCGGAAGAAATCGGACGAACAATATTCTTAATATGATCAATCGGATAAGAAACACGAGTATTTTCCGTCACGCTCTTATCGGAAAAATCAATTTTCCCCTTTTCATCGACCGTAACATTCTCCAGCAAAGCATTGCGTTTGATGGCATGGTAAATATCCGGTTCGGATTCCTTGTCAAGATCAATGACCTTGGCATAGCAGCCGCCTTCAAAATTGAAAACGCCCCGATCATCCCAGCCATGCTCGTCATCGCCAACCAACAAGCGTTTTGGATCCGTCGACAACGTCGTTTTTCCCGTGCCGGAAAGGCCGAAGAAAATCGCTGTGTTCTCTCCATTCAAGTCCGTATTCGCCGAGCAGTGCATGGCGGCAATTCCCTTCAGCGGCAGATAATAGTTCATCATCGAGAACATACCCTTTTTCATTTCTCCGCCATACCATGTATTGATAATAACCTGCTCCCGGCTGGTAATATTAAAAACCACGGCCGTTTCCGAATTCAAGCCCAGTTCCTTATAATTCGATACCTTTGCCTTGGACGCATTATAAACGACAAAATCCGGTTCAAAGGCCGCCAGTTCCTCCGCCGTCGGCTGAATGAACATATTCTTTACAAAATGCGCCTGCCAGGCCACTTCAACGATAAAACGCACCGCCATCCGCGTATCCGCATTAGCGCCGCAGAAGGCGTCGACAACATACAGCTTTTTATGAGAAAGTTCCTTTTGCGCAATTTTCTTTACTGCGGCCCAGGCTTCCGGGCTTGCCTGATGATTATCATTTTTGTATTCTGCCGAAGTCCACCAGACCGTATCCTTGGAATTTTCATCCACAACAATGAATTTATCCTTTGGTGAACGACCCGTATAGATACCTGTCATCACATTTATCGCATCAAGCTCCGTCTGCTGCCCTTTTTCATACCCTGTCAGACCAGCCTTGGTTTCTTCTTCATACAGCACTTCATAAGAAGGATTATGCAAAACCTCCGTGCTGCCCGCAATCCCGTACTTTTCCAAATTGATCTTTTCCATAGCTCTCGACCTCTCTCACTACATTTTTTAGGGCCTCAGGCGTTTCATTGCCCTTACTCAGATAAGATTCTACATAAAACGAAAAAATCCTGCTATGTTTTAAAATAAAAGAATTTATTCTCAAGATTGAGAATAAATTGCGAAAGAAAATAATACAGCAAAACAAATGATTGTTTTGCTGTATTATTTTAATTATATTCTTATTGTTAATGAATCATCACTTACTTTTGACTGAAAGCAAGCACCGCCGCTTTCATATCGTCCTGCGTGCATACGCCTTTATGCAGCACAACCGCCTGCCGCAGATCGGCCAAGCCTTTCGGTATCGAATCACGGTTGATCGCCGCCAGCCGATCAAGTAAAGCAAAGGGATCCTGCCCTGCCGTCTCAATTCCCAACGACTGCAGCACACTGTCATTAAATTTATAGGGACTAGCTGTCGAAACGATCACCATCGGACGCCGATCCTCTGTCCGGCGCTGATAAGCACGCGCCACCGCCCAGGCTACCGCCGTATGAGTATCAGGAACATAACCATCGGCAGCATAAACTTCCTTGATCGTTGCTGCCGTACGGGCATCATCCGCCCAGTCTGCCCAGAAAAAATTCTGCAGACGCTGCAGCATACCCTCGCCGACATCATAGCGGCCTTCGTCGGCCAATGCCTGCATCCAATTTTTGATTTGGGCCGTATCCCCGGTCAAATGATACAGCAGACGCTCCAGATTGCTGGAAATCAAAATATCCATCGAAGGCGTGATTGTTTTATAAAAAGCGCGGTTGCGATCATAATATCCGGTCTGCAGAAAATCGGTCAGAACATTATTAGCATTGGACGCACAAATCAGCTTAAAGATCGGCAGCCCCATGCGGCGCGCATAAAACCCGGCCAAAATGTTGCCGAAATTGCCGGTTGGAACCGTAAAATTGATCCGATCACCGTTTTGAATTTTTCCACACTGCAGCAAATCGGCATAAGCGCTGAAATAATAAACAATCTGCGGCACCAAGCGCCCCCAGTTAATGGAGTTAGCGCTGGAAAGCCTCGTCCCGGCCGCTTCCAAGTGCGCATTAAAGACCTCATCACCGAAAATCTTTTTGACGCCGCTCTGGGCATCGTCAAAATTCCCCTGCACCGCCATAACCGAAACGTTGCCGCCTACCTGCGTCGCCATCTGCAGATGCTGAATCTGGCTGACACCGCCCTCGGGATAAAACACCTGAATCTTGATTTGCGGCACATCATGAAAACCATCCAAAGCCGCCTTGCCGGTGTCCCCAGAGGTCGCCACCAGAATGAGCAGCTGTTTTTGTTCCCCGGTTTTCTGCAAAGCCGTACACATAAGCTGCGGCAAAAGCTGCAGGGCCATGTCCTTAAACGCGCTCGTCGGCCCGTGCCAGAGTTCCAAGACCGATACATCATCGAGATTTCTGAGCGGCGCCACCTGTGGCGCGTCAAACTTATCCCCGCCATACGCGCGGTCGATGCAGCCGACCAACTCAGTATCCGTATAATCGGTCAAAAACAAACGCAGAATCTGCCGGGCTCTGTCTTTATAAGACAGCGGCGCCAGTCCGGCGATAAACTCTGCCGTCACCTGAGGAATCTCCTCGGGAACAAACAATCCCCCGTCATCGGCCAAACCGGCAATAATTGCCCCGGCCGCATCCATTTGCTGCTGATTTCCCCGTGTGCTAATATACTTCACTCGTATCGCCTCTTTATTCTTAAATATGTTTTTATATCCCTGACGGATATGGTAAAATGAAGATACCGCTAAAATCAGCGGATAATCGGAGCCGCCACCGCATGAACTGCCTGTATAAGTTCTGCCGGCGCCAACAAGATCTGTTCACCGCGCCTGCCGGCGCTGATGGCAATCCGCTCCCATTGCCGGGCGCTGGCATCCAAATAAACCGGATACTCTTTTTTAGCGCCCAGAGGTGAACAGCCGCCGCGCACATATCCCGTGAGTCCCAGTACTTCTTTCAGATGCACCAGCTCCGCCCGCTTATTACCAGATACCGCTGCCAGGGCTTTGAGATCAAGTTCGCCGTCTCCCGGAATACAAGCCATCAGGATGCCGGTTTTATCTCCGCGGACCACCAAAGTCTTAAACACCATTTTCACCGGCATGCCGACGGCTGCCGCTACATGAACGGCACTCAGATCATTTAAATCCACCGGATACTCCCTGAGCTCATAAACGATGCCAAGTCCATCGAGAATGCGCGCCGCATTCGTTTTGACATTTACTTTCTTTTTTCCCATTCTATCACCATACAATTTATTCGTTCCCCGCTGCTGCGGGTAGCTTTTATTATAACACAGGCTTTTCAATATTTGAACCGCTCCCCGCGAAAGAAGGACTTATCATGCTAAAAATTGCTCTTGCGCAAATGAATGTAAAAGCCGGTCATCCGGACTACAATACAGAAACGATGCTGCAGTTGATAAAAAAAGCCAAAAAGCAGCAGGCTGATCTCATCATTTTTCCGGAAATGGCGATTCCCGGCTATCTGCTGGGCGACACCTGGGAACAGACCGCCTTTCTGGAAGACTGCATCGCCGCGGGCGAAGAAATCATTGCCGCCGCACAGAATATCATCGTCATGTTCGGCAATATCGCCGTCGATTGGCAGAAAAAAAACAATGATGGACGGGTGCGCAAATACAATGCATTTTTCACCGCACAAAACGGTCAGCTGCTCCAACCACAAAACATGCCCTATCCCTTCGCTATCAAAACGCTGCTGCCTAATTACCGTGAATTCGACGATACCCGTCATTTTTTCAGCCTGCAAAAATTGGCGGCAGAACGCGGACAAACCGCAGCCGAACTCATTTCCCCCGTCCAGTTTACCGTCCGCAGCCGTACCTATCAGGCCGGCTGCCTGCTTTGTGAAGACGGCTGGAGCGATGATTATACGCTGGCCCCCATTGAACTGCTGGCAAAAAAAGCACCGCTGGATCTACTGGTCAATATCTCGGCTTCCCCTTATACTTTAGGAAAAAATGACAAACGAAACCGCGTATTCAGCCGCCAGGCCGCTGCCGCAAAGACGCCGCTGTTATATGTAAACAACATCGGCCTCCAAAATAATGGCAAAACCGTCTATACCTTCGATGGCGCCAGTACAGTATATGACCGGCAGGGACGCATTGTCCTCGCTTGCGGCGCATATACCGAAGAACTGGCCTGTTTCGACTTGGAAACACTGGAGGAGAGAGCGCCGCTCGCAACCGGACAGGAACCGGAAATCGCTCCTATTTATCGTGCCCTATGCTACGGTATCCGCCTTTTTCTGGATTCCATCCACATGCAGCGCGTGGTGATCGGGATTTCCGGCGGTATTGATTCGGCCGTAACCGCCGCGCTTTACACGCAGATCCTTGGCCCGGACAATGTGCTGCTGGTGAATATGCCCAGCGTCTTTAACTCAGCTACCACGCGGGGGCTGGCCCAAAAACTGGCCGTCAATCTGGGCTGTCGCTATATGGTGACACCGATTCAGGAAGCGGTGGACCTGACCATCCGCCAGTTAGAAACCACTCCCATACAAGACCTTACCCGCCACAGCGAATCGCATTTCACTATTTCTTCCTTTATGACCGAAAACATACAGGCCCGGGACCGCTCAGCACGCATTTTGGCCGGCGCTGCCGCTGCCTTTGCCGCCGGTTTTACCTGCAATGCCAACAAAGCGGAAACAACCGTCGGCTACTCGACACTTTATGGTGACCAAGCCGGCTTTCTGGCCGCGCTGGCCGATCTCTGGAAATACCAGATCTATGATCTGGCCCGCTATCTCAATGCCGGCGTTTATCATCGCGAAGTCATACCACAGGCTACGATTGACATTGTCCCCAGCGCCGAACTATCGGCCGCACAAAACGTCGATGAAGGCAAAGGAGATCCCATCCGCTATCCCTATCATGACTATCTTTTCCGTTCCTTTGTCGAACGGTGGCAAAAGGCTGCCCCGCAGGATATTCTGGAATGGTACGCTGCCGGAACTCTCGAACAAGAGATTGGCTGTGCTCCCGGATTGATTCAACAATACTTTGCCACGCCGGCTGAATTCATTGCTGATCTCGAACACTGGTGGAACCTTTTCTGTGGTATTGCCGTGGCCAAGCGCATCCAGGCGCCGCCCATTCTGGCGGTAAGCCGGCGCGCTTACGGTTTTGATCACCGTGAAGCGCAAAACGGTCCCTATTATACAAAAAAGTATCGCCAATTGAAAGCAAACTTATTGCAGGCAAAATAAAATCGCCGCATGAAGAAAAAAATTTCTTCATGCGGCGATTTTTTTACTGCACGTAAGACTCTATATCATCGCGCCATTTTTTATACCCTTGCTGATTTAAATGCAATCCATCCACGGTTTCACCCGCAGGCAGCCGGCCGTTCTTATCCGAAAAATCCCCCACAATGTCCAGATAAGGTAAATGATGGGCCGCAGCCAATTGCTGAATACCGCCATTCAGCCGCGTGATATTCGCATTGGTACGCAAATAATGCGAAGGAAAAATTGTGTCATTAAACGGCAGCACGCTCTCCACATAAATCTCTGTGTGTGGCAGCTGCGCCTGCAATACCGATAAAATACGATCATAATTCTTCAAAGTATCCGCCACCGAACGATTGTAACAAAGATCATTCGTCCCGATCATGAGAAATATTTTGGGTGGATTGAGCGCGATTACCTGATCCAGCCGCTGCAAAAGACCTAAGGTAGTATCGCCGCCAATTCCCCGGTTGACCAAACTGACCTGGGGAAAAAGTTTATGCCATTCGCCCCGGTCCGTCATGCTGTCGCCAAAAAATACAATAGGCCGCTCCGGGTGAGGCGCAAACGCAAAATACAAATGCCGCCAACGATAATGCAAACTTAGATAAGGCGGCGTATCCGGCCCCCGGCTCAAATCATCCAGCCAGGAATTAAACCAAACCGTTTGCATCGCGGCGGTAAATACGCCCAAAAACATAACCGTTCCTAAAATTAATTTTTTCTTCCAACTCATAAAGTTGAATCACCTGCCGTTATTTTCTCATGATCTCCTTAAATATTATCGTAAGAAAAATAACGAATCTTGTCAATCAAAGAACGTCGTTTCCGCTGCCTTATACCAAAAAAGAATATTTGCTTTAGCGCCGCAATACAAAAAAACGCTTTAAAATTGCCGCGCATTCATCTTCCATAATACCAGCCGTCACCGCAACCTGATGATTCAAAGACCGGTGTCCAGGAATATTGAATATAGATTCCACCCCGCCGGCCTTGGCATCCGTCACGCCGTATACTACGCGCCGCAGGCGCGCCATGACCAAAGCGCCGGCGCACATAGGACAAGGTTCCAACGTCACGTAAAGGGTGCAGTCCGAAAGACGCCAGCGCCCCAGAAGTTTGCCGCCGTCACGGATTGCAAGGATCTCGGCATGCGCCGTTGCATCCTGCCAGTTTTCTCTCATATTATGGGCACAAACAACGACGCCGCCCTCAGCATCAACGAGAACGGCGCCAATCGGCACCTCGCCCAGCGTTAACGCAATTTCCGCCTCAGCCAGCGCCAATTTCATATAATATTTGTCATCCTTCATGTATCTTTTTCCTCAAGGCCTCAAGCGAAGTCCCATACCGATAAAATAAAGACTGGGTAGCCCGGCTCAAATCGAGCACATACGGATCGGCAACCGGCGTCTCCGCTGCTTTTTTTTGCTTTTTTTTCATTGCCTGCCGCAGCACTTCGGAAAAAACTCCGGCGCCATCGCTGTCGGAAAACCCATGCCGCTGCTCAAATGGCCGGCCAACATCATATTGCACTGCCTTGGTTGGTGCTACTCTTTCAACTCTTTTCAACATTTTGCACCCCTCCTGGAAGTATTACTCTAATCCCTGATCTTCTATTACTTATATACTATATATCGTCTTTTTGGAAAAAAACTTAAATTAAATAAAACAGCCGTCATCGAAAAGATTATCAAAGATAATCCCTCCAATAACAGCTGTCCTATCCACTATTCATTCTGCTATTTTTTCTTTATTGCAACGCCGTAGCAAGCAGTGCGTTTGTCTCCCGCGCCGCCGCCACACTGGTGGCAAAAGCAGCTTTCTCTTCGCCTTCCAGTTTCACATCGACAATGCGTTCAACGCCTTTAGCCCCCAGAATGACCGGCACGCCGATGCAAAGATCACGCTCGCCGTATTCGCCGTCTAAGTAAACGCAGCAAGGAATAAGTTTCTTGGCATCCGTAACAATCGCCCCGACCAAAGTAGCCACCGCCGCGCCCGGTGCATACCAAGCGGAAGTTCCAATCAGCTGGGTGAGCGTTGCTCCGCCTTTTTTCGTTTTAGCGACAGCATCCTCGATCGCCGCCGGCGACAAAAGTTTGGTAATAGGAATCCCGCGATAGGCAGCATAGCTCACCAGCGGAACCATTGTCTTATCATTGTGACCGCCGACAACCATACCGTCGACGTCAGTAATCGTAGCCGGCATTCCCGCTTCCTTCAGCGCTGCCGCAATATAGTATTTGAAACGGCTGCTGTCCAAAAGACCACCCAGTCCCAACACACGGTTGCGGGACAGCTTCGTATCCTTCAAGGTAAGATAGGTCATGGTATCCATCGGATTGGAAATAATAATGAAAATTGCATTCGGTGAATACTGTAACGCCTGATCCACAACGCCTTTTACAATCTTGGCATTTGTCCCAATCAAATCTTCCCTGGACATGCCCGGTTTACGGGGCAGTCCCGACGTGACGACAACAACCTTGGAACCTGCCGTAGCGGCATAGTCATTTGTCACGCCGGTGACGGTGGTGTCAATCCCCAACATGGGCGCCGCCTGCATCATATCCATAGACTTGCCCTCGGATACGCCCTCCTTAATATCAAGCAATACAACATCACTGGCAAAATTTTTCATCGCAATGACATTTGCGACCGTCGCACCGACATTTCCAGCGCCAACAACTGTTACCTTCATCACAGATAACCCCCTTTAATATCAGGGCCCCGCCCGTGAAAGACGAAGCTCCGTGAATCGTCCAATCGTTTCTGTTGCAGTAAAGGAGCCTGCCCTAAGGCAGGCTTCTCCCCTTACTCTTGCATTTCTTCAAACTGATCCTTGCCTACGCCGCAGACCGGACAAACAAAATCTTCCGGCAAATCGGCGAATGCCACGCCCGGAGCCAGATCATAATCCGGATCTCCAGCTTCCTCATCATAGATCCAACCACAGACATTACATACCCACTTCTTCATACCAATGCCTCCTCTTTGAATCTCACAGCCATATAGCTGCAACTTCTATATTACCATAAAGATATTTGATTACAACTCTTTTTTCCTTCGGAACAAATACTGCTGCACAGCCTCATAGCAGCGGTAAGGAATTGCGGTATTGCCGTCTTTTCCTGTCCCGATATCTATGCCCGGCCGGTTGGCACCATGAAAATCAGTGCCGCCCGTAGCCAGCAAATGATACTTCTCGATCATAAAAGCCGCAAAAGCAGCATCGTCCGTCGAATAGGTCGGATACCAGCGCTCCATGCCGTCCATCCCCAGCTGATGCAGATCGGCAATCGCGGTTTCCTGTTCCCGACGGGAAAAATCAGCCAAGCCGATTTTTTTATGAAAATGCGCCAGCGATGTCACCCCGCCAGCCGCCCGGATAGCATGCAAACCTTCTGCCGCCGTAATCTCCTGGCTCAGGCCGAGGTCGCGCACGACCGGATTAATATACCGATCCCACAAGGGCTGCGCATGCGCCGAAATATGCAGCGATACCAGATAACGCATGATAGCATACCAGTCCATCGCGCCAACCGAATATTGTCTTACCAATTCCCAGGAAATAGAAATGCCCTTAGCCCGAATCCCAGTAATGATCTCCTGCATACGGCTTTCTTTATTCTCACGAATTTTTTTATACAACGCCCGAAACGCCGGATGCTGCGGATCAAAGCCCAGCGCTACAATATGCAGCCGCCAGCCATCATAATCCACGGTCATTTCCATCCCGGGCAAAAACACAATATTACTTTTCCCGGCCGCAGCCGCCGCTTCGGCACAACCGGCAATATTATCATGATCCGTAAGCGCCACAACACTCAATCCGGCCGCCTCCGCCAGCCGGATAATTTCTGCCGGCGTACAGCTGCCATCTGATACGGTAGAATGTGTATGCAAATCAATAATTTTCATTGTGTCCCTCTTTATACAGCATCAACCAGATATCATACATTACCAACTTCTTATCATACATTGATTATACTCTATCTTGTGCTTTTTTGCACGTACTAACCATACAATACTTTTATGAATTTTTCTTTATGTTTTTTGTAAAAGCTGCTCCCTCGCCGCAAAAAAATTATATACTGCCTGCGCCGAAGGCTGATTCATGCCCGCAACGGCGGCTAGCTCGTCTACCGAAGCCGCCTTTATTTTCGCCAGACCGCCGAAATGATCCCAAAGCGCTTTGCGTCGGGCGGGACCAATGCCCGCGACGTGATCCAAAACCGAAACCAAATTTCTTTTCCCCCGCAGCTTACGATGATAGGTTATGGCAAAACGATGCGCTTCATCGCGAATGCGCTGCAGCAGATATAAAGCCTGACTGTGCCGCGGTAAAATTACCGGGTCTGACGAGCCTTCGACAAAAACATACTCAAACTGCTTGGCCAGACCCACGACCGGCACCGCTGCATGCCCGGCGCCGCGAATCATCGCCAAAGCCGAACTCAGCTGTCCCTTCCCACCGTCAATAATAATGAGATCCGGCATATTTTCGACAACTGCCTTGCCATAACGACGCGTAGTAACTTCCCGCATAGAAAGAAAATCATCCGGCTTACCTTCCGTGCTTTTGATTTTAAAACGCCGATATGCCGATTTTTTAGGCAGACCGCCTTCAAAAACAACCATAGAGGCTACGGTTTCCGACCCTTGAATATGCGAGATATCAAAGCACTCCATGCGCTGCGGCGGATTTTCCAGGCCGAGATACCGGCCCAGCTCAGCCACGGCGCCGCTGGTCCGGACATCTTCTGCCTGCAGCCGCGCGGCCGCATCCGCCAGATATTTCACGGCGTTATTCTCCGCCATCTGTACGATATCGCGTTTTGTTCCACGCTGCGGACAAGTCAGCACCACTTTCGCCTGCTTGCGCTCCGTCAGCCATTCTTCAATAACCGCTTGTTCCGTCAGAGAATAAGGAAGTAAAACTTCACGCGGCACAAAAGCCGCCCGATGGTAATACTGCTTGAGAAATGCTGTCAGCACCGCCTCATCGGACTCCTCTTCACTGCCGCCCAATAAGAAATGCTCCCGGCCAATCATTTTGCCGGCTCGGATAAAGAAAATCTGCACGCAGACCCCATACTCGGAACGCGCCATACCGACCGCATCCTGATCACCAGAACCGGTAACAATATTTTGTTTCTCCGCCACCCGCTGCACCGCCCGAAGCTGATCCCGAAGGCGAGCGGCCAGTTCAAAATGCAAATCCGACGCAGCCTGCGTCATCTGTCGTTCCAATTCCTTTTCAACCGTATCCGTGCGTCCTTCCAGAAACAAGCAAACGGCACGAACCATGGCAGCATACTCTTCCCGATCCACCTGTCCGGTACAGGGAGCCAGACAACGTTTGATATGATATTCCAGACAGGGCCGGTCAACATTCATATGCCGGCAAGTGCGCAGGGGGAACAAGCGCCGCAAAAGTTTCAGACTTTCATGCACAGCGCCGGCATTCGTGTAAGGACCGAAATAGCGGGCGCCATCCCTCAGCACGCGCCGGGTAATCAGCACCCGCGGATAATCCTCCGCTAAAGTTACCTTAACATAAGGATATGTTTTATCATCTTTCAGACTGATATTATAACGCGGGCGGTGCTTCTTAATCAGATTGCATTCAAGGATCAGCGCTTCTACTTCCGAGCCGGTGAGAATAGTTTCAAAATCCGCAATTTTCGCCACCATGGCCCTGACCTTGGGCGAGTGATTTTTACCACTTTGAAAATACTGCCGCACCCGGTTTTTTAATACAATCGCCTTACCGACATAAATAATTTTCCCTTGGGCGTCCTTCATGATATAAACGCCCGGCGAATCCGGCAAAAGTTGTAATTTTTCCGCTACGGCATCGGTCATAACCTTTCATCCCCGCCATCTTTCAATCCGTCAGCAATGTTCATACCCTGTGCCAGCCATGCCTGTTCGTCAAGCATCGGTTTCAGATATTTCCCGGTATAAGACTTTTTCACCCGAACAATATGTTCCGGCGTTCCGGCAGCCACCAGTGTGCCTCCCTGATCGCCGCCTTCCGGCCCCAGATCAATAATATAATCCGCAGTTTTAATCACATCCAGATTATGTTCAATGACAACCACGGTATCCCCACCGTCGACCAGGCGCTGCAGAATGAGCAGCAGCTTGGCAATATCAGCCGTATGCAGTCCCGTCGTCGGTTCATCAAGAATATACAATGTTTTGCCGGTAGACCGGCGCGCCAGCTCGGTAGCCAGCTTCACACGCTGCGCCTCGCCGCCGGATAAAGTCGTCGCCGGCTGCCCCAGTTTGATATAGCCCAGACCGACATCCTTGATCACCTGCAGCTTACGCGCGATCTTCGGCACATTCTGGAAAAAATCCACGGCTTCATCCATGGTCATATTGAGCACATCGGAAATACTTTTCCCTTTATACTTTACCTCGAGCGTCTCGCGGTTATACCGCGCCCCCTTGCAAACTTCGCAGGGCACGTAGACATCCGGTAAAAAATGCATCTCAATTTTAATGATGCCGTCGCCATGGCAGGCCTCGCAGCGGCCGCCCTTAACATTGAAGCTGAAGCGTCCGGCCTTGTAACCGCGCAGCTTCGCCTCCGGCGTTTGACTGAACAAATCCCGAATCGAGTCAAAGACGCCGGTATAGGTCGCCGGATTGGAACGCGGCGTACGGCCAATCGGCGATTGATCAATATCGATGATCTTATCGATATTTTCCATCCCGAGAATTTTTTTATGCTTTCCCGGTTTTCCTTTGGCATGATAAAGCCTCGAGGCCAGGCCTTTATAGAGAATCTCATTTACCAGAGTACTTTTTCCTGACCCCGAAACGCCCGTCACCACCGTAAATACCCCCAGAGGGAATTTAACTGATATGTTTTTAAGATTATTTTCCACTGCCCCGACAACTTCCAAAAAACAGCCGTTGCCGGAACGACGCGTTGTCGGAACCGGAATATATTTCTTCCGGCTCAGATACTGGCCCGTCACCGACGCGGGGATGCGTTTGATTTCCTCCGCTGTTCCCTGGGCAACAACATACCCCCCGTGAGCTCCGGCTCCCGGACCTATATCGATGATATAATCCGCCGCATACATCGTATCCTCATCATGCTCTACAACAATAAGCGTATTGCCCAGATCCCGCAAGCGTTTGAGCGCCGTCAGCAGCCGGTCATTATCCCGCTGGTGCAGCCCGATGCTCGGCTCATCCAAAATATAGAGTACGCCGACCAAACCCGAACCGATCTGCGTGGCCAGACGAATGCGCTGCGCCTCGCCGCCGGAAAGCGTTCCGGCCGCCCGCGACAGCGTCAGATAATCCAGCCCAACATTGATCAAAAAGCCGAGGCGCGCGTGCAGCTCTTTTAAAATCTGCGCCGCAATCTTTTGCTCGCGTTTCGTAAGCTGTAAATCGCGGAAAAAAGCATCACATTCGCGAATTGGCAGCTGCGTAACCTCATAAATATTCTTCCCGCCCACTTTAACAGCCAGCGTCTCCGGTTTCAGGCGCGCGCCATGACAAGTCGGGCACGGTGTAATCGTCATATAGTTTTCATAGGACTCGCGCATCTCATCCGACTCACTTTCCCTGTAACGACGCGACAATAGCGGCATAACCCCTTCAAAACTGCTATGATGCTCCTTGTATTCCCCATACATATTTTCATATCCATAAGTGAACTCTTCTTCGCCGGAACCATAGAGCAGAATCCCCTGCACCCGTTGGTCCAGATCGCACCAACGCGTATCGACATTGAACCCATATTTCTGCAGCACGGCGTCTATTTGGCACATGGCATACGAATTCAGATTTTTTGATAAAGGCGCAAACACGCCTTCGGCAAAGGTCAGCTCAGGCTTAGGCAAGACCAGTTCAAGATCAAATTCCATATGACTGCCCAGCCCGCTGCAATCTGGACACGCCCCATAGGGATTATTGAAAGAAAACATACGCGGCGCAATTTCCGGCAAACTGATGCCGCAGTCCACACAAGCAAAATTCTGACTGAACATCAAAAGTTCCCCGTCAAGAATCTGCACATAAACTACACCGCTGCCCAATTTGAGCGCTGTTTCCAGCGAATCAGCCAGCCGCTGCCGCATTCCATCGCGGACCGCCAAGCGATCGACCACGATTTCGATCGTATGCTTTTTATTTTTCTCCAAAGCAATTTCATCATTCACATCGTAGATTTCGCCGTCAATGCGCACACGCACATAGCCTTCCCGACGAACCTGATCGATAATCTTGCGGTGCTCGCCCTTTTTCCCACGAACCAGCTGCGCCATCAACAGCAGTTTTGTTCCTTCCGGCAGACCGGTAATCTGATCCAGCATCTGATCAATCGTCTGCTGCGTAATCGGCTTGCCGCATTTTGGACAATGCGGCCGCCCGGCCCGGGCAAACAAAAGCCGAAGATAATCATAAATCTCCGTAACTGTTCCCACGGTAGATCGCGGATTCCGGCTGGTTGTTTTCTGGTCAATCGATATTGCCGGTGAAAGCCCTTCAATGTAGTCAACATCCGGTTTATCCATCTGACCTAAAAACTGCCGCGCATAAGATGATAAAGACTCCACATAGCGCCGCTGCCCTTCCGCATAAATGGTGTCAAATGCCAGCGATGACTTGCCGGAACCGGATAAACCGGTAATAACCACCAATTTGTCCCGCGGTATTTCAATATTGATATTCTTCAGATTGTGCTCGCGGGCACCTTTAATACGAATACAGTTCTCCATTTTTCACCCGTCATTTTCATAAATAATTTTTATTTGTTATAAATTATAATCCGTTTTATTCTATTTGCCAATACTGCTTTTCTTTCTTTTACCGCCCGGCAGGGTATTTTCCAGTTCATAAATCATATCCCGAAGCTCTGCCGCCCGCTCAAACTCCAATGCCCGCGAAGCCTCCTGCATCTGTCGCAGAAGCGTTTTCAGCAGAGACTCCTTCTCTTTCTTACTGAGTTTGCGTTTTTTATCGCTGTCAGCGTCATATGCTGCCGGGCTTTCAGCCACCAGCGTAGTTTCAATAAGATTCATCACCGGCTTGATGATCGTTTTCGGCGTAATATGATGTTCTTCATTATATTGCTCCTGCACCACGCGCCGCCGCTGTGTCTCATCCATAGCGCGCTGCATGGAATCCGTAATCCGGTCCGCATACATGATAACATGACCATGTTCATTGCGGGCCGCCCGCCCAATGATCTGAATCAGCGACGTATCGGACCGCAGGAATCCTTCCTTATCCGCGTCCAAAATGGCAATCAGCGATACCTCCGGCATATCCAAGCCTTCGCGCAGCAAGTTGATGCCGACCAGCACGTCAAACTTGCCGGCACGAAGATCGCGAATCAGAGCGGCGCGCTCCATCGTCACAATATCCGAATGCAGATAGCGCACCCGGATGCCCGTTTCCTTCAGGTAATCCGTAAGATTTTCTGCCATTTTTTTCGTCAGTGTCGTGACCAGCACTCGCTCGTTTTGTTCAGTACGAAGCCGTATCTCATGTATCAGATCATCAATCTGTCCCTGCAGCGGCCGCACCTCAATCCCTGGATCCAGCAGCCCGGTTGGACGGATAATCTGCTGTACGACCTGCTGCGCTTTGCCTAATTCATACGCAGCCGGCGTCGCCGATATATAAATAATCTGATTGATGCGCTGCTCAAACTCTTCAAATTTCAAAGGCCGGTTATCAAAAGCCGAAGGCAGCCGGAAACCGTTCTCCACCAAAGACTCCTTGCGGGAACGGTCGCCCGCATACATGGCGCGCAGCTGCGGCATTGTCACATGCGATTCGTCCATAACAATAAGAAAATCATCGGGGAAATAGTCCAGCAGCGTATAAGGAGCATCCCCCGACTGCCGATGCGTCAGATGACGCGAGTAATTTTCAATCCCGGAACAATACCCCATTTCCTGCATCATTTCCAAATCATAATTGGTTCGCTGCTGCAGCCGCTGCGCTTCCAGCATTTTCCCCTTTGCCTGCAGCGATTGCAGCTGCTCTTCCAGTTCTTCCTGAATCGTCGTCATCGCCAGATCGAGATCTTCCTTGGACGTCACATAATGAGATGCCGGAAAAATCATGGAATGAGTCCGTTCCCCATAAATTTCCCCGGTAATTACATCGTATTCAACAATGCGTTCCACCTCATCGCCAAAAAGTTCAATCCGCACCGCCCGATTATTATAGCCCGCAGGAAACACTTCGACAACGTCCCCACGCACCCGAAACCGGCCGCGTTCAAATGCGATGTCATTGCGCTCGTACTGCATTGTAATTAACTTGCGAAGGATATCATCGCGATCGATACTTTGTCCCTTATGCAAAGATAAGACCATTTCATGATAGCTTTCCGGCGAACCCAATCCGTAAATACAGGACACGCTCGCCACGACAATGACATCGCGCCGCTCAAACAGCGAACACGTGGCCGAATGCCGCAGCTCATCAATTTCATCATTGATGGAAGCATCCTTTTCAATATAAGTATCCGTCGATGCAATATAAGCTTCCGGCTGATAATAGTCATAATAACTGACAAAATACCCCACATAATTCTCCGGGAAAAACGCCTTGAATTCACTGGCCAGCTGCGCCGCTAATGTTTTATTATGGGCAATCACCAGCGTCGGTTTCTGTACTTTTTCAATGACCTTGGCAATCGTATACGTCTTGCCGGTTCCCGTTGCGCCCAGCAGTACCTGCGCCGTCTGGCCATTCTCCACACCGGCGGCGAGATCGACAATTGCCTTGGGCTGATCGCCCTTGGGCTCAAACGGAGCCACAACTTTAAAAGGCTTTTCGTCAGCAAACTGCATCGTATTAAGTTTCGGTACCATTGCCATATGCCTGCCCCCTTCCGAACATACATGCTACTATTGCTATTATAACGCAGATATCCTATAAAGAAAAGAGAGAAGAAGGTTTCCCTTCTTCTCTCAGCAAAAAACAGTCTATTCTTACAAAGCTTCTTCCGTTGCCGGACTCTCGGCAAACTGATCGCCGTCAATTTTATCCACGATAAGCGTCAATGCCTGATCACCCGTTACATTAGTCGCCGTACCGAAACTGTCCTGCGAAAAATGCAGCGAAATAATGAGCTGCTGCATTGGTTCCGTAAAGCCCAGCATGGAAGTAATGATGCCCAGCGCCGCCATAACGCCGCCGCCCGGAACGCCCGGAGCCGCAACCATTGTTACGCCCAGCATAAAAATATACGGTGTAAACAACGTAAGATTGACATCCATGCCCATGGCAATCATAATGCCCATAGATCCCAGGACCAAACAGATCGTATCACCGGCCAGATGAATTGTCGCGCAAAGCGGAATACAAAAATCAGCGATTTCACCTTTAATGCCATTTTTTTTGGCACAGGCCAGATTAACCGGAATCGTCGACGCTGAGGACTGAGTCCCCACCGCCGTTGCATAAGCCGGCAGAATATTTTTAATCAGCCGGTAGTTATTGCGGCGGCAGATCAGACTGGAAATGCCAAACTGAAAGGCAAGATATAGCAGCTGCAGCAACAAAATGCAAATATACAAGGAAATAAAAATCTTGGCCGTTGCCACCAACTTGCCCTGCGCCGCCAGTTTACAAAACAAGCCGGCCACATAGAACGGAATAAGCGGAATGATGATTTTTGTCAACACCTGAGTAATAATATTCTGCATTTCACGAAACATGCCCAGCAGAGCTTTACCCTGATTATTGGCCATACCGATGCCCAGCACAAAAGCCAACACCAAGGCCGTCATGACCCCGCAAATCGGCTCGACCGCAATCGTAATAAACGGATCATAAACAGCCCCGGCGGCAACATTGCCGGAAAAAGGCGCAATCACCCCCGGCAGAACAGCGCTGCCGATAAAATAAGCCGAAAACCCAGCCAGAATCGTTGACAAATATGCCAGTCCCAAAGTAATACCGAAAAGCTTATTAGCCCGCTTGCCAAGATCGGCCATGCCCACCGAAACAAAAGAAATAATCAGCAGGGGAATAATAAAAGATAAAAAAGTACTGAACAAAGACGTAAACGTAGCAAAAATACGTACCATAGCATCAAACAACAGTGTATCCTGAATACCCATGATAGATCCCAGCGAACCTAAAAACATACCTCCCGCAATACCCAGCAGCAAACGAGGCAGCAGTCCTAACCTTGACAAAATCATTTCTCCACATCCTTATAGTTTATCCTTTATGAATGCAGATATGTGCGTCTGCATTGCATACTTTATTATTTTAGGCATGAAACTATATAAAGTCAAGTCTGCAGCATAATTTTTCAGACAAAAAAAGCTGCCCTGAAAAAGCAGCAGCCAAAAATCAACCCTTTGTTAGAGAAACAGCTTCCTGATAGGTCAGTAAAACAGAAACCCTGACATCATGCCGCGCATTCAAATCCATAAACTCGCCCTCATCGGTCTGAACCACCGGCAGCGCGTTCATACGGCTGTCATCAATATAGACAATTTTCGCTTTTTTCCCATTTGACAGCCGGACCCAGCTGCCATTGAGGGAATGACACACCTTGCGGATAAAAAGCAAGCCGTATTCAGCGAGGCTGCTGAAAAAGCAGTTCAA
>DCFR01000028.1 GCA_002319815.1 Megamonas sp. UBA1799
GGAGGATAGAGCGTTGCCGGTTTAAATGGCGGTTGTGGTGAAGTGGTTAACACCCTGGATTGTGGCTCCAGCATGCGTGGGTTCGATCCCCACCAATCGCCCCATTTTTATAGGGGTATAGCTCAATTGGTAGAGTAGTGGTCTCCAAAACCATTGGTTGAGGGTTCAAGTCCTTCTGCCCCTGCCATGATTACAACGTAATTTTATATAGTTTGGTAAGCTGGAGTGGTACTCAAGTGGCTCAAGAGGACGGTTTGCTAAATCGTTAGACTGGGTAACCGGTGCGAGAGTTCGAATCTCTCCCACTCCGCCACTTATGGAATTTGGCTCTGAAATTTTCAGAGCTTTTTTGTTGTCTTTTTTTCTTGGTAAAATTGGAAATACGTGCTAAAATGTAACGAGAGCCTTTACAATATTACAATTTGTCCGTAGGAAGAGGAATTGAGATAAGCATATCTGGTGATTTGATAGCGATTTTAATCTTTTCGCGGGCCAATGAAAAGAGTGGGTAAAATGATAGCAGAAAAAATGTACGAACTTGGTACGAAAAAGTCAACAATTCGGACGATTTTTGAGTATGGACGCAAGCGGGCGCTGGAAGTCGGTGAGGATCATATTTATGATTTTAGTCTTGGCAACCCGAATATTCCTTCTCCTGAGTTTGTGAAACAGGCGATTATCGATATACTCAATGAAGTCTCTCCCTGTGATATACATGGCTACACGATAGCTCCTGGTAATCCGGAAGTCCGTGAGACTTTGGCGCAAAGTATTAATGCGCGTTTTGGAACGCATTTTGCCGGCAAAAATCTTTTTATGACGGCTGGCGCTGCGGCCGCGATTACTATTACCTTTAAAGCTTTAAGCGAGCCAGAGGATGAATTTGTTACGTTTGCTCCGTTTTTTCCTGAATATCGCTGCTTTGTGGAGTCGACTGGGGCTGCTTTAGTGGTGGTCCCGGCACAATTGCCGGATTTTCAAATTAATTTTACAGCTTTTGAGAGCTGTCTTTCGCCGCATACCAAAGCTGTGATCATCAATTCGCCAAATAATCCAAGTGGGGTTATTTATTCTGAAGCGACCATTTGCCGCTTGGTTGAGTTGCTGCAGAAAAAGGAAAAGAAGTATGGACATCCCATTTTTTTGATTGCGGATGAGCCGTATCGTGAAATTGCTTATGATGGGCTTGAGGTACCTTATCTGCCCAAGTATTATGATAATACGATTGTCTGTTATTCCTACAGCAAGTCGCTTTCCTTGCCGGGAGAACGTATTGGATAAATTGTTGTGCCGGATACGATTATCGATTTTAACCGGGTCTATGGCGCTATTGCCGGCGCAGGCCGTGTCCTGACCCATGTGAATGCGCCTTCGTTGTTTCAGCGCGTTGTGGCGCGCTGTGCGGGCAAGCCGTCGGACATAGCAGCATATGAAACCAACGGGAAACTTTTGTATAGCGGATTGTTGGCCGCCGGTTTTACCTGTTTAAAGCCGCAGGGGGCATTCTATTTGTTTCCTAAGGCTTTGGAAGCGGATGACTATGCTTTTTGCGAGCGGGCAAAATCTTTTGATCTTTTACTGGTGCCAGGAACGGATTTTGGCTGCCCGGGTTATTTCCGCGCGGCATACTGTGTCAAAACTGAAACCATTGAAAAATCTTTACCGATATTTAAAAAACTGGCGAATTCTTATAAAAAGTAAAAAAATGCTTGACTTTAGTGCCGTTTTTTATTAAAATATTTCTATGTGAGGCTACGACCGGAGGTTTCCACAGCCCCGGAGACCAGGACGTGAAGGCCTTATATTATTTATGTAAGAATGATTTGATAAAATGGGGAGGGATATTGCATGAAGACAACATTCATGGCGAATGCGTCAAACATTGAGCGCAAGTGGTACGTAGTAGACGCAGAAGGCCAGACTGTAGGCAGATTGGCCGCTGAAGTGGCAAAGGTGCTTCGCGGTAAACATAAACCGACATTCACGCCGCATGTTGATACGGGTGATTTCGTTATTGTCATCAATGCAGATAAAGCTGTATTTACTGGTAAAAAGTTACAGAAAAAGATTTATTTCCATTATTCGGGATATACGGGCGGCACGAAATTTACGCCGGCTGGTCAGATGATGGAAAAGTTCCCGACGCGGGTCATCGAGCTGGCTGTGCATGGTATGCTGCCGAAGAACCGTCTCGGAGCCCAGATATATAGAAAATTGAGCGTTTATGCAGGTGCTGAACATCCGCATGCGGCACAGAAGCCGGAAGAGCTCAAATTGAGCAATAACTAAAACTGGAAGGAGGAACATTATTCATGGCATTAGTCAATTACTACGGCACAGGCCGCAGAAAAACTTCGGTTGCCAGAGTTCGTCTGGTTCCAGGTGAAGGCAAAGTTACAATCAATGGCCGCGAGATGGCCGAGTACTTTGGACTCAAGACACTTGAGCTGATTGTACGTCAGCCGTTGAATCTGACGGAAACTGTTGATAAATATGATGTTATCGCACAGGTAGAGGGTGGCGGTGCGTCCGGTCAGGCCGGTGCAATTCGTCATGGCATTTCCCGTGCTCTGTTGGAGCTTGACGCTGAGTTGCGTCCGGCACTTAAGAAAGCCGGTTTCCTGACGCGTGATCCACGTGAAAAGGAACGTCGCAAATATGGTCTCAAAAAGGCCCGCAAAGCTTCTCAGTTCTCGAAGCGCTAATCTTTTTTGTGCAATGTTTCAGCCCCGTAAGCTTCGGTTTACGGGGTTTTTCTTTTACTTAATCTATGATATAATAATAAAGCTAGTTTAAGGGAAACGCCGATCCAAAGCTTTAATAGCTGGTGTTTGAATCCGCGCTTTCTCAGAAAAAAGGAGCGGTTCGTTCATGTCAGGACATTCTAAATGGGCAAATATTAAGAGAAAAAAAGGCGCTAATGATGCAGTTCGTGGTAAGATTACAACAAAGATCGGTCGTGAGATCACGGTAGCCGTTCGTATGGGCGGCGGCGATCCAATTGGTAATATGCGTTTGAAGCTGGCGCTTTCAAAGGCAAAGGCCAACAATATTCCTAAGGAAAATATTCAGCGGGCAATTCAAAAGGGCCTGGGCGCTGCCGATGGGAGCAGTTATGAGGAGTTCAGCTATGAAGGTTACGGCCCGGGCGGCGTAGCAGTTATGCTGGATATTATGACAGATAACCGCAATCGTACGGCTGCTGATATTCGCCATATCTTTTCTAAGCATGGCGGGAATCTGGGCGAGACTGGCTGCGTCGGCTGGATGTTTAAGCAAAAAGCGGTGTTTGTCGTTGATAAGGAAACTTTCGGGGATGAAGATGAGCTTTTGAATATTGCTCTCGAAGCCGGAGCGGAAGATATGAAATCCGAAGATGAGGTATTTGAGATCACGGCGGCGCCGAATGATTTTGAGGCAATTGTCAATGCGTTGGGTGAAAAAGGGATTGAAACTATTTCGGCTGAAGTAACCATGGTTCCTGATACAACGGTGAAACTGGAAGGTAAAGATGCCGAGAAGATGATGAATATGGTGGATGTTCTGGAAGAACATGATGATGTGCAGAATGTTTATGCGAATTATGATATAGATGAAGATGCAGCAGACGAGTAAGACTGAGGGCGGCCGAAAGGTCGCCTCTGCTGTTTAGGGAGAAATCTGATGCTGGTTTTGGGAATCGATCCGGGTACGGCCATTTGCGGTTATGGTTTTGTGGAGGCTGCTTCCGGCAGCCGTCTGATACCGCATGAATATGGCGCTATTATTACCAGCCCTAAGGCAAAAATGGAAGACCGGCTGATGAAGCTTTATGATGAACTGGATGCATTAATTAAACAATATCAACCGGAGGCAATGGGGGTGGAGCAATTGTTTTTTAACCGCAATGTTACCACGGCGATTCCGGTTGGACAGGCACGCGGCGTTGTGCTGCTGGCGGCGGCGAAAAACCATCTTGAGCTGGTGGAACGTACGCCGCTGCAGGTCAAACAGGCAGTCACGGGGTATGGCAAGGCGACGAAGGATCAGGTGATCTATATGGTTACCAAGTTGCTTCATCTGCCGCAGCCGCCGCATCCGGATGATGTTGCTGATGCTCTGGCGATTGCTATTTGCACGCTGCACTGTATGGATAGTTTGCGCTGGCGCAATAAGCTGTAAGGGGAGAATGCAATGATTGGTTATCTGCAGGGACGGATTACGCATCTTTTGCCGGAGTATTGCCTGTTGGATGTTCATGGCGTCGGCTACCGGGTATTTGTGGCCTCGTCGACGCGCAGCCGTCTGCATGTTGGCGATGAGGCTTTGTTGTTTACATATCTTAACGTCCGGGAAGATGCTTTACTGCTGTATGGTTTTTACAGTCAGGAAGAGTATAATATTTTTCAGCGCCTGATTTCTGTGTCCGGCATTGGCCCTAAAGTTGCTTTGGGTATCTTGTCGGGCATCACGGTGGATCGTTTGTGTCAGGCAATTGTAAATAAGCAGGTAGCGGTTCTGACGAAATTGCCCGGGATCGGCAAAAAATCAGCCGAACGCTTAATTTTGGAACTAAAAGATAAGGTGCAGGCGCCGGATCAGATCGAAGCTGGGGAACCGGTGGCGCCGACGCCGGCTGTCGATGATTTTGTTGCCGAGGCAGCCGCTGCCTTAGCTTCTTTAGGGTATACCGAGGCTGAAATCGTTCCGGTACTGCGGAAGGCTTCATCTTGCAAGACGGTGGAAGAAATTATTAAATTCGCTTTACGGGAATTCGCGGGGAGGCAGTAAGTCGTGGATGAACAGGAAGGTCGTATTGTAGCCATGGAAGAACAGCAGGCGGATGATTGGCAGTACAGCCTGCGTCCGCGTAAGCTGAGCGAATATATCGGGCAGGATAAGGTTAAGGATAATTTGGCGGTTTTCATTCAGGCCGCGCTGCAGCGAGGCGAGGCATTGGATCATGTCCTGCTCTATGGTCCGCCGGGATTAGGGAAAACAACGCTGGCGGGGATTATCGCGAACGAACTGGGGGTTAACTTTCGGGTGACTTCGGGTCCGGCGATTGAGCGCTCGGGGGATTTGGCGGCCTTGCTGACGAATCTCGGGGAACGGGATGTCTTGTTTATTGATGAAATTCATCGTTTATCGCACAGCGTAGAGGAAGTCCTTTACTCTGCGATGGAAGATTTTGCTTTGGATATCATTATCGGCAAGGGGCCAAGCGCGCGTTCCATTCGTCTGGATATCGCCCCTTTTACGCTCATTGGAGCGACGACCCGGGCAGGCGCTTTAGCTGCGCCGCTCCGCGATCGTTTTGGCGTGATTTCTCGATTGGAATATTATGAAACCGGCGCATTGGTCCATATTATCAAACGGGCCGCTGAGATTCTGAAAATTGCCATCGAAGATCGCGGCGCCGAGGAAATTGCCCGGCGTTCCCGCGGTACGCCGCGTGTTGCTAATCGTTTGCTGAAACGGGTGCGCGATTTTGCGCAGATGGAAAATAGCGACTCGATTACGGAGCGCATTGCCGATCAGGCCCTGCAAAAGCTGGAAGTGGATAAAGCGGGACTGGATCATACCGATCGGCGTATGCTGGATACTATGATCCGGAAGTTTGCCGGTGGGCCGGTTGGTCTGGATACTTTAGCGGCGGCTATCAGTGAGGAAACCGATACGATTGCGGATATTTATGAGCCTTATCTTTTGCAGTTGGGCTTCTTGAATCGTACGCCGCGCGGCCGTATCGTTACGCGGGCCGGATATGAGCATATGAATGTGCCTTATCCGGAAGATTCGTCATTATTTTAGGCAAGGGGGGTTACTATGAAGATTTTATTGCATATGTGCTGCGGCCCGTGTTCCTGCTATCCGGTCAAACGATTGCGGGAAGAGGGGATGGAGCCGGAAGGCTATTTCTTTAACCCCAATATTCATCCATATAAGGAGTGGGAACAGCGCCTGACAACAGCGAAGGAATTTGCGGCTAAAGTTAGCATGCCGATGCAGGCTGATGAAAATTACCGGCTGCGGGATTTTTTGCGGCAGGCATTACCGGCTGAGGCCCAGCCAAATGGGCGTTGTCATTTTTGCTATAGCTGGCGGCTGGAGCAAACGGCTCGTTTTGCGGCTGAGAATGGATTTGAGGCTTTTACTTCCACCTTGTTTTACAGTATCTATCAGCAGCATGATTTGATGAAACAAATGGCGGAATCTTTTGCCGAGCGCTATAAGGTCCATTTTTATTATGAAGATTTTCGTCCTGGCTGGCAGGAGGGCATCGACATCAGTCACGCGCTGGAGCTTTATCGGCAGCCGTACTGCGGCTGTATTTTCAGTGAAGAAGAGCGCTATAGCAAGGCGATTCGTAAACAGCGCAAAGCGGCTGCCAAGGCGGCTAAGGCGAAGCGTCTGGCCACAGAGACGGCTGAGGCCGGAGCAGATTGAACAAAGGGGGGTGAGCATATGAGAGCTTTTCGTCTGGGGTTTCTTTTCGCGCTGCTTTCCGTATGGCTGGTTATGCCGTCGGCGTTGGCCTTGCCGGCTGTTGGCAATACAGTGGGGAGTACGACGGCTAAAAGCGGGAGCGAGCCTGTTTTGAAAGTCGGTCTGGTGACGGGTCAAACGACGGTGAATATTTCGGCGCCGTCAGCCTTTGTGATTCGGGACGCGGCTACCAAGCAAGGGCTGGAAAAGTATGCAGCACATGCGGTGGTAACCTTGTCCATTCGCAATCAGCAGTTTTTAATCAACGGAAAACCGGTTGCCGCCAAGAGCTTATCTATTTTGCCCGCCGATCATAAAAATGCGGCAGGACTCCAGCTGGGTGCTGCAAAATACCGCGGCGCTTTGTTGGTCTGGCTAAGCGGCAGCACCTTGACCGTTGTTAATGAAGTGGGGCTGGAAGATTATCTGGAAGGTGTTGTGCCTGCAGAAATGATCGAAAGCTGGCCGGCAGAAGCGTTAAAAGCCCAGTCGGTGGCAGCGCGGACGTTTGCCTTGTATTCGCGTGGGCGGCATGCGGCAGAAGGATATGATCTGTGTGCGGACACTCATTGTCAGGTATATGAAGGGATGAAGGCAGAGACGGCCGCGACGCATGCTGCGGTTGCGGCAACACGGGGAGAAGTGCTTTGTTATCAGGGGCAGCCTATTTATGCGGCGTTCCACTCGTCTTCGGGTGGTATCACGGCCGGCAGTGAAGAAGTATGGGGAAACCATCTTCCTTATTTGCGCCCAGTTACGGATGATGATTCCGCTTCGCCGCATCATCACTGGCAAATGCAGTTTACCGCGCCACAGGTGCAGGTGAAACTACAGGCGGCGGGCTACAATATCGGGATATTGAAAAATATTGAATTGACACCGCTAGTTTCCGGAGCAGGACGTACTGCCGACCGCTCAGCTTCGGGTCGGGTACAGTTGGTCCGCTTTTATGGAACGAAGGGAACGGCGGCCCTGTCCGGCACAAAAATGCGTCAGGTTTTTGGCCTGCACAGCACCCTGTTTGCCATTCAGCTGCAGCGTCCGGATATCAAGGGGATTAATGCCGATATGGGGCTGCAAAAAAAGGAAATAACCGCTGTTTTGCCGGCGGTTGCGGAACATGGCATTACCAATAATATGCATCCTTTGAGCAATCAAAATGGAGAAAAAATATTATTTGATGGCTATGGTTTTGGTCATGGATTAGGAATGTCACAGTGGGGTGCAAAAACGATGGCCGCCAAAAGTGACTACCGGGCTATTCTACTGCACTACTATACTAACATTGAATTAAAGAAATTGTATTGAGGAGCTAGAGTATGTTACTAACAGATTTTGATTATGATTTGCCGGAAGAACTCATTGCACAGACACCGGTGGAACCGCGGAATGCTTCGCGACTCATGGTGCTTGATCCGGGTCAAGAGACAATTGAACATCATCATTTTTATGATTTGAAAAAGTTTTTAACGCCGGGGGACACCTTGATTTTTAATGATACGCGGGTGATGCCGGCGCGTCTGATCGGTCACCGCGAGCCGTCTGGCGGGCGGGTCGAAGTATTTCTGCTGCGCCGTCTGAACGGCGATACCTGGGAAACACTGGTTAAGCCAGGCAAGAAAGCCCAAGTCGGGAATGTGATCCGGTTTGGCGATGAATTGGCCTGCACGGTAACCGATCACACGGATTTTGGCGGACGCATTGTGAAGTTTCAATATCAAGGGATCTTTGAAGAAATTCTTGATCGTTTAGGCGAGACTCCGCTGCCGCCGTATATTCATGAGAAACTGGCGGATAAGGAACGTTATCAGACGGTATATTGCCGTGAGGAAGGTTCGGCAGCGGCGCCAACGGCTGGGCTGCATTTTACTAAAGAGCAGATGCAGGAACTCAAGGATATGGGCGTCAACCTGGGATTTTTGACGTTGCATGTCGGTTTGGGAACTTTTCGTCCGGTCAATGTGGACAATATTGAAGATCATGTGATGCATAAAGAGTATTATTGCATTACCGATGAGACTGCGAAACTGATCATGGCCACCAAGGCGGCCGGCCATCGGGTGATCGCGGTGGGAACGACTTCGATTCGTACATTGGAAGCGGCGGCTGCAGCCAAGGGGCAGATCACTGGGAAAAGCGGCTGGACGGGAATTTTTATTTATCCGGGTTATGAATTTAAAATCGTCGATGCGATTATTACCAATTTTCATTTGCCAAAGTCAACGCTGATCATGCTGATCAGTGCTTTTGCCGGACGCGAGTTCGTTTTGAAGGCCTATAAAAAAGCAGTTGAAGAGCGCTATCGTTTCTTCTCTTTTGGGGATGCAATGTTCTGCTCAGGACAACAGAGCCCAGAGAAGCGTAAAAAAGAGCTTCAGGCATTGGAACATCTCCACGATAACGATTAATCTTGTATAGCATAAGCCCCCGCAGCCATTACGGTTGCGGGGGCTTGTTTGTTTAGTAGCGGAAGGAATGGATAGAGGCGTTGACAAATTCTATCTGGGTGATATGCCCGTCCAGGACGACAATATTTTTGATGACGGTATTGATAAAGTCCTTGAGAATCTTGTTGCCGCTGTTCATGGCCAATTCCTGAAAATCAATATTGCCGATATTTATAGCCTTATTGAAGAGGAGGTGTGTGGCTTTGTATAGTGGCTCACTTGTCA
>DCFR01000026.1 GCA_002319815.1 Megamonas sp. UBA1799
CAGTGGATGATCAGTCTGAGAACTGGCAGTTTTATCTTTCTCTTGCAGAGGTCGCTAGGAAATATGATGTTAAAATTTTACTGGTAAATCAGTGCCACAGCCTTTATGGCCATTTTGTGCGCGGCTTTTGCTCTGATGCCGGCACGGCGGTGGAGTGGATTGATCGATTGAACAGGACAGTTGGCAGCGAGCAATTCGGTTTTTGTCTCGATGTAGGAGCATGCAGTCTGTGCGGGCAGGATATGCGTGCTTTTTCGATTTGTTTGGGACAGCGTTTGCACGCCGTGATACTGCGTGATGGCAATGGCGATACGGACAGCACTATGCTGCCGTTTACCGCCGTGCAGCAAGGGCAGCCACGCACCGATTGGCTGAATCTGATTCGTGGATTGCGGGAAGCAGCGTTTGATGGTATATTGATTTTGGACTTTCAAGATACGGCGATGGCGTTTTCACCTTTGTTGCGCCCGTCTTTGCTGCAAATGGCAATGTCCGTTGGCAAATATATCGCATGGCAGGTTGCTCTTGAAACGTTGCTGGCAAAGTATCCATCTCGGGTTCTTTTTGGCGCGGGCAATATGTGTCGTAATTATATGAAGTGCTACGGCGAAAAATATCCGCCTCTTTTTACGTGTGATAATAACACAACCTTATGGGAAACTGAATTTTGCACTTTAACGGTCAAATCGCCTGAGGCGTTACGGAGTTTGCCACAAGAGTGCGCTATTTTTATCTGCAATATATATTATCGTGAAATCGAGACGCAGGTGCGGGCGATGGGCATTAAGAACCCGATTGTTTATTTCAATGATGAATATATGCCTATGTTTTATTTCGATCGGTTGTACTGTGAAGAAAGGATTATGTGATGGTGGAAATTGGCGTACAAACAAAAAATGTTGTTTATGATATCGATCCAGAGACTGGTTTCCAATTGCTGCATCACCTCGGTTTTTCCTGCGCAGATTTCAGTTTGAACGGATATTTGCTGAACACGGATATTTATCAAAGGCAGGTGAATGCTTTTTTCAGCCAATCGATACAACAATTGGAGGATTTTTTTGCTTTGCATCGGGCCGGGGCTGCTGCGGCAGGGATACGCATAAATCAGATGCATATGCCCTATCCGATTTATGTGCCGCAGGGGGGCGATGAGCTGAATGCGTATCTTTGGCAGCAGGTGGCGCCAAAAAGCATGCGATTGTGTGCTTTTTTTGGCTGTCGCTATATTGTAATACATGGATTCAAACTGGCTCGTTTTGTTGGAGAAGAGGAAGAATGGCGGCAAACAGAGCGGTTTATTGATTCTATTGCTCCGATGGCGCGGGAACTGGGAATTGTGATTTGTATTGAGAATCTGTATGACGGCATAGGGGGACACTTGGTGGAAGGGCCTTGCTGCGATGCACGCAAGGCTGCAGAGCGCATTGACCGTATCAATGATCGATATCAGGCGGAAGTATTGGGTTTTTGTTTCGATACGGGGCATGCCAATTTGCTCGGACTGAATTTTTCGGGGTTTTTACAAACGCTGGGGACGAGGTTAAAGGTATTGCATATTCATGATAATGACGGTATTCGGGATTTGCATCAGATTCCTTTTACGTTTGCCAGAACGCGGGAAAATAAGTCTTCAACGGATTGGAATGGTTTTTTGTCCGGGCTGCGCCAGATCGGGTTTCAACAGGTATTGAGTTTTGAAACGGCGCCGGTCTTGACTGCTTTTCCCCAAGGACTGAAAGAGGATGCTCTTGAGTTTATATCTCGGATTGGGAGTTTTTTTGCTTCTTCGCTGGAACGGCAGCAGATAAAGGTTGACGATTAAGTTTTTAACCGCATTCGGGTTAGTTGCTATTTTATGGTATTATTATTTTTGATGTGGGGTCAGGGCCGCCGCATTTTTTAGGATGTGTATAGGTCAATGGAATATGATTATTTGATTGTCGGCGCGGGTTTGTTTGGCGCGGTGTTTGCGCATGAGATGACGGCAAAAGGAAAACGCTGCATGGTGCTGGAACGCCGGCCGCATGTGGGCGGCAATGTATATACTGAGGAAATCGCAGGCATTCAGGTGCATCGGTATGGCGCTCATATTTTTCATACGAATGATGCTGCGGTATGGCAGTACGTCAACCGCTTTGCTGCGTTTAACCACTATATCAATGCGCCGATTGCCATGTATCAGGGGCGGGTTTATAATCTGCCGTTTAATATGAATACATTTTATGCGATGTGGGGCGTTCGGACGCCGGCTGAGGCGCAGAAAAAGATTGCTGGGCAGATCGCCGCTGCAGGCATTGCGGAGCCGAAAAATCTTGAAGAGCAGGCAATTCGGCTGGTGGGGCAGGATATCTATGAACGGCTGATCAAAGGGTATACGGAAAAACAGTGGGGTCGCTCCTGTCGGGACTTGCCGGCGTTTATTATTCAGCGTCTGCCCGTGCGCTATACTTATAACAATAATTATTTTAATGCGCGCTGGCAGGGGATTCCCATTGGCGGGTACACGCAACTGGTGGAGAATTTACTGAAAGATATTCCGGTACAGTTGGGGAGCGATTATCTGACCGAGCGGGATAACTGGCAGGGGCGCTTTGGCCGATTGGTGTTTACGGGGCCGATGGACACGTATTATGATTTTGCTGAGGGTGCATTGGAATACCGGAGTTTGCGGTTTGAAACGGAAACGCTGGCCATGGAAAATTATCAGGGGAATGCGGTTGTGAATTATACGGAACGGAAGGTTCCCTATACGCGGGTCATTGAGCATAAGCATTTTGAGTTTGGCACGCAGCCGCAGACGGTGGTGACCAGGGAGTATCCGCAGGCATGGAGCAAGGATGCCGAGCCGTATTATACGGTGAATGACGAGCGCAATAATGCTCTTTATTCGCAGTATGCCGCCAGAGCTGCTGTGGAGCCGCAAGTGCTGTTTGGCGGACGGCTGGGAAGTTACCGTTATTATGATATGGATCAGGTGATACGGGCGGCTTTGGATGCGGCGGAGGCCGAGATAAATGGCTAAAATTGCGGTTGTTTCAATGGTTAAAAATGAGGCGGACATCATTGAAAGTTTTGTGCGGCATGCATTGACGTTTGCCGATGTGTTGCTGGTGGCGGATCATCAGAGTACGGACGGTACGAGGGATATTCTGCAGGCCTTGGCAGCCGAAGGACTGCCGATTCGGATCGAGCTGCTGGCGATGGTGGAGCAGGCGCAGTCCGAAGTTGTGACGGCGCTGATGCAGCGGGCATTGAGCGAAGAAGCAGCCGATCTGGTGCTGCCGCTGGATGCGGATGAATTTTTGCTGCCGGATGATGAGGCGGCGGATGTCGACTCGGTATTACAGGCACTGCCGCTGGATCGGGTTTACAGTTTGGCCTGGGTACGGTATGCGCTCGACGCGCCAACGCAGGCAGCAGATGCTTTTTTGCTGCGTCGTCCCTGTCATCGTGAGGCGCAGGTAGAGCCGCTGCGTAAAGTGCTGGTGGGGAGGGAAGCAGCTATGAAAACGCAGCTGCGTATATCG
Organism: Megamonas sp. UBA1799; assembly: GCA_002319815.1. Taxonomy (GTDB): domain Bacteria; phylum Bacillota; class Negativicutes; order Selenomonadales; family Selenomonadaceae; genus UBA1799. The sequence continues at coordinate 3,531 of DCFR01000026.1, forward strand.
CAGGGCAGCCATGTGGCGGTCATAGCAGGCGCGGCGGGTCCGCTGGCGTTGGAAGCGGAGCCGGTTGTCGGCGTGCATCTGGCGCATTTTCCCTGGCGTAGCGAGGTGCAGGCCGCGTCCAAAGCCGCTTGTGGCTGGTTGGCCAATGTAGCCAAGTATTCGCGGTATACGGACATCGCGAATCATTGGCGGCGTGATTTTACGGCGCTTTTGTTGGGAGAGCGGTTGCCGGCGCTGCCCTTAAAAGCGCCTGTTGCCGCGAGCATACCAACATCTTGCTGGGAAGTTACCTTGCGATATACAAAGCCTGAGGCCGGCGCTTTGGCAAATGTGCTGCGTTTTGGTGAGGCGCTGGCTGATGCCTATGCGGCGCAGCAGGTTGTGCAGCGGCAGCGGCACGTGGACTTTTTGCTGCCATGTTTTGGCGATGCGCCAGAGCTGTCGGAACGGCTGCAAAACGTTTGGCAGCAGACCTATCCCTACAGAAATGTTTTTGTGCTGGCGATGGACGGCGCGGATTTCGCTCGTCTGAGCAGCCTTACAAAGCCATTGACTGGGGTAACGGTGATGGATGGAACAGCGGATATGGCGTCGATGTTTGCTCGTTTGGCAAAGGCGGCTTCGGGCGCATATGTTCAATGGGTTTTTCCCGGTGACCGGCTGCAGCCGGTCAAGGTGCAGCGCATGCTGGTCAGTTTGGAAAGACAGCCGGAGCTGATGTTCGTTTTATCAAATGCCGCATCGCTGCCCGCTGTGCCGGGGCCGCTGCGGGTGGAAAGGGATTTGCCGTTGGACGGCGAGCTTTTTATCAAAGGCAACGGCCTGGAGCTTTGGCAATATTTGCTGCGAAGCGGCGTTCTGCCGTCGGGCGGCATAGCCTCGGTTTTGTTCCGCCGGGAGACGATGGAGCGGACCGGCTGGCTGCAGTCGGCGTTTGCCGGCGGGCGGCCATTATATTTATCCATGTGGGGACAGGTGCTGCCGCAGGCGATTGTCGGCGTGTTTGGCGAGGTGACATTGCGTTCTCCTGGTACGGTGCGGACAGCGGATGATTTTGTCTGGCAGCAATTGGAATGGTTTTGCTTGCTGGAAGAACAGGGCAAAGCGGGATCGGGGGCGCTTTCGCCGACCTATCGGGAAGGCAAACGCGCTTTTCGCGCCAGGGCTTCTGCCGCGGCTGCGTTTCAGGATCAAGTGACGCCGCAGCTCTATGCACAGTATCAGGCAATCTTATAAAATAAAATGCAGGTGAAAGCGATATGGGACAGACAGAAAAGGCGTCATGGATGCAGACAGCGGAGCGATTTTTGGCACAGGGAGATTTTCGGGCAATGCGGGCCTGCGCCCGGGAAATTCTGGCCCGGGATCTGGATGATATGGATGGGTTGGCTCTTTTAGCCGAAGCGTCTTTGTATTTGCAGGAAATAGGCCCGGCTACTCGTCTGGTGCATCGCATTCAGGCCAGTGCACCGCAAAATTTGCGGGCATTGTTGGTAGAGGCGATTCTGGCTGCCAATGAGTTCCAATTGGAACGCGAGATTGCCCTCTTGGAGCGGCTGTGGAAACTCGGGGAGGCAAAAGATGACCTGCCGATGTATGAGCAGGGTGTTTTAGACCGGGGCGGCTGCCATTTGGCGGATGCGTATGCTTTGCTGGCCGAGCCGGCGAAGGCGGCAGCCATGATGTTTGCCGTCAGCGGCCGTATGGCGGATCCGGCGCGGAAGGCGGAGCTTTACAGCAAGGCTCTTTTTATGACGAATTATTATACGCTGTCTACGGCGCGTTCGCTGGCGCTGCATGAAGGCTACAATGCGTTTTTCGGTGCGAAAGTGACGCTGCCGCATGAGGTGCAGGCGCTTTCTGAAGGCGAGCGTAAACTGCGCATTGGTTATATATCCCCGGATTTTCGCCAGCATGCGGTGGCGAACTTCTTGACGCCGTTCTTGCGGGATTATACCAAGCTTGATTTCACCGTATATTGCTATATGGCTGGGCAGCCGGACGCCGTGACCAAGCGGTTTCATCGTTTTGCCGCTGCCTGGCGGGATATCCGGGGGCTTAGCGCGCGGGATGCGGCGGCGCGTATTTATGAGGATCATATCGATATTCTGGTTGATTTTTCCGGACATTCGCAGGACAGCTGCTTGCCGGTGCTGGCTTACCGGCCGGCGCCGGTGCAGTTGTCCGGGATTGGGTATGTCAATACGACGGGCCTGCATGAAGTCGATTATTTTCTGTCGGATGGCTGCTGCCTGCCGCCGGGTGAAACGGTGCAGGGGTTCACGGAACAGATTGCGCGGCTGCCGCACAGCCAGCTGTGCTATGCTCCGGATATCATACAGCGGCTGCCGACGGCAGGGATTGTGCCGCCGTCGCAGTCCAATGGGTTTGTGACTTTTGGCAGTTTTAATAATTTTGCCAAAGTCAGCGATGAGACTTTGCTGTTGTGGCGGGCGATTCTGGAGCAGGTGCCGCGGTCGCGTTTGGTGATCAAGGGGAAAATCGCCAGTATTCCCGATGGACGGACCCGGGTGCTCAAACGCTTAGCAGCTTTTGGTATTGATTCGTCTCGCTTGGAGCTGCGGCCCTATAGCCCGGATTATCTTGAGCAGTACCGGGACATTGATATTGCGCTCGATACGGCGCCTTATAACGGGGGACTGACAACCTGCGAGGCGCTTATCATGGGCGTTCCGGTCGTGAGCCTGCGGGGCAAGACGCATGGCGCACGCTTTGGCGCCAGTATTCTGGAAAATGCCGGCGTGCCTGAGCTGGTAGCGGAAAGCGAAATGGAATATGTGAACAAAGCAGTGCAAATCGCTGCTGCGCCGAAGCTTTTAGCCCGCTTCCATGCAGGGCTGCGCGATACGCTGCTGCAGTCTCGTCTGATGGACAGCGCCGCTTATATGCGGGAGATGGAACAGCTGTATCGGCGTCTTTGGACGGATTATTGCCGACCATTGTAATGCGCGTGATAGATTTTTGTTCTTGCTGTGTCGGCAAATGCACGGCTGAGGGAGAGCAGCGGTTATAAAGTTGTTGCTATTTCTTTCAAATGCATTTATAATAAAGAAAGAATTACGCGCAGCGGGAAAGGATGCGGGCTTTTATGGACATGGATATGAGTATAGCGGCTCTAAGCGTTGGCCTCAGCCAGAACAGAAGCAATGAGATGCTGGGCGTCTCGGTGCTGAAGCTGGACATGGATACGGCCGGGCAGGGCGCAGAAGCGATGTTGTCAGCCATGACGGGCAGCCTGGATCCCAATCTGGGCACGCATGTAGACGTAACAGCCTGACTTTGCTTTACTGGTTTTGTCTGGGAAAAAATAGGACGGAATAAGGGCTAATGATACGAAAGTTTTTCTTGCTTTTTATGCAGAGCCCAATTATACTAAGAGACAAGGATGTCTTTTGTCTGAATTTTTTAGAGAATTAGTGAATCAGATCGGGATGTTCAAACACAAAAGGTGAGGGGATTTTTCATGGCTTTCGAAGACAAAACGTTGGTATGCAAGGACTGTGGCAAGGAATTTATCTTTAGTGCAGGAGAGCAGGAATTCTACGCAGAGAAGGGCTTTGAGAACGAGCCGGTTCGCTGCCGCGACTGCCGTGACAAGCGTCGCCGTTCCCGTGATGGCGGTGAGCGTGAGCCGCGTCAGATGTACACGGTTATTTGCGCCGAGTGTGGAAAAGAGACGCAGGTACCGTTCGAACCGAAAAACGATCGTCCGGTATATTGCCGCGACTGCTTCAATTCGAGAAGAGGCTAGCACTGGGATTTTTATATACGATATAATTTGAATGTGCAGAGGCAAGGGAGCCCGGAGCTATCCGGGCTTCTTTATGTTAACAGCAGAGGAGAGAGATTGGTATGTTCAAGCGGATGATGGTGTTGTGCATGACGGCACTGCTGGCAGTGGCGGCGCTGGCTGCAGGCTGCGGCGGGGATACAGCCAAGAAGGATACGGGTTCGGGCGCTTCCAGCGAGAAAGTGCTGCGCATCGGAACCAATGCAGATTTTGCTCCCTTTGAATTTCAGGATGTCGATGGTAAGGAATATGCGGGTTTTGATATGGATCTTATCCGTGCCGTGGCCAAGGAAATGGGTTACAAAGCGGATATTCAAAATATCAATTTTGATGGTCTGATTCCGGCTATGGAGTCCGGCAATCTGGATGTCATTATTTCCGGCATGACAATCAATGATGAGCGCAAACAGAAGGTTTTGTTCTCGGAACCATATTATAAATCAGGATTGACGATCATCGTGAAGAAAGACAATGCGACGATCAATAAGTTTGCTGATCTTTCCGGTAAAAAAGTAGCGGTACAGATTGGTACGACGAGCGC
>DCFR01000002.1 GCA_002319815.1 Megamonas sp. UBA1799
GTTCAATTTCATTCTACAACTAACCTTTTTTTCTTGACTGTATGATTACTATATCCTTTATAATTCATCTTTGTTATGATAGCCGGTTTGTTGTCATAACAAAGATGAAGGGAGGTGACACAATGACACATCCGGAGTATAAAATTCCTCAGGATCCACATGGAAAAGCGCGTTATGAAAGCGCGATGAAGCATGTGGAGGCAGCCCAAAAAGCGGGCAAGAGCACCGATGAAATCCATGCAGTATTCAAAAAGATCATGGCATTTGATCCAATGGATATTGATAAGATTCCAACGGATCCGGCGCATGCTAAATACCGTTCGGCAATGATTCATGTAAAAGCGTTGAAGGAAAAGGGCGCGTCGGCAGACGAGATCCATGGTACCTATAAACGCATCATGTCGGGAACGGCGGGTAAGCATCAAGCATAGGTCTGAGGCAGTAAAGGGCTGCCCAGCGCAGCCCTTTATTGATTTTTTTTTGAGAGGATGAAACGCGATGAGCACAAAAATGGAACTGGCGCGTCTTTCGACCGGTGATATTGCCTATCGTTATGATAAAAGTATTGTTGTCTTTTTTAAGGGAAAACGTAAAGTGTTGAGTACTTCCGTTTATAATGGCGGTTATCATGAGGAGTTTTCTGCTGTTTTTAACCATGACGGGACCCGTGGAGCCGGTATGCCTTGTGAACTGCTGGCCGATACTTATGTGGAGCACATGCGGCTGGTAGCGCAGCGTCTGGGTCTGAACCCGGATACCGTGACTGGTATGGGAACGGCGGCGCATATGGAAAATGTATCCATCAAATCGCTTTCTTATGAGGATTTGACGGTCACCGCTATTGTAACGGGCGGAATTGAGACCAACGGCGGGCGCGTCGGCGATCCGGCGGAGTATTTTAAAAAACTGGAAAAGCCGGATCGTCCGGGCACTATTAATATTATTTTGGCGCTGGATACGGATATGCCGCCCGGGACAATGGCCCGGGCGTTGGTTACGTGTACCGAGGCAAAAACAGCGGCGATTCAGGAACTTATGGAGGGCAGCCATTATTCCAATGGACTGGCAACGGGTTCCGGGACCGATCAAACGATTCTTATCGCGAATCCGGAATCGCCGCTTTATTTAGATGGCGCTGGCAAGCATTCGAAGCTGGGCGAACTGATCGGTCAAGCGGTAATGGCGGCGGTTAAAGAAGCTTTGGACCGGCAGTCCGGACTGAATGCGGTCAGTCAGCATGATCTGCTGCGACGATTGCAGCGTTTTGGCGTGACCGAGACGTCTGTGTGGTCCGATTATCAAGCGATGGCAAAGAATACTGGTCTTCGGAAGCCTTTATTTCTGGAACAGCTTTATGCTTTGAAAAATGATGATACCCTGGTGTCTTATGGCGTTCTTTACATACATTTATATGACGAATATCTCTGGGGTCTTTTGCGGTGGGAGGAAATACAGCCGGTTGCCGAACGATTGCTTCGTATTATGGCTGATCATTGCGGCGTGACTGCGTCCGCCATTGCCTGGACAGCGGACAATGGCGTTATGGAAGCTTTGGGGCAGCTTTTAGCATTGGCAGTGCAGGCTGCGCTGGTAGTAAAGGACGGTGAACCGGTGTGAATATTTTATTGATCACGAATGTTACTCGCAGTTATTGTCTGTACAAAAAGAATCTCGATCGGCTCGGACAGAATGCTAAAACAATCGACTGCCGCGCCTGGCTGACGGATAGCAGCGAGGAATGGAGCCGAGAATGGGAGAGGCGGATTGCTGCGGTGGATCTCATACTTTTCCTGTGGATGGGAACGGGATTGGATGCTCCGTTTTGCCAAAAAGCTTCGCATTTTATGCAGCGGCACCAGCTCCAACATTTGATTTTGGTAGAAAATCCCGGCGCAGATAAAATTACCGTTGGCTTTACGCCGGAACAAATTCTGCGGGTGAAGCAGTATTTTCGCTATGATGGGCAGGAAAATCTTTATCAATGCATTCTTTGGTTGAGCAATACTTTTGGCGGAACCAGTTATGTTGTTGCGGAGCCAAAACTTTTGCCGTGGCATGGCGTTTGGCATCCGGAATGGATAGATAATTGTCAGAATATTGAGGGCTACCTGCAAGCGCATTATGCCGCCGGGCGTCCGACCGTCGGCGTGATGTTTTACCGTACCGAGTGGCTGACAGGAGATTTCACCTATCATACAGCTTTGATTCGGGCTTTGGAACGAAAAGGTCTGAATGTGATTGCGATTTTTACGAATACGGTCGGCAATGCAGAATTGGGAGCGCCGTCTCTTCTGGATGCAATCAGAACTTATTTTTTCCGGGAGGACCGGAAGCTGGTTGATGTGATCATCAATACCATGAAGTTTTCCCTGAAGGCTGCAGGGACGCCGATTGCTGCGTTTGAACGTCTGGATGTGCCGATTTTAGAGGCTTATACCGTATTGGCCGATAGGGATAACTGGGAAAAATCGACCGCAGGACTTGACCCCATGGAGGTTTCTGTCAGTGTGAGCCTGCCGGAATTTGACGGCGTGATTCATTCGGTGCCGATTGCGGCCAAGGTGAAAAATGATAGCGGCGAGGCATCGTATCAGCCTTTGGCGGAGCGCATGGAACGGCTGGCCGCTAAAGCGGCTAAATGGGCTTCCCTGCGGCATAAAGCCAATCGAGATAAAAAGATTGCGATTGTTTTTCATAATTATCCGGCGACCAATTCGAATATTGGTAGCGCTGCCGGGCTGGACTCCCCGGAAAGCGTGCGCCGGCTGCTGCGCGCAATGCAGACAGCCGGGTATGTTGTCGACCATATACCGGCCGACAGCAAGAGCTTCATGGAAGAACTTACCAACCATGCAACCAATGACCGCCGTTTTATCAGTGAACAGCAGATAAAAAATGCCTATGGGCATTTATCGGCAGAACAGTATCAGAGTTTTTTCAAAAAACTGCCGGCAGCTGTGCAGGCAAAGCTCATCGCTGATTGGGGAGAAGCGCCTGGCGATGTGTTCAATTATGATGACGCGCTGTTGGTGCCGGGGACGCTGAACGGCAATGTGTTTATTACGGTTCAGCCGCCGCGCGGCTTTGGAGAAGATCCGGGCAAGTTGCTGCATTCGCCGGATGCATCGCCGACGCATCATTACATCGGTTTTTATCACTGGCTGCGGGATTTGTGGCAGGCCGATGCGGTCGTTCATGTCGGCACGCATGGTTCGCTGGAGTGGCTGCCGGGAAAGAGTACGGCGCTTTCCAATGCCTGCTACCCGGATATAGCGCTGGGGGATATGCCGAATGTCTATCCTTACTGGATGACGATTGTCGGTGAAGGAATTCAGGCCAAAAGGCGCGGCGCGGCTTGCCTGATCAGTCACTTATCGCCGCCAATGCAGCTTTCCGGTAGTTTTGATGAACTGCAGGAACTGGAAAAAGCCTTGGACGAATATTGCCATTTTCGGCAGACGCAGCCGGAAAATCTTGATGCCGTTAAATCGCTGGTTCGCGACAAAGCTGCCGCCTGTAACTTAAATGAAGATGTGCCGGAGAATGATGACTTTGACGATTATATCGGGCGGCTGCACAACTATGTAACGGATATCAAAAATATGCAGATCCGCACCGGGCTGCATATTCTGGGACAAATGCCGCCGGATGAGGATTTGGTCGAATATGTGCTGGCGCTGGTGCGGCTGGATAACGGGGAGATTCCGTCTCTCATTAAGCTCTTTGCCGCAGAAGCCGGCTATTCTTATGAAGAACTGTTGGAAAACAGCAGCTGTCTGACTCCTGATGGTAAAACATATGGCATGAAACTGGATGAACTGGAGCAGGGAACGCATGCGTTGATCAGCTTTTTGCAGGAGCGCGGCTTTGATCCGGATTGTGTTGCGGCATCTATGCAGCTGGCTATGGTATGTGGTTTTTCTTTGGCGGGGCAAGAGCAGCTGCAGAGCATCCTTTACTATGTTTGTTCGGCGATTGTTCCGCATTTGCGGCAGACAACGCAGGAGATTACTAATACGGTGCGGGCGCTTTCCGGAGGTTATATTGAGCCGAGTCCGGCCGGAGCTCCTTCCAGCGGCGGCGCTGATCTGCTGCCGACCGGCCGCAATTTCTTCGGGGTTGATCCGCGGATGCTGCCGACGCAGGCGGCTTGGGAGATTGGAACACAGCTTGGCGACGAAGTGATTTCCCAATACATTGGCGATGAAGGTCTTTATCCGGAAGCGGTGGGTATTGTTCTTTGGGCTGGAGCAAATATGCGCAGTCATGGTCAATGCGTAGCTGAGTTCCTTTATCTGATGGGTGTGCGGCCGGTATGGCAGCGGCCTTCTTTACGGATCACCGGACTGGAAGTCATTCCGCTGCTGGAGCTTAAACGGCCGCGCATTGACGTAACCGGACGTATCAGCGGTTTGTTTCGCGACAGCATGCCAAACGCCGTCCATTGGATTGATGAGGGGGTCAAGCTGGTAACGGCGCTTGAGGAAAGCGACGAAGATAATTATGTTTTGAAACACGTGCGGGCCGATGCGGCATGGCTGGAAGACGAGGGGGCTGACCGGGCGACTGCCTGGGCCAAAGCGTCGTATCGTATCTTTGGCGATCCGCCGGGAGCTTATGGCGCCGGCGTAGGCGCTTTGCTGGAGTCCCGGCAGTGGGAGACGCTGGATGACATTGCCGCTGTTTATACGCGCTTTTCCGGCACGGCTTATGGCGGGGACGCTCTGCCGGGACAATATGAACCGGATTTGTTTCAGCGGCGCATGCGCAGTCTAGATGTGACGATCAAGAATGAAGATAATCGTGAAACGCATATGTTCAGTTCGGATGATTACAATGCATATCATGGCGGGATGATTGCCACGGTTCGGGCGCTTTCCGGCAAGGCACCGCATTCATACAGCGGCGACAGTACAGACCGTGAGCGGGTAAAGGTACGCACGGTACAGGAAGAGGCCAAGCGTATTTTTCGCGGAGAGGCCATGAATCCAAAATTTATTGACGGCATGAAAAAACATGGCTACAAGGGAGCATCCGATCTGGCGAATTACGTTGCGCATAGTTACCAATGGGATGCTACGAGTAAAGTAATGGAAGACTGGATGTATGAAAAATATGCCGAAAAATATGCATTGGATTCCGCGATGCAGGAATGGATGAAGGATGTTAATCCTTGGGCGCTGCATCGTATAGCCGACATTCTTCTGGAAGCGGATCAGCGCGGGTTATGGCAATCCCGGCCGGAGACAAAGGCGGCGCTGCAAAAGCTGTATTTATCGATGGAGGGGGAGTTGGAGGAGCGCGCTGATGCGGCAGATCCGGATTAAAGTCGGCTGGCTCTTGCTGGCGGCGTTGCTTCTCTTTAGCGGCTGCAGGCTTGCAGTTGCTGAAAAGACAGCGGAGGAAACGGTTTCCTATGAGGTTACGGATGCGAGCGGCGCCGCCGTGCAGTTTATTCGTAAACCTCAACGGATTCTAACGGCAACAACTGGCACCGATGAAATCGTTCTGGGGCTGGTACGGCCGGAGAAACTGGTTGCGGTCAATGAAAATTTCGGCGACAGCCGGCACTCGAATATTGCGGCGCTCACCGATAAAATTTCTGTCAAGATACCGCGCAATCCGCCGGTGGAAACGGTGGCTTTGCTGCGGCCGGACGTGGTTTTTGTGCAGAGCTGGATTCCGCCGGAGAATATTGCGGCTATGCGGGACATGGGAATTCCGGTTGTCGTTTGCCGGACGCCGCAGAATCTGGAGGATGTGCGCTATGATATCCGCCTGATTGCGGCGGCGTTAGGGGAAAAGAACCGCGGTGAACGGCTGGTGAAGCTTATGGATGCAAAATTGAAAGAGCTGACAGAACGGATTGCTCAAGTTCCGGCTGAGCAGAAGGGAAAACGAATTGCGCTGATTTCTATTATGCCGTCCTATGGCGGCAAGGGCTGTACCTTTGATGATATCTGCCGTTATACAGGGTCTGTCAATGCCAAGGCGGCTGTCGGCATTCGTATGGGGCAGTCAATGACTAAGGAGCAATTAGTCGACTGCAATCCGGATTATCTTTTCCTGCCCACCTATAATGACGCTTCCTCCCGCGAAGACAGGCATAGTCAGGACTATCTGAACGATCCTTCGCTGACAACGCTGGCCGCCGTCCGGGAAAATCATATTTGCCATCCCAGAGCACGGTATATATATAATGTATCGCAGAATATCGTTTTTGGCATTCAGGAAGCGGCCTGGCTCTTGTATGGCGATGCTTTTCAGCAGCCGCAGGATTGTCATTTGTCGGTGGCCGGGGATTGAATTGGTTAAGTTAGGTATTGTACCTAAAATTATAAACAAAGAGGAAGAGAGACATGGGGATTTTTGAAGAAATGCGGGTAAAACAGATGAAAGGAAAATTGATCAGACAGGTTACAGCGGCTCTTTTGTTGGGCGGCGTCTGCTGGGGAGGCACTGCGTTTGCGGCGCCAAGCGGATCTTTGGATGAGTACAAACTGGACGACGTGGTGGTTACCGCCGAAAGGATTCCAACCGCAAAAATGGATACGCCGGCGAATGTAACCGTGATTACCGCCAAGGAAATTGAAGAGAACCATTATTCTGATGTGGCTGAAGCGTTAAGCCATGTGAATGGCGTGGTTTTAGGACGCCAGGGCAGCGCCGATGTACCGCAGATCAATGGTGACGAACGCGTGGTTATTATGGTAGATGGCCGCCGCCTTAATAATGATCAGGGGTTAAGCAGTGGTAAAGGGCGGGCAGATTTAAAAATGCTGCCGTCTTTGAAAAATGTGGATCGGATTGAAGTCGTTCAGGGAGGCGGCTCCGCTCTCTATGGTTCTGATGCAGTAGGCGGCGTGATTAATATTATTACGAAGAAAGGCAAGGAAGCGCGTACAACCTTGGATTTGAATACGGGTTCATGGGGAACGCATAATTATGAAATAACCAATGAAGGTTCGGATGGAACTTTGAGTTGGATGATGACGGCAGGGATACAGAAACAAGGCTATTATAATTATAAAATGAATGGCGCATCCAATCATGCGCCGCATAGCGATTATAGCAACAATAGTTTTTCTTTACGTCTGGATGATAAGCTGGATGCCAGCAGTTCGGCTACTTTTGTCATGGAGCACAAGTCTATACATTATGATCAATTTCATAATGTCATTAATAATGCTTATTATTCCGATGCAATGCAAAATGAGTTATTTAATAACTATGCGATCAGTTATCAATTTAAAGAAAATAAATCGACACCCGGATTTGTGCGCGTCTTTGATAACTATCGATCGGCAAATTATACCAGTCATTACAATACCAGACTTTATGGCATTGATTATCAAAACGGGTGGGATTTGGGCAAAAATAATCGCATGATTGCCGGATTGGAATGGCATGAAAGTAAGTCGTCTAATAAGGCTGATGGCTATGAAAATAAAGAAATCACAAATAAAGCCATTTACTTACAGGATACAATGAAGTTAGATAATAAATGGTCTTTTGTTCCTGGGATTCGTTTAGACCATCATAATATGTTTGGGAATCATTGGACGCCTAAAGCGGCCCTGAATTATAAGGCCAATGATAAGACGCAGCTGTATGCATCCTGGGGGCGTGTGTTCCGTGCGCCAACGTCAGATGATTTGTACTGGTATCAGGATTTTGGCTATGGTATGTATAATATGTACGGCAATCCTAATTTGAAACCAGAGACCGGATATACAGAAACATTGGGGGTCAATCATCAGTTTGATAAAAATACGAGTATCAACGCCAGTATTTTTAAGAGTGAATTGCATGATGCGATTTACTGGCTTCCTGATGTCAATTATAATTATTCCGCGCAGAATGTTTCATCTGAGAAAAAACATGGGTTAGAGATTTCATTCAAAAAGAAGGCCGATAATGTGTGGAGCTATGATGTCGGTTACTCTTATATCCATACAGAAGCCGATAATAATAGCAGCGTTGCCGCCGCCGGTAAGAATAGAGAACCCAATGGATATCGTTTTGGCGTTCATTATACAAAAGGCCCTTGGAAGTCCAACTTATACGGAACGGTTGGCAGCGGGCTCGATACGAAATTCTATTTGACCCGGAGCTATGCTATTTTTGATTTTAATGTAAGTTATGACTTTAATCAGCAAACTACGATGTATTTTAAGATTAACAACCTTACCAATCAGGAATATTCTGAATACCCCGGCGTTCAGGGAAATCGTTATCCGGCTGCGGGACGGTTCTTCCAGATCGGCATGACCTATAGTTTCTAAGGTTTATAGTTCTGTATCCGGCCGGCCGCTAGGCGGTCCGGCCCGATGCAGTTTTACATAACATAGTCCGCCGGACATGATTTTATTTACATACATACCCAAATTTATCTGAAGGAGCTTTGTTTGTATGAAAAGAAAAGCAGTGTATCCGTTTACCGCAATTGTTGGACAGGAAGAGATGAAGCTGGCGCTGATTCTCAATGTTATTAATCCGTCTTTGGGTGGTGTATTGATCAAAGGAGAAAAGGGAACAGCTAAATCAACAGCTGTGCGCGCGCTGGCAGCGCTTTTGCCGGCGATGCAGGCTGCGAAGGGCTGCCGTTATCATTGCAATCCGGCGCTTCCTAATTTACTGTGCGATGAATGCCGTAAAAAGCTGTCAGATGCAGGCAGTCTGGCAACGGAAGAGATACAGATGCGGGTCATTGAACTGCCGGTCAGCGCTACGGAAGACCGGGTAGTCGGTACGCTGGATATCGAAATGGCTATTCAGCAAGGGCGAAAACGTTTTGAACCGGGAATTTTGGCGGATGCCAATCGGAATATTCTTTATGTAGATGAAATTAACTTGCTGGAAGATCATATTGTGGATGTTTTATTGGACTCGGCGGCGATGGGCGTGAATACGGTGGAACGGGAGGGTGTCTCTTATGCCCATCCGGCGCGCTTTGTGCTGGTTGGCACAATGAACCCTGAGGAAGGCGATATCCGGCCGCAGCTGCTGGATCGATTTGCTCTTTCGGTCACTGTAGTCGGCGAGCATGAGCCGGCTAACCGGGTGGAAGTCATTCAACGCCGTCTGTCTTATGAAAAAGATGCCGATGCTTTTTGTACGTCTTATGCATCGGCACAGCAGAAATTGGCGCAGCAGATTACGGCGGCGCAGGCAATGCTGGATACGGTAACGATTCCCGATGAGCAGGTGGCCAAAGTAGCCGCGATGGCGATTGAACTTGGGGTTGATGGACATCGGGCAGATATTACGGTCATTAAAACCGCGCTGACGCATGCCGCCTTTTTTGGTCGTCAGGAGGTCAGCGTAGAGGATTTGAAGGCAGCCGCGCATTTGGCGCTGCCACATCGTATGCGCCGGCGGCCTTTTGAAGACGGCGAGCTGGATTGGTCGCAGGTTGAAAGCCTGTTGGTATAAAGGGGCGATATGATGGAACGATTTTATTATCCTTTTACAGCGCTGGTCGGGATGGAACAGGCCAAGCAGGCATTGTTGATTGCATTGGTCAATCCCCGTGCGGGAGGACTGCTGCTGTCCGGACCTAAAGGAACGGCAAAATCAACACTGGTCCGGTCCGCCGCCGTGTTGACGAAAACCGGACAACTGGCTGAGCTTCCCCTTGGGGCAACGGAAGACATGGTATTTGGCAGTATTGACCTTGAAGCGGCGCTGGCAACTGGGACGAAACAGTTACGGTCCGGTGTGCTTTTTCGGGCGGCGGAGACAATTTTATATATGGATGAAGTCAACCTCTTGCGGTCGGATTTTCTGACTGCGGTTCTGGACAGTGCGGCTAATGGATTTTTTGAGCTGCAGCGCGACGGCATTTGTTACAGGGAAGATGTGAGCTATACGCCCGTAGGGACGATGAATCCCGAAGAAGGAACGCTTTCGTCGGCGATGTTGGATCGGTTTGGTCTGTTCGTTTCGTTGGAAGATGAAATGGATGCTAACGCGCGGGTTGAAGTCGTTAAACGTGTGCTGGACTTTGAACGGACCGGGGAGGAATTTTGGGCCGTTTATGCGGAGCAGGAAAGAGAACTAGCGGAGAAGATTGCCAATGCGAGGGCTTGCCTGCCTTCCGTGGAAGCTTCCGAGGCTATTTTAGAATTGGTGGCGCAATATTGCGCCCGGGCTTACTGCCGCGGGAACCGAGCCGATTTATATCTGTTGGAAGCGGCGCGGGCCATTGCCGCCTTGGCCGCTCGCAGTTACATTATGCCGCAGGATGTAGAACAGGCGGCGATGTTCGTTTTGCCGCATCGCATGGGACAGCCGCCGCAGCAACAAGCACCGGCTGCCGATGATTCGGAAACGGATACCGGGCAGGATGAAAATTCGGATGATTCTTCGGATGAAAGTCCGGATGCGCCGGAAGAAAATGCGCCCGGACAATCGGAGGATGATAGTCAGCCAGAAAAGGATGCTGACGACGAGCCGGAAAACGATGCTGATGAGGATGCAGAGGAATCAGCGGCTCCGCCGCTGGAGGGAGAGAATCAGGATTCAGGCGATGACCAGACAGAGGATGCAGCCGGTGATATGGAGCAAGTTTTTGCCGCTTTAGAAAATATGCCGGTTCCGCCCATGTCGATTGAAAATCATTTTGAGCATCAGAAACGTGAAGGCAGCGGTAAGCGCAGCCTGACGCGTACGGACAGCCGCCTGGGCCGTTATGTGCGCGCTGAACTGCCCCGTGGACACCGAGGACTGGATCTCGCTTTCGACGCTACTTTGCGGGCGGCGGCGCCTTATCAGCGGAGCCGCTCTGGAAAGCAGGCCGTGATCATTTGTCCGGAAGATTATCGCAGCCGGGTGCGTGAAAAACATATCGGCGCCAACATTATTTTTCTGGTGGATGCGAGCGGGTCCATGGGAGCGCAGGCAAGAATGAAAACCGTCAAAGGCGTTATCCTTTCATTATTAAAGGAAGCCTATCAAAAACGGGATCGGGTGGGCCTGATTGCCTTTCGCCGGGATAAGGCAGAAGTTTTGCTGCCGGTGACGCGCAGTGTTGATTTAGCGGAGAAACTGCTGCGGGATTTGCCGACGGGCGGCAAGACCCCGTTGGCGGAGGGTCTGGAAAGCACCTTGCAGATGCTGTATGGACTGGATCGGCGGGATAAAGGACAGCAGACCGTTGTCGTTTTGATTACGGATGGACGGGCCAATGCAACGTATGATCAGGATGATCCTGTTGTTCGGGCTTTGCAGGCGGCGGAAAAATTCAGCCGCACGCCGGCATTATCCGTAGTGCTGGATACAGAGACCGATTTCTTAAAACTGGGCATTGCGCCGCAGATCGCCCGCAAAATGGGAGCATCTTATTATACCTTGCGGCGCTTGTCGGCGGAGCGAGTGCTGCGTATCGTAAAATCAATGCAGGCGTAGGGGGAAGCAGAAGATGGCAGAGGATATCGTTTTGTCCGCGGAACATGTTCGGGCGGGCTATGGACATCATATGGAAGTATTGCACGATGTATCGTTTGCGGTGCAGCGCGGTGAAATGGTGGGTCTGATCGGTCCGAATGGCGCAGGCAAAAGCACGTTGCTGAAAACTCTGCGCGGGATTATGGAGCCGCTGTCCGGGCAAGTGTTTCTGCATGGACAGCCGGCCAGTGAATTTACCAATCGTGCGTTTGCCTGCGAGGCGGCTTATCTGCAGCAGACGGTAGAGATTTCCTTTGGTTACAGTGTCCGCGAAATCGTGATGGCCGGGCGTTATCCGCGTCTGAAGTGGTGGGAAAAGGAAGGGGCGGACGATGAACGCATTGTCGATGCTTGTATGGAGTATACCGGCGTGCTTGAACTGGCACATAAATCTATTCACGCTATTTCCGGGGGGCAGCGGCAGCGGGTGCTGCTGGCAAAGGTTTTAGCGCAACAAACGCCGCTCTTGTTTCTGGATGAGCCCTCTACCGGTCTGGATATTTTTTATCAGGAGGAAATTTTCCGCTTTTGCCGGGAGCTTTGTGCGGCAGGCAAAACGGTGCTGATGGTGGTACATGAGCTGTCGCTGGCGGCTAAGTTTTGTTCCCGGCTCATGCTGGTCGGGCAGCAGGCAATATTGGCCGATGGCGAACCGGAACATGTTTTGACCGCAGAAAATCTCAGTCGGGCTTACCGGGTTCCGGTACGGGTTGTGAAAAATCCGCTTACCGGCAGCTATGAAGTCTTTACGGAGCCGGCGGATGGCGCAGCGCGGCGAGACGAACTTTTGCAGATTATTGCCGGCGGCGCGGATGCCGCGGCAATGGGGAAGGAAAGTGAACAGGCAGGATGAAAAAAATTGCATTTTATGGGAAGGGCGGCATCGGTAAGTCTACGACCGCATCCAATGTATCGGCTGCTTTTAGTGGAATGGGGCGTCGGGTTTGCCAGATCGGCTGCGATCCTAAAAATGATTCTACCCGGCTTTTGTTGGGACATATTTGCCGCAGTACCGTACTGGATCTGGAACGCCAGCGCAAAGGCGGCGAAATCGCTTTGGAGGAAATTGTCCATACAGGCTTTCATGGGATTCATTGCATTGAAGCCGGCGGGCCGGAGCCGGGGGTCGGCTGCGCCGGGAGAGGCATTATTGTGGCCTTGGAGAAAGTGCGGGCGCTGCAGGCGCTGGACAATACAGATGTAGTGCTGTATGATGTGCTGGGCGACGTGGTTTGCGGCGGCTTTGCCGTGCCGATCCGGGAAGGGTATGCAGAAGAGATATATATTGTTTCTTCCGGTGAATTAATGTCGCTGTATGCCGCGAATAATATTGCCAAAGGGATTCGAAAATTTGCGGCCCGCGGGCGGGTGAAGCTGGGGGGAATTATTGGCAACAGCCGCAATGTAGAATTTGAAGAAGAATTGCTGCGCGATTTCGCGGTCCGTATCGGCACGCAGCTCATTGCGTTTGTGCCTCGTTCCAAAGTAGTACATGATGCGGAAATCCATCGCCAGACGGTTCTGGAGTTTGCGCCGGAAACACCGCAGGCAGAGGTGTATCGTAATCTGGCGGCAGCCATTGATCAAAATACGGATCTTCAAATTCCGACGCCGATGGAATTTGAAGATTTGGAAGCCATGGTTGAGCACTATGGCAATTAAGGCAAAGCGCATTATGAAGCGCCGTAATAGCTGTAGCTGCAGTATGCCGGGCGTGTGGCGCGCGTTATGTTATGTAGAGGGCGCCGTGGTGATTTTTCATTCGCCGCGCGCTTGCGCTCATATTGCCCGGCGCATGGATATCAATTCCTATTATCGTAATATCCGGGATGCTTATGGAGAATGCGAGCTCAAAAGCGTGCCGCTGCTTTCCAGCGATCTGGAAGAAGACGAAGCGGTGTTCGGGGGAGAAAATCGGTTGCGGCGGGCCATTCGGTATGCGGCGGAAAAATATCATCCCAAGGCGATTTTTATAGCCAATTCCTGTGTTTCCGGCGTTATTGGCGACGATACGGAAGCTGTGGCGGCCGAAATGGAAGAAGAACTGGGAATTGTGGTAGCAGCGGTTTCTGCGCATGGCTATCTGGATGGCGAATATTTTGCCGGGTATATTGACACGGCCCGGATGCTGATTGACCGTTTTATGCAGCCGCAGCCGAAACAACCGGGAACTGTGATGTTGTTAGGGGATTGCGGCGGCGTATATGGCGAATATGTACAACAGATTAAGCGGCTTTTGCAATATTTTTCCTTGCGTGTCACCGCGCATTTTCCTTCGTTTATACCGATTGATCAGCTGGCGTCGGCTCCGTCTGCGTCCCTGACGATTGTTTTGGGACGTTATAAGGCGGATGAACGGCAGCAGGAGCTGGTGAAACTGGCAGAGCATATTAAAGATCGTTTTGCCATTCCGTATCTCGGCGATATTTACCCGGTAGGTTTTGAACAAACAAAACAGTGGCTGCAGCGACTGGGCGCTATGATCGGCCGGCCGGAGCAGGCAGCTCGGGCAATCGCCGCCGAGGAACAGGCATTTGCCGCAGCGGTGGAGCAGGCCCGGAAAGTTTTAGCGGGAAAGAAGATCGTATACTGTGTCGGACGTCTGGCGCAATATTTTCAGCCGGAAATCGATTTGGCGCTGTTGAAACGGCTGGGAATACAACTGTTGGGGATACAGCTGTTTGACTGTTATCCCGATACAGAACGGCAGCTCTTATTGCAGCGCTTACAGGCATGTACCACCGCTCCGGTTCTTGCAGGCGTTGGGGCTGAGATGGCTCTGCGCGATGCCAATTTTGTTTTGACGACACATGAACTTTTATCGGCAGAAATCAAACAGGTTTACACTTTGTTTTTGCCGGGGGCTGGCTGGCAGGGAGAACGGGATCTTATGCGGGCAATGACGCGAATTGTTTGCCGGCAGACAAGCCGGGGAGGGTTAGTATATGCTTAGACCAGATAATTTCAGTGATGTCTGCTCGCATGCCGATTGCTGCGCTTTGGCCGGAGCCGCCGCTTTTTTTGCCGGCATCCCGGATGCCGCAGTGGTTGTAAATGGGCCGCTGTGGTGCTATTTTTACGCTATGCGGCATCTGGAGGACAGTTTGCCGCTGCTTTCCCAGCGGATGCATTGTACACAGCTGGATAACGAGTCCATTGTTTTTGGTTCGGAGGAATATCTGCGCGAGACCTTGCAGCCATATGTGCAGGAACCGCCGGCGCTGCTTTGTATTGAAAGCAATTGTTCGGCCAGTCTGATCGGCGATGATACGGCCGGCATTGCCAGGGATATGGGGATTCATTGCCCTGTGGTGGTTTTTGACAGCGGCGGACTTACCGGCGGTTTTGCCGAAGGCTATGTGAAAGCTTCACTGGCCGTACTGGATACGCTGTCGCTGCAGCCGAACCCGCACCCGGAGCCGCAGTGGGTCAATTTGCTGGGACTGACAACCGGATATTATAATGGCGTTAATGATCGGCGGGAGTTGGTTCGACTTTTACAATTGGCCGGCTATACGGTCAATACTTGTCCGGGTGATGGGACTTTCGCCGGAATGCTTTCGGATATACCGCGGGCCGCGTTGAATATAGTTGTCCATGAAGAACTGGGACTGGCTATGGCGCAGGCGTTGAAGGATCGGCTGGGAATGCCTTTCATTGTGCCGGGGATTCCTTATGGGACCGCTGGGACAAAGCGTTGGTTTGAAGCCATCCAGGCTGTTTTGCCTGCGCCCTCCATGCCGGCTGCTTTATCGGAAATTGAACGGGTGCGGAATGGACTGCTTCTGCGTATTAATGATTTTAAGATGACTTGGGATGAACTTTGGTTTGACGAGGTCGTTATTGCGGCGCCGCCTTCAACTGCGTTTGGACTGGCCGAGGCGCTGCGGACGGAATGGGCGGATACCGGGCATCTTACTGTTATTGTGCAGCAGGCTGCTGCCGGCAGCGTTCAGCAGCCGACGGGCAGCTGGCTGGATACGGTTTATTCCGCGGCTGTTGACGGGGAGAACATACAGCGGCATCTGGCGCAGATGAAAAGCGGACTGGTTATGGGCAGCAGCAATGAAAGCAGTCTGCTTCGCCGTGCGGGGTGTCGGGCGGTTCAGCTTTTCCCGGTAGCTTTTCCGGTGGAGGAACGCATTCTGCTGACGGACGCGCCTTTTATGGGATTGCGCGGCGCACAGTATATACAGGAATGTCTCTGGAATGAAAAAATCGGGCAGATTTTTCGAGGCGTGCCAAGGGAGGAGCAGGAATGAGGAAAACAGAGTATTCTTCCGGAACATTTTTTGTTGGCATGCTGGTTATTTTTTTTCTTGTGGCAGTTCTTTCGCTTTCCTGGGGACAAATTGACATTCCCTTCCGCAATGTTTTGGCGGCTTTGTCACAAGCTGTCGGGCTGCCATTTTTGCGCGATGTAACCGTTACGCCGGAGCAGCAGGCCGTTCTCTGGCATATTCGCATGCCGCGTACGTTGGTGGGGCTTTTGGTCGGGGCCGGGCTGGGTGCGTCCGGTACGGTCATGCAGGGGATTTTCAGCAATCCGCTGGCCGATCCGGGGATTATTGGCGTTTCGAGCGGCGCTGCGGTGGGCGCAGTTCTGGCCATTGCATTGGGTTTCAGCGAGACGAGCATGTTTGCCATGCCGGCGTTTGCGTTTATCGGTTCTTTGGCTGCGGTGACGCTGACGGTCTGTCTGGCTATGCGGCATGGCAAAGTGCCGGTTATGACTTTGTTGTTAGCCGGCGTGGTGGTTGGCATGCTTTTGGGAGCGATTACCGCCGGTATTTTGACGGTGATCAATGAACAAAAATTGCAGCAGTATCTGTTCTGGACGATTGGCGGGCTTGATTATCGTCGCTGGGAGCATGTTTTGATCGGCGTCGGTCCGATTTGCAGCGGGATTCTCATCATGCTGCTGATGACCCGTCATTTGAATATTCTCGTATTGGGGGATGTAGAAGCAAAGGCCGTTGGCATGCCGGTGGCAAAATACCGGCTGTCGCTTTTGGCAGTGGCCGCGATGACGACGGCGACCGGCGTTTGCATCAGCGGCAATATCGGTTTTGTCGGTTTGGTAGTGCCGCATATGATGCGAATGCTTGTAGGGCCGGATCACCGGCGGCTTTTGCCAGCCAGCGTTCTGGCCGGAGGCGCCTTTCTGGTCCTTTGCGATACCATTGGCCGTATTCTGATTCCGCCGATGGAAATTCGCGTTGGTATTATGACAGCGCTCTTAGGAACGCCTTACTTTTTATACCTTTTACGCAAAACGCACAATCTGACACGCTGAGGAGGAACAATATGGACGAGGCCGGATATGCTGTCGAGACAGAAGAACTGGTCAAGACGTATAATAATATTTGTGTGGTGGATCATTTGAATCTGCGGATCCCGCGGGGCGGCGTATTTGGCCTTTTAGGCCCCAATGGCGCGGGGAAAACAACGCTGATGAAGATGATTGCTGGTTTGGTGCGGCCTACTTCCGGGCGCCTTCGCATCATGGGGCAGGATGCCGGGCAAAGGACGCCGGCTTTGAAAAAGCTGGTTGGTTTGATTCCGCAGGACAGCAATCTGGAAAGGGAGTTTACGGTGGAAGAGGCTTTAAGGGTGTATGGACGCCTTTTTGGGGTGAAGCCGTTGGATTCCCGGGTAGAGCAGATTATTGAGATGTTTTCTTTGCAAAATATGCGTCATAAGACAATCCGGGCTTTGTCCGGCGGCATGATGCGGCGGGTGCTCATTGCCCGCTGCCTGGTTCCGCAGCCGGAATTATTGCTGCTCGATGAACCTACAGTGGGCTTGGACCCGGATGTGCGCCAATCCATCTGGGAGATTATCGCGTCGCTGCGTAATGCCGGGAAAACGCTGGTTTTTACTACGCATTATATGGAAGAAGCCGAACGGCTTTGCGATCATATTGCTATGTTTCGGCAGGGACAGATGGTTTTTTCCGATACAAAGGCAGCCTTGCAACAAAAAATCGGCTATGATGCGCATGATCTGGAAGAGCTTTTTATTCGGTTGGCCAGGGAGGGAGTCTGATCGCATGGGATGTTATGCGGTATTCAGCCGGGAGGTTTTGATTCTTTATAAGAAAATTGGTCAGATGGGCTATGTGTTTTCCAGTATTATTTCTCCCTTTATTTATCTTTTTGCCTTTGGTTACGGGCTGGGCAGCCGGGTGGAGGTTGATGGGGGCTATCTTCCCTTTTTAGCCGGCGGTATCATCGGCATTACCGTGATGATCAATGCCTTTCAACAGACGGCGACCTCGGTGAGTGTGGGCAAGATGTATTATCATATCTTTCAGAATTTGGTTCTTTCGCCCGTTCACGATTTTGCGGTGATCATTGGCATTATTGGAGCCGGTATGCTGCGGGGGATTTTTTTTGGCGGATTGATTTTTTTAATGGCATGGTTGGTGTTTGGTGCTGTTGGCATTCATTTATCTTTAATCGTCGGCGCCGTGCTTGGTTCCTTTTGTTTTGCAGCACTGGGGGTGATTGTCGGCTTAGTTGTCCGGCAGCCGGATGATGTGGCCTTTGTGAACAATTTTATTATTATGCCAATGACTTTTTTCGGCGGCTCATTTTTCCCCGTGGATAGTCTGCCGTCAGTCTTGCGGGTACTGGTTATGATTTTTCCGATTGGCGCGCTGAACCGTCTGATGCGCAGTACAGTCTGGAACATGGATATGGCATACTGCGGATTGATGTTGTTTGTTCTGGGATTGATTTTTTTATTCATCAGCGTTCGGCTGTATCGGCAGTACAGTGAATGAGACTAGTGTATTGGCACGTTGACTTT
>DCFR01000055.1 GCA_002319815.1 Megamonas sp. UBA1799
TTTTGCAGGTGGGAAAGTTGAGATATTTATATAGACGGCAGGGCGTTAAGTTAAAAATAATTTATTTTGTCAGGAGGAGAAAAATTTGCAGATTGAACAGCTTTTTTTTGACAGCGACGGGCATAAACAAGCAGCAGCAAAGCTGTCTTTACAAGACAAGGCGCAATTTGTTCTTATCTTTGGGACGAAGAAGAGGCTGCTGTCGCATGAAATTTATGATGAATTGCGGCAGTTATATCCGAAGGCTTATCTGATCGGCGGAACAACCGCCGGAGAAATATATGACAGTATGGTTACGGACGATACGGTTTCGGCGACAGCTGTGTATATGGAAAAGACGACCGTGCGGTTTTCAGCGGTCAGAATCGAAGGGGGACAATGTTTTGAAGCAGCGGCGCAATTAGTAGGTGCTTTGCCGGCGGAGGGCCTGCGGCATGTTTTTGTGTTGGCGGAAGGGATTAATATTAATGGCAGTAAATTGGTGGAGGGCCTTATTAACCGCCTGCCAGAGCAGGTCACTTTGTCGGGGGGACTGGTCGGCGATGGGATTTCTTATAAAGAAACCTTTATCATTGCTAATGCCTATCCGGCTCGGGATCAATTGACGGCGATTGGCTTTTATGGGCCGTATGCCCGGTTTGGCTATGCTTCTGTTGGCGGTTGGTCTCCTTTTGGGATCGAACGCGTCATTACAAAATCGCGTGATAATGTTTTGTATCAATTTGACGATAAACCGGCGCTGGCTTTATATAAGGAGTATCTCGGCGATTATGCGGCCGGACTGCCGGCTACCGGACTTTATTTCCCTTTAATGGTCCGCTCGCGCGATTATCGCCGTACTTTTATCCGTACAATTCAGCGGGTCAATGAAGAAGAAGATGCACTGGTATTTTCCGGCGATGTGCCGGAAGGTTATTATGCAAAGCTCATGCGTTCTAATATTGACCGGCTCATCGACGGCGCGCGGCAGGCGGCGCAAAAAAGCCTTAAAATGATGGGCGAAAGTCGGGTCCAGCTGGCGGTCCTGGTAAGCTGCGTCGGACGCAAACTTGTGTTGGATCAATTGGTGGGTGAAGAGGTCGAGGCAGTGCGGGATATATTGAAGCCAGAAGTCGTTTTTACCGGCTTTTATTCTTATGGGGAAATTTCGTCACCGGATAAAGGGGCAATTTGTGAATTGCATAATCAGACAATGACGATTACTTTGATTGCGGAGGAATGATTCCATGGACAATTTGCATCGTCTTTTGAAACGGCAGATGAATAAGTATCTGGAGGATGTGGTGCTGACGGATGAACTGCATGCTTTTATTTTTGCCGTCAATCAGGCGTATATTGATCATGATAAGGACCGTTTACTGTTGGAGCGCAGTATCGAAATCAGCGCGCGCGAATATCATGAGAAAATGGATAAGATACGCATCCTGCAAGGGCAATTGGTGCAACAAGAAAAACTGGCCGGTATTGGGCAGCTTTCCGCCGGTATTGCGCATGAAATTAATAATCCACTGGGTTACGCGCAGAGTAATCTGGCAACTTTAAAAAAATATCTGGATAAAATAAAGGGTTTTCTTCAGACCGTAGCGGAGGCAGAAAAGGATCTGCAGGCAATAGCGACGGAGCCAGAGCAAAAAATCCTGCAGCGTATTGAACATGCCCGGCAAAAAAATAAAATTGATTTGATTATGACGGATTTAGATGATTTGATGGCGGAGTCGGCCAGCGGCTTGGTAAGAATAGAGAGAATTGTGAAAAGTCTGCTGGGATTTGCCCGGCATCGGGTGAATACATTTGAGGATTATGATTTGAATCAGGGGATTCTCGATACATTGGCGATTGTGAACAATAAAATCAAATATTTAGCGGCCGTGGATCAGGATCTCGGCAATATCCCATGTATTCAGGCTATGGGCGGCCTCATCAATCAAGTGCTGCTGAATCTTATTATGAATGCCATACAAGCAATTCAGGATAAATCCGTCAAGGGGATATTGGCAATCAAGACTTTCGAAAAAGACGGTTCGGTTTATTGTCTGATCACAGATAATGGAATCGGTATACCAAAAACCAATTTGGAGCATATATTTACACCGTTTTTTACGACGAAACCGGTGGGGATGGGTACCGGACTTGGTTTGAGTATTGCCTATGATATTATTGTCAATAAGCATGCGGGGGAAATTACGCTTGATAGTGCCGAGGGTGTGGGAACAACCTTTATTCTTCGCTTGCCGGTGCAGCAAGAAAAAAATGTAGTCGGTTTACAATAGGAAGGAATTACACGTTAAACAGAGAATACTATTACCTAATACTATTCTTTGGGTGGAGGCGTGTGTTTATGTATCATTGGTGTGTGACAAAGCTGCAGCAGCTGCAGTCGCAGTTGCTGCAGCTGCATTTTGCCTGCCTGATTGTCGTCGGGCTGTTTTTTTCTCTTATGTTGCCGGTCACCAATCTGTCGCTTTTAAAGCATACCGGCTCGGCTATCGGCAGTATGGCGGCTGGTTTGGGCGGGCTATGTTTGGGGTATTATATTTGGCGGGAAGTATTTGTTAAGCTGAAACAGCAGAAACGCTTGCCGCCAAGCGGGGCAAATCGGGGGCAACAGGCGCTTCTTTTGCTGCGTCTCATCCACCCGCTGGCGGGAATCATGATGTTGTATTTGATTGTTCTGCATGCCGGGCTGATGCTGCGATGGGGGGGCGGTCCTTATCACAGCAGCCTTTTTGTTTCCGGTATAGCCTGTCTGCTGCTGTTGGCAGCGATGCTTTTTCTGGGAATGCATTTAAGGAAAAAACTGCTTTATAGGCGCTGGCATAGAATCTTGGCGCTATGGCTGCTTCTTTTTTATCTGGGTCATATCTTCCTTAAAATTGTTTTTTAGAATATGATCAATGGAGGCGCCCAAAAAAATTAATGGTGTGTTCTTTATGACTTTAATGAAATATTTATTTTTTATTTCATGAAATTATACTAATGATAAATAAAATCATTATTGCTTATGCTTGATAAATGTATTATAATAGTCCTATCATACTTAAATGATAAACATTGAAACGACGTTGTTGGCAGGGCGTTTGGCTATTTACAGCGTGGTTTAATAATTGAAGAGGGGAAATACATATGGGGCATTTACGCAATATCAAGACGATAGGAAAAATTGTTTTATTGATCGGTTTTATGGCAGTTATGTTAGCGGCCGTTGGCTATGTGGGGCACTATGCGGCGCAAACGCTGGCCGGCAAGATGGATACGATGTACAACGACCGTTTGCGGCCAATTGAATGGCTGGGAGAAGCGAGGACAGAAAGCCGCCGCAATGAGGCTTTGACATTGGCTCTATTCTTGGATAAAGATGATAAAGCCTTGCAGCAGCGTGTGCTGTAGCAGATTGCGGATCATAAAAAGCAATATATAGCCTATATGGATCAGTATGGGCAAACACAAATGGACGCGAAGGAACAGGATTTGTTCCAGCAATTGCAGAAGGAAACACAGGTATATCGGGATGAGTGGCAGCAATCCCTGGATATGACGATGGCGGGGCAGGCAGATGCCGGCCATGCGTATTTCTTTGGCACGGCTTATCATCATCTGGAGACGATTAATCAGCTGCTAGATGAATTATCAACTTATAATCAGCAAAAAGCCGATGAAGAGAAAAAGGCTAGTGAGGAAATAGCCTTGTATAATGACCGGGTTACTATGGCTGTGACCATTTTTTCGGTGCTGTTGGCAGGGTTGTTCGGCTGGTTGATCAGCCGTCTGATCTCGGTTCCTTTGGCTGATCTTTTAGCGGAGGTGCATCGTTTAGCGGATGGCGATTTAAAAAACCAGCAAAAACATACAGTATATTATCGGGATGAAGTAGGACAACTTACCAAAGAGTTTAGCCGTATGGCGCTGCAGCTGCAGGGGCTGGTCAAAAATATTTCGTCGGCGTCTTCGCAAGTGGCAGCATCTTCTAAAGCGCTTACGCAGGGGGCTGGCGAAGCAGCCAAGGTGACGACACAGATCACGGAGGCGGTAGAGGATGTTGCGCAGGGAGCCGGGCAGCAGTCGGCGCTCATTGATCGGACCAATAGTAATGTAGAGCAGTTGGCGGCGTCGATTACGCAGATTGCGGCGAATTCAACCAAGGTAACTGAGGCGGTGGCGAAAACTGTTGACGCCGCGCAGACTGGCGCGGCATCGGTGCAGACCGTGCATGAGCAGATGGGCAATATTGAATCTACTGTCAGCGCGTCGGCGCAGGCGGTAGAACGGCTGGGAGCACGTTCGCAGGAAATTGGGGCGATTATTGATACGATTTCGGGTATAGCCGGGCAAACCAATCTTTTGGCGCTTAATGCCGCGATTGAAGCGGCACGAGCTGGCGAAAATGGCCGGGGATTTTCCGTCGTTGCGGAAGAGGTTCGCAAACTGGCTGAGCAGTCGCAAGAAGCGGCAGAAAAAATCAGCACGATGATTCGTGATATGCAGAGGGAAACAACACAAGCCGTTGAGTCCATGACGCATGGCAGTCTGGAAGTTAAGCGCGGGGCAGAGGTTGTCGATGGCGCCAGCCGGAATTTCCAGCAGATCACGGAGTTGGTTCAGGATGTATCCTCGCAGAGCACAGAAATTACGGCAGCAATTCAGGAGATGACAGCGGGCAGTCAGGAGATTGCTGACTCGGTCAAGGAAGTCGATGCGGTTGGTAAGAAGGCCGCAGGGAAAACACAGTCTGTTTCGGCGGCTACGGAAGAACATTCGGCTTCTATTCAGGAAATTCTGGCAGCTAGTCAGGAACTCAGCCATACGGCACAGTCGCTGCATGATGCGATTCTGGTCTTTAAGGTCTGATAGAAGTTCTCCAAGAAAAAGTAATAAAAAAATGACAAAATGACAAAGCGGCATATAGGCAAAAAGCCGCCGCTGCGGTATCATAGTAATGATACCGCAGCGGCGGTTTTTTTTTATTTCATTGGCTGTTTATGTATTCTGTCGGCCAAAGGGGTCGTGGCTATTCTTTTTCGTTTTGGCCGGCGGCGTATGCCAGATCGTTGCTTATAGACAAAGCGTTTTCATTGGACGGAGGACCGCCCTGAATGATGCTGCCCTGGAAAGAAATACAATTGCGGCCGGCTTTTTTTGCATGGTATAAAGCCTGGTCGGCTGTGTGATAAAAACGGGTCAGGGAATCCTCGGCCTGCGGTATTTTGCTGACGATTCCCATGGTTATGGATAAAAAATCGCAGGGATCATTCGTTGCGGCAGATTGAATTTTTAAGTCATTAATCAAAAGCGACAGCGTTTGCGCCATTTCCAATAAATAGGATTCATCAACGTCCGGCAGCAGAATGAGAAATTCATCACCGCCGATGCGGCTAATAATATCAGTTTCCCGTCGGAAGCAATGTTTGATGCTTTTTGTGACTTGTTTGAGAACATTATCGCCCTCCAAATGTCCCAGCGTATCGTTGTAAATCTTGAAATAATCAATGTCGGCCAAAATAACGCCAATCGGTTTTTGGTCGCGTTTGCAAAAAGCCAGCGCTGTGCTTGCCGCCTGTTCCAAGCCATTGCGGTTCAGCAGCTGGGTCAGGTTATCGGTGGTAGCTTCGGTTTCTAACTGCTTGATTTCTTCCAGATCACTGGTCAGGGTTTGAATAATGGTATGCGTAGTCTGCCCACCAATAAAAATAGTTCCCATGTTTATCAACAAAAGAAGCAAAAAAAGTTCCTGAGAAATCATCTGCAGTCCCAACAAAATACCTTGCAGGCAGGTGGCGGTCAACAGCAATAGTATGGAACTGTAAAGCGGCAGGATAAAAGCAGCGCAGACAAGTATCAGAATCGCAGAAATAAAAACAGCGGCGCGAACCGGCAAAATCGCAGTCCAGATGGCTGAAGAAAAGAAGACAATTCCAATGCAAAGTATGGTGACACTGGATAATGTCATCCGCTGCCGGTTGTAAGACCGTATTTTGTCTTTAATTTGTTGTTCAAAGCCCGGATCCTTTGTTTTCATACTGCATACCTCAATCGATGCCTTTGCTTTTCCCTGCCTTGCTGCGCAACGGTTTCTGTGACATTTTATTGTTTTATAACTATGCTAGTCCTTATGCCCTATATTGAGCATACACCTATATGCCCATTATAGGGCATACTGTAGTTAAAGTAAAGAGGAAGGAGGGAAGTCAGTTGATTTCTTACGCACCTATGTGGAATACCATGAAACAAAAAGGCGCTACCACATACACTTTAAGAAATAAAGGCGCTGACAGCAATATCAGCGGTTCAACGATTTTGCGTCTGCAGAAGAATGAGTCGGTTTCAACCAATACATTAAATTCTCTTTGTAAAATACTTGATTGTCCGCTGTCGGATATTGCAGAATACGTACCGGATTAAGGGATATCGTTTGGCTTTTTCTGCAATCAAAAGAAAGCGCCTGCAGTAGCATAAAAGACTAAACTGCAGAGCGCTTTTTATAGTTTATAGGCTAAAAGTCGTGTGACTGATGATTTATTGTACAAAAGGGATTTGTGGCTGTCGATTGGTCTTATTTTCAGCAAGGAGCGGTTTTGTGTTATAATAAATTCAGCAGTTGAATACCATTTGGGAGAAAGGGTTTTGCTTTCATGAAAAAAATTCTTGGCTTTGGTATTTTTTTGATTCTTTTTGGCATTTTTGGTTTGTCTTATACATATACAATCGATCATCGCAGCGCTGCGGACTTATCTTCTTATTGTGACATTGATTTTCAAAGTTCGGTGGATCAGCGGGGTAAACCGGACGATGCAACGCTTTCCATTATAGATTACCGTTATGCGTCGGCGCAGCCGGATCCGGTCGTTACGATTGTGGTGGATGGAACCGACTGGAAACTGCCGGCAGCTGTCCGACAAACGGCTCCGGCGTATGATTTTCATCAGCCGACGGTCAATACGGCATTTAAGAATACGAACAAGTTTTTTTTGCATTTACCATTGGATTTATTGGGGAAAATTGTGCAGGCCGGGGAAGTGCGCGTGCGTTTTGGTTACGATAACGGAACGGTGATTGATTTGCCGCTGAATGAGGCGGATCTTCTTTATTGGAAGAATCAGCTCTGACTGCATACCGTCAGCGGGAAGATCAGCGTGATTCCGTATGCGTCAGGGTTAAACCGTTGGGATCAGTAAAAATAGATATGATTATTTTTTATGGACCGGTCAATAGTTTACAGGAGGGTGCGGATGGGATTGGATGAAAAGGATATTTGCCGCATTGCGGAGACAGCGTATTTAAATCAGGAAAATACCTGGCGTTATCGGGCGATTGTCCATTATTGCTATAAAAAGCATGAACATATGCAGACGTATGTTTATCCGGAAGATATTTATCACGCTTTGCGGGAAGATGTTCATTTTGCTGAATACAGTTTTGAACAGTTGGAGCAGGATCTGGCGCAGCTGGTAACCTGGAATAATCTGAAACCGCATCAGGAAACCGGTCGGGCGCGCAGTATTATGGATTTTAAACGGCGCCGGTTTCGTTATCAGTGTACGCCTTATACAGTAGAAATTGAGCGTATGGTTGAAAAACTGCGGCAGGTAGGCGAAGAATTCGGCGGGTCTTTGGAGACAACTCAGTTTGACCGTATCTTGCAGGCACTGACGGTTTTGGTAGAGCAGAGCGAACCGTTGGCTGCAGCGGAACTAAATCAGACCTGGCTGGATTTGCAGCATTATTTTCAAACGCTGATTCGCAATGCGTCAGATTATCTGGCGCATCTTAAAAGCGCTAAAGTAGAAGAACGCATGCAGACAAATGCGTTCATTATATATAAAGATAAAATCACGCAGTATTTGCAGAATTTTGTTCTGGGATTGCAGCGTGCGTCGGTGAAGATTGAAAAGCTTTTAAAGGAAAGTCGTCCGGAAGCAGTGGAGCGACTGCTGGGCCGATTGGCAGATTATCAGCTGGAGCGGTCTTTGCCGGGCGAGCAGCGGGAGCGCAGCGCTTATATAGAGGATTTTCGTGAAAGCTATGTGGTGATGCGGGAATGGTTTTTGGGAACCGAGTACCGTGCGGGAGAACTACAGGCCTTGTATGCAGAAACCTTGGAGACAATCCGGCGCATTACGAAGTTTGCGCAGCGGCTGGCCGAGCAGCATCAGACGACACGCAGCCGTAAGGCGGACTATTTGTATCTGGCCGGCTGGTTTGCTCGGTTGACGGAAAAAAGGGATGCGGATGCATTGAGTGCGGCGCTTTTCGGCGCGCCGGGCGCGCGTCATTTTTATGTGCAGGAGCGGGCGAGTGATCGCATGGATGCTTGCATCGAGGATGAGGCGCCGACAGAGATAGAGTTGAAGCCGCATGTGTCTACTTATCGGGAACGAACCCGGCAAACGGCGATCCGTGATCAGCGGGAGCAAAAGGCGGCTCTGCTGGCACAACATTTGGCGCAGCAGGCGCGGCATGACGCGCTGCTGGATGCGCTGGTCGTAGATGGGGTCATTGATCTGGCTGCGCTGCCGGTGATTTCCACGGAAGTGCGCAAGACGCTGCTGGGGTGGATTACACGCTGCATGCAGCAGCGAACGGGTGAGATTCAGACCGAGACGGGCCGGCATGTGCGGCTCCTTTGGGATCGAACCAGTGCGGCTCGGATCTGCTTGAAAAGTGAGGATGGAGATTTTCTGCTGCCCGCTATGAAGTTGGCGGTGACGGCAGCGAAGGCGGGATAAGATGGCAACCGATAGAGAGAAAGAAGAACTGCGTGAGGCTGCGGAACTTTTGCTGGCGTCGCAATGGATTGTTCGGCAGGAAACGCCGGAGGCATATTTTTTGATTCGACGTCATGAAAAGCGGCTGGTGGAGTATTTCCGGGAAAAATGTGGCTGGCCGCTGTTGGTGAATGCACAATTTTATAAATTGGAAAAGATCCCGGCCGGGGCGCAGCCATTTATGGGGATAGAAGCGATGCAGTCGCCAGAAGACTATGTGTTGCTTTGCTGTACGATGGCTTTTTTGGAAGAACAGGAAGTCGAGGGGCAGTTTTTACTGGGTGATCTTTGTGAAGCCCTGCTGGGATATTATCCGTCGGATGCCTTAGAGCCGCTGAATTGGGAATCTTATGACCGGCGCAAGGCTTTGATCCGCGTGATCCATTATCTGCTGGAAACCGGGGCGCTGCGGTCGGTTGAGGATGACAGCGAAGCTTTCCTGCGCCGTGGCATGACAGATGGTAATCCGGCCGGTGAGGCGCTTTATGAGGTCACGATTCTGGCGCGCTGCTTTTTACGCAGTTATCCGCGCGACCTCCGGGAATATGTTTCGGCAGACGCGCTTTGTGCAGCGGATTTTTCCGGCAGTCATGAGGATGCCGCCGGGGCGCTTCGGCAGAAGCGTCACCGGATTTATCGCAGCCTTTTACTGCAGCCGGTTTATTATCGGACAGCCGCTGCGGAGGAAGATTTCGTTTATTTGCGTAATATGTATTCGCGTTTGAAGGCGGAGTTTAATGATCTGTTTTCTTTGGACCTGGAACTGTATCAGAATGCTGCCATGGCGGTAAGTTATGAGCGCAGCAGCTGGTTTCAGAATATTTTTCCCTATCGGCTGAGGGGAGCGCATGATGTGATTTTGCATTTCGCCCGAGCGTGGCGGGAACAGCCGGACTGGCAGAAAAAGAAACTGCTTAGCCCGCATGAATTTCAGCAGTTTCTGGAGCGTTTGCTGCAAAGCTGCGGCGCCGGATGGACGAAAGAATTCCGGGAGATGGGCGGTAAACGGCTGCGTCAGACGATTCTGACGGAAATGACTTTATGGGGGATGGCGGAAGTAGAAGAAGGCACCGGGCTGATACATCTGCTGCCGGCATTGTTCCGGCTGAGCGGTTCTTATCCGGCTGATTATGTGATGGGAGGCAGTAAGCGTGACGGAAAATAAATGGCAGATGAATCGGGCGGGGATATTGAATTACTGGTATTATGACGAGGCGGAGTTTCAGTTTGCCGATGGCCGGTTATTGCTGCGCGGCAGCAATGGTTCCGGTAAGTCGGTCACCATGCAGAGCCTGATCACAATTTTGCTGGATGGGGTGAAGCATGCCGATCGTCTGGATAGTTTTGGTTCCCGCTCTCGCCGTATTGAGGATTATTTGCTGGGAGAAAAAGAGATCAGTGACTATGAGGAACGCACCGGGTACTTGTATCTAGAATATAAAAGGGCGCAAAGCGAGCAGTATGTGACGACGGGAATTGGTCTTCATGCGCGACGCGGCGCTTCCCGGGTAGACTTTTGGGGCTTTTTGCTGCAGAATGGGCGTCGGATCGGAAAAGATTTCTTCCTTTATAAGGAAGAAAAGGATTCGGAGACGGGAAAATCGCAGCGGGTGCCGCTTTCCCGCAAAGAGCTGGAAAACCGGATCGGGCCGGATGGTCGGGTGACAACCGAGCAGCAGGAATATATGGCCATGGTCAATCAGCATGTTTTCGGTTTTGCGAGTTTAGAAAAATATCAGGAGCTCATGCAGCTCCTGATTCAGCTGCGCAGTCCCAAATTGTCGCGCGATTTCAAGCCAAGTGTCATTTATGAGATATTGAATGCATCTTTGCCGGCACTTTCGGATGAGGACCTGCGGCCATTGGCGGAAACACTGGAGAATATGGAAAAAACCAAGCTGTCTATTGAGCAGCTGGGACGCGAAAAAGCAGCTTTTGATCGCCTATGTCTGACGTATGACGATTGTAACCGGGCCGCCGCCGCACAGCGGAGTCTGGCGGCCCGCGATGCCAGACAGCGGCAGCAGACAGCCGGCGAACGTCTGGAAAAAGCGAAACAAGGGATCGCCGCGGCTAATAGCGCTGCGGAAGCGGCAGCGAAAATGCAGCGGGAACTGGTGGTTGAGGAAGAGAGCCTGCGGCAGGAACAGGACGATTTAAAGCAGAATGAAGCTTATAAAGCCGCTGAGGAAAAGAAGCAGGTAGCGGATGCGCTGGAACGGCAGCGAACAGACTATAGCAGCCGCGAGCAATCGCTGCAGGAAAAGCGTCAGCGGGAATCTCAACAGGAGGATCGTCAGGCCGAGCAGCAGCGACGAATGGCGGAACAGCGGACGGAGCTTCAAAACCAGCTCGAGGAGTTGGCGGTGTTGGCCGAGGAAGCTGATTTTTCACAGCATGCGCTGCAGCAGCAGGGGCTGCAACTGGAAGACGCAGAGGCCGCTGAACATTTGCGCCTCTGGAAGAAGGCGGGACAGGAATATCAGCAGCATTTGCAGCAGCTGCGGGCCGGATTAGCTGCATATGAACAGAAACAACAGCTGAATGCCCGATTGGAATTGGAGCTGGGGGAAGCAAACCGCCAGCTGGATGCCGGACGGCAGGAGCATAATAAATTGCTGCAGCTGCTGGATGAGGCGCGCGATGCGCTGGTCAAGCAGTATTATGAGTGGCAGCGGTTATGGGCATCGGTATTGCCGGTGGACCGGGAGGACGAGGCACAGCTGACCGGCGCTTTACAAAATCTGTTCTTGGAGACGGAATGGAGCGATGCCGCCGCAGTTCTGGAGCGTGTCTATGATGGTAAAAAAACGGCGGTAAATACCGATATGGCCGGACAGCAATCCGCTGGCCGGGATTTGCAGCGGCTGCGGGAAATGGCTGCAGCGGAATTGCGGGAACTGCAGGCGACAAAGGAGGCAGAGCTGCCGCTGCCGGATGCATATGCGGCCGCGCGGCAGCAGCTGCGCCAGTCAGGGCAGGCATTTGTACCTTTCTATGAAGCGGTTGAATTCCGACCGGAGGTCGATGCGGTCAGCCGTGAGCGTTTGGAATCAGCACTGCTGGATGCAGGGATGCTGAATGCTTTGATTTTGGCGGATAATGCGGCTGCCGCCAATTTGCCGCCTGAGATGTGCGGCAGTGTGCTTTTTAGCCAGGAAGCGCCGCTTTTTGCCGATACTCTGTATACGTATCTGGAGCCTGTGCCGGGGAATCATGGCATTGCTGTGCCCCGGATTGCCGCTATTTTGAGCAGCATTCTGGTGGATGAAGATTCTTATGGTTCGGGCAGCGCGCCGGGCGCGTGCATCAATATTGGAGCGGGCATGTATCGTCTGGGCAACCTGGCGGGACATGCGGGTGCAAGGGAGCAGGCGCTCTATATCGGACGTCAGGCGCGGGAGGCTTATCGGCGGCAGCAGATTGCCGGGAAACAGGCAGAATTGGAGCAATTGGCTGTTGCGGAGGAGCAGTGTCATCAGGCGATTGAGGCACTGCAGGATCAGTTGGAGACGCTGCAGGCAGCGCGCCGTGATTTTCCCCGTGCTGCGGCTATTTTGGAACTTCATATGGAAGAAATTGCCTGTCAAAAGGATCTCGGGCGGCAGCAGCAAAAAATTGATGAGAAGGACGCACAGAAAAAGGCGGTGGTGCTGGAGCTGCGGGCGCAGCATCAGCAATTGCTCGCGCTGCGCGGCACCAGTCGGTTGGAACTGACCGTTTGCGCCTGTGACCAGGCGCTGCAGTCTATGGGGGAATATCAGGAGAGACTATCAGAACTGCAGCTGATACAGCAGACCTTTGCCAGTGCCTGGGAAATGGAAAGACAGATTAAAAGAGATCTGGAATATTTGCGGCAGGAATCCGATGCGCTGCGCGGCGAATTGGTGGGATTGGAAATGGAACTGCAGCGCAAAGAGCAGCGTTTGGCCGTGTTGGAGCGGCAGCTGCAGGAATTGGATGCCGCCGCCGTAGAGCGTCGGATCCATGAGATTATCAGCCGATTGCGATTGGTTCCACAGGAGCGCGACGCCGCTGTCGCACGGCAGACCGAAGCAAAGAATACTGCCATACGTCTGCAGGAAGACGCGATTCGCTGGCAGCGGCAGCAGGTTCTTTATACGGCGCTGGCAAATGGGTGGCAGCGGCTGCTGCAGCAGGAACTGGCGCGAGGTTTCATTTTTGCTGCGGAGCCCTCCCGGGCTGAGCTGCAAGCATTGGAAAAAGAATGGGAAAAGAATGGGAAACCGTCGGAAGCTGTTTTAATGAATAAAGTGACGGCACAGTATGTAAGGGATCAGGGCGTGCTGACAGAGTATCGGATTTCATTTCGAGAAATTGTCACGGATCCCGGTCCGCTGCCGGAGCTGGCAGCAGAGGATCAGGAAATTTTTGGTCAGGCCTGGCAGGACTTATTGGATAAGACGCATCGTCAGGTCGCTCTGGCGGAAGCTGACGGGCGGCTGCTGAGCCCTTATCAGCAGAGAGCCTGGCTCAAGGAACATCTTGACGAGCAAAAAAATCTGCTTTCCGAGCAGGATAAACGTATCTATAAAGAAATTATCATGAACAGCATCGGTAAGACGATCAGTGAAAAAATCTATGCGGCGGAAGAATGGGTGCGCAAGATGAACCGGCTGATGCAGCAGAGCGATACCTCAAGCGCTTTGCGGTTTCATTTGGATTGGAAACCGGTGCGCAGCGAACAAGATGCCGAGCTGGATACTAAGGAACTGGTTGATCTTTTGCATGCAGATCCTTCTGTTCTTAAACAAGAAGATATGGATAAAATTGTTCATCATTTTCAGGCGCGGATCAATCGGGCTCGTGAGGAAGCCAGCACGCAGGAACGGGATGTTGAATCCTTTCAGACAGCGGTGCGCGAACTGCTCGATTATCGGCAGTGGTTCCAATTTTGCCTGTACTATGATCAGGGGGAACAAATCCGGCGGCGGGAATTAACGGATCGCGGTTTTTTCCGCTTCAGCGGCGGAGAAAAGGCAATGGCCATGTATATTCCGCTGTTTTCAGCCGCGTATTCGCGCTATCTGGAGGCTGGTCCGGATGCACCCTATATTATCACGCTGGATGAAGCGTTTGCCGGCGTCGATGAGCGAAATATCCGCGATATGTTTAAGCTGGTTGAAGAACTGGGCTTTAATTACATTATGAACTCACAGGCTCTATGGGGCGATTATGACGTCGTGCCGGCGCTGAACATTTATGAGCTTTTGCGTCCGGCGAATGCATCTTATGTGACAGTTGTGCCTTATCATTGGGATGGCCATGTGCGTCAGGCCATGCTGCCGGGTGGAGCGATGGAAGATGACGGATGAAATTTATGCGTTGGCTGCGGCGTACTTTCAGCAGCGTCCGGTTTTGTCCCGGTTGGCGTCAGGTTTTTGTGAAAAATACCGCAGTCTGGGGCATTGGGGCGGCAGCATCCGGCTGGAGAATCTGACGCCTGAAGACAACGACGCCTTGTCGTCTTTTTTGCGGGAAAGTATGATGGGGAGGAAGGCGGTGTCTGTTCGTTACGCGGTTTTTGCCGCTGCCTGGGAAAAAACCAAGTTTGCTGCCTTGCCGGTGGGAAATTTTCTGGCACATTTTTACCCGCAGCAGCTTCTGACCAAAAAAGAGGAGGCGATAAGCCGGCAGCGGCAATGGGAAGCGCTGCTGGATGCATTGCTGGCGGCTTATCCGGCGGCAGCGGCGCAGCAATGGCTGCAGGCACTGAAGGAGCGGCGTCTGCGTGCGCCTCATGCGGAAGCGGAAGATGGCCGATCCGCGGAGCTTCTGGCATTGGTGGCCGGGGCGCTGAGCCGACTGCCTTCCCGGTATGAACGCCTTCCTTTTTTTGCTAACCGGGTGACGGGAAATCCCCATGTCTTTGATTGGGATTGCGAGGCCGGTAAGCAACTTTTGCAGGCGCTGGCATTTTTATCGGGGCAGGATGGCTGCCATACCGTGGACGAAAAGACGGAGCTTTTGTATCGCTATCGGTTGCTGCGGGATGATATTCTGAATTTTGCTACGGAAGTCGGACTTTGTGCCTGGACAAATGAGCGGGAGCTTTCTTATTGGCAAGCGGCGGCACAAAGTCATTCTCCATTAAATGTGCCTTTTCGTGAAATTGTCCGGGCTGATCGCATCGTTCCTTATATGCTGTCGGGGCGGCAATCGGAGCCGCTGCCTTTTCGTGTTTATATTGTTGAGAATTCCGGCGTTTTTTCCACGCTGTTGGATGCCTTGCCGCGGGATGGGCGGATTCCGCCTTTGCTTTGCCTGCATGGACAGCTGAAAACGGCATCCTGGGCGCTATTGGATCGGCTGGCCGAAAGCGGCGGTTGTTTTTGTTATTCGGGCGATTTTGATCCCGAAGGGCTGCTGATTGTCCAGAAACTGCGGCAGCGGTATCCCGGCAAGGTGCAGCTCTGGCATTTTTCTCTGTCGGAATACAGCAGGACGGATATCCGTCTGACCTCGCTGCGTCTGAAACGGCTGGACGGTATAACCGATGCGGGGCTGACGCCGATTGCTGTTCGTATGCGGGACTGGCAGTGTGCGTTTTATCAGGAAAGTCTGTTGTCCGTTTTGCTGCATGATCTGATGCTGGACATAGCTGCGCATTCGATAGGTTAGCTTTATGTGTGTATGGCGTCAGGCGGAGCTTCTTTGATTCATATTTTAGAAGGAGGTTTTACAATGGAAATCATGGTCATGGAGTATCCGGGGTGTCCTTTTTGTCGTCAGGCCCGTAATATCGCGGCGGAACTCATCAAAGAGCATCCGGAATATGCGAAGTTTAGTTTCCGGTATGTGGATGAAACGGCAGATGAAAAATTTGCTGCTTCTTTGGGGTATTATTATACGCCGTCCTATTTTATCGACGGCAAGAAAGTTTACGAAGCGACGCCGCATGAAGCGGCGGATATGATGCGGCACCGGTTGGAAAAGTTATTTTCCGGATTGGCGGCGTCAGAAAATTTTGATTAACAGATAGTAAAAAGCACCCGTTTTTATTGTGGGTGCTTTTGGGTAGGTTATTCCTCTGCCAGTTTAGTTGGTTCTGCTTCTTTTGGCGCGATGCTGTCATCAATTGCCTTACTGCCATGCAAGCCGTACTTCAGAGTGAGTACGGTGACGGCGCCGATGAACATGCAGGCAGCCATAAGAAAATATCCGAGATCGAACGAGCCGGTATGTGATTTGACAAAGCCCATCATATAAGGGCCGACCCAGCCGCCGAGATTGCCGCAGGAGTTGATGAGCGCCACAGAACCGGCGGCGGCCGGTCCGGTCAAAAAAGTGGTTGGTATCGTCCACCAGATGCCCATGGACGCATAAATGCCAATAGCAGAAAGGCAAATGAGAAAGAGTGCCGTACCCATGTCCGTGGCAAATGGACTCAGCCCGAGCCCCAGAGCGCCGATGAAAAGAGTGCCGGCTACATGCCATACTTTATCGCCGGTTTTTGCCGAGGTATGGCCGACAATGATCTGCACGATGAGCGCTGCGGTCATCGGGATGGCAATTGCGCCGCCAATGAGCTGGGCCGACCAGCCGGAAAGTCCCTTGAGTACAGTCGGCATCCAGAAATTAAAGCCCCAGAAGCCGATGACCCACATAAAATAGATGAAACAAAGTTTCAAAACTTTGGGATCGGTGAAAGCCTGCAGAACCGTGTATTTTTTAATTCTTTGCAGGCGGGCATGTTCTTCCTGATAGGCCTTGGTGAGATAGTCTTTTTCAGCGGGGGTGAGCCAGGCAACCTGATTGGGACGATCCTTGACACCAAAGAAGAAAAAAACTGCGAAGGCCAGAGCTGGTACGGCTTCAAGAATAAACAGCTCCTGCCAGCCGTGCAGGCCGAAAAATGAAGTGTTGAGCAGCACGCCGGCCAGCGGAGCGCCAATAATCGTTGAGAGCAGCAAAGACGTCAGCATGAGCGACGTAGCGCGGGCGCGTTCCCCGGCGGTAAACCAGCGGGGAAACAACACGGAGTAAATGACCGGATAAAGACTGGCTTCCGACGCGCCGAGTAAAAAACGGTAAAGATAGAATTCAAATTGCGTCGACATGAAGGCCATGAGCACGCAGACACAGCCCCAAGTAAACATGATGCGGGCAATCCATTTTGTGGCGGAAAATTTGGCCGCAATTAACGAACCGGGAATTTCAAACAGGAGATAACCCATGAAAAAAATACCAGCGCCCGCGCCAAAAATTTCCGGTGTGATCCAGTCGAGGTTCTGCGTCATTGTCAGGGCGGCATAGGCAATGTTCACACGGTCAACGCAAGCAATAATCGAGACCAGAAAGACCGGCAGAATGATGCGGAGATCGCGTTTTCGTTTCAGAGTTTCCAGATTGACAGATTCCATGATAATTCCTCCTAAAAATATAAATAAATAAAAATAAACCTCTATCCCATAAAGGGACGGAGGTTTTGTTTCCGTGGTACCACCCAGATTTCCGGCGCAGCGGCGTCGGACGCTCAACGTACATACATACGCGTTTCCGATAACGTGGATCAGACGTGGCTGCTTACCGTATGTTCAGCGGCCCTTCTCAGGGAGGATTTTCCTCATTACTCCGGCTACCGTCTCACAGCAAATCGACGGCTCTCTGCAAACCTCGGCAAAAAGTACTCGTTCCCATCATCGAATTTCTTGGTTGTTATGAATTTTTGTTAAAACGGAGATTAATTACGACTTGATGTAAAATAATATACACTCATATTGGACAACTGTCAAGATTATTTTTACTGGTTTTTTCTTGACGATTGTATGACGACATAGAAACTGCTGCCAATACGCATGTGAAAGATTTCGCATGCGCGGGGGAGCCAGAGAGTTTTGGTGGTAGTAAGGCGGAAAAAGGAATAGTTGCCTTGGCAGGGAGGGATGTGATATAATGAAATTATGATAAAAGATAATTATTGTTATATGGAGGAATAATAAATGAAAAGAATGATTACGGATGTTCTGGGAATTCAATATCCGGTACTGCAGGGTGGGATGGCCTGGATTGCCGACGCCGGGCTAGCGGCTGCTGTTTCCAATGCCGGGGGCGCCGGCATCATATCGACCGGCGGACGTACGACGGAGTATACGCGGGAGGCAATCCGCCGGGCCAAGGAACTCACGACGCGGCCATTTGGCGTTAATATCATGTTGATGGCGCCGAATAAAGAGGAGATCGTGCAGGTAGTTTGTGAGGAAAAACCGGCTTTTGTTACTTTGGGAGCGGGGAATCCGGTGCCCTTCTTTGCTCAGCTGCATGCTGCCGGGTTGAAGGTGCTGCCGGTGATACCTAATGTCAAGCTGGCAAAACGGGTT
This sequence comes from Megamonas sp. UBA1799, assembly GCA_002319815.1. Lineage (GTDB taxonomy): Bacteria > Bacillota > Negativicutes > Selenomonadales > Selenomonadaceae > UBA1799. The sequence continues at coordinate 18,101 of DCFR01000055.1, forward strand.
GAGGCCGCCGGCGCGGATGCCATTGTGGCGGAAGGAATGGAAGGCGGCGGCCATATTGGCGTGTTGACGACCATGGCCCTGATGACGCAGGTTATTCCGGAGGTTTCCCTGCCGGTAGTGGCTGCCGGCGGCTTTGCGGATGGTCGCGGTATTGCGGCTGCTTTAGTGATGGGGGCGGCCGGAGTGCAGCTGGGCACGCGGTTCCTTTTGGCTGCAGAATGTCCGGTTCATCCGAATGTGAAGCAAAAACTAATAGAAGCAGTCGATACGGATACAATTGTTACCGGTTATACTTTAAATGGCGCGGTGCGTGGTCTGCGCAATCCGTTTACGGAAAAATTTGTCGCGTTGGAGAATGAAGGCAAGACGGATAAGGAAACCTTGAGCCTGATGACGCGGGGAACCAACCGGCTGGCAGCGGTCGACGGCGATACCGTGAATGGCATGATGCAGGCTGGACAGTCCTTGCTGCCGTTGAAAAAGATCGAATCGGCACAGGTGATTATGGATGCGTTGATGCGTGAAACCAGGGAGACGCTGGCCGCCGCCGCTGCGATTCATATTTGATCCGGTGATATGTGGCAGCCTATAGGGGCAGAAATTGAACAGAAGCGACGGCGGCGTTTTGTCTGCCGTCGCTTTTGTCTGTTTTTTTTGAGGGAGAAAAAGCAGATGGGCAGGAAATAGGACCGTCTGCGGCGAAGTCTTTCATGATTTTATCCGAATGACGGACTCGCTCTCATACGCCGTCCTTTACAGGCAGCGCATAAAGAGCGATGAAGTTTCTGGAAAAATTCGGCTGGGGTTTCGGCGGTGTTAAGCTGCCGCCGGAACGCAGTCTTCATTTGTGAAATCGGGGGAAAAATGCATGCATCATGATGAAAGTGAGCCGCCGGCGGGAGAACATCATATACTTGAGCTTACAGAACCTTCATATATGGAAAAGTTTACCTGCTGGGGCGGAAGCTGTCCGGATACCTGCTGCCAGCGCTGGGACATTGTACTCGATGCGGCCACATGCGAGCGCTATGCGCATAGCCGGGATACCGGGTTTCGGCATGACACGGCAAAGGCGATTGAGCATCGGCAGGAAGCGGGGCAAGAGCTTGCCGTGATCCGGCTGGGAAGGGGACAGCGCTGTCCGTTTTTGCGCAATGACGGTTGGTGCCTGATTCAGCGGCGCACGTCGGAGTTCTATTTGTCAGAAGTTTGCCGCACATATCCGCGCGTCATTCATATCTGGAAAGATACCGAAGCGGAACGGGCACTCTGCTTGTCGTGCATTGCCGCCGCCCATCTCATTTTGGGCAGGGATGAACCGATCTGTCTGAGAAAGCGGGAACTGGATGAGGCCGAGTGGGCCGGATTGCGGATTGCCGGTCGGGGGCAGCAGCCGCTGCCCTGGAGTCCGTTCTTACGGCAGCAATTGGTGGAAGTGCTGCAGCATCGTTTGCTGCCGCTGCGGCAGCGGCTGTTTTTAGCGGATCAGTTGTTCTGGCAGGCGGGGCATTTGTCGGGACATCATGCGGCGAAGCATTTTGCGGAGCTGGCAGCGACCTGGCATGCAAAGTGGGAAGACGGACGGCCGCAGCTGCCAGAAGCACCTTCTGCTGCCGGACAGCTGGAACAATTGCAGTGTCTGGTCCTGCATCGTTTAGAGAGCCAGCAGCTCCGACCGGAGTTTCAACAGCGACTAAAGGCGCTGGCGGTCAGCTGGCATTTCGCTGCCGGGCAGCGTCCTTCTTTGGCTATGGCGCGGCAGTACAGTGAAGGCCGTGAACTTTATGCAATGGAGGTGCGCCCGTCGTATGGCATGTTTTGGGAAAACTTTCTGGTGAATGGCGTTTTTAAAGACCTTTTTTTGCTGGCCGATGAAGCGGCATTTTATGCCGGTTGGTTTCGCCTGCTGGTCCAGATGGCGTTTCTGCGTCTGCTGTTGCTGACAAAGGCGCTCGATAGCGGCAGCCTGCCGCCGCGGGATGAAGCTGTCTGGCTGGCACATCTGGTTGGTCAGGAAGTGGGCCATGACGCGCTGTATCTGGAGCAAATGCGGCGGCATCTGGCAGCCGGCGGCGATGAGAGCGCTGCGGTACAGGTGTTTTGCCGGCAGATGATTTAAAAAAGCAGATAAAAAACGGAGGCTGTTTATGCATATTTTTGTGGATGCGGATGCTTGCCCGGTGGTACGGGAGACGGAAGCGGCGGCGCAGCGTTATGGGATATCTATGACGCTGCTTTGTGATACAAACCATGTTCTGAAATCGGAGTACAGTGAGATTCGGGTCGTGGGCGCCGGGGCGGATGCAGTGGATTTTGCCCTGATTAATCTTTGCCGGGCGGGCGATATTGTCGTGACGCAGGATTATGGCGTGGCGGCGATGGCGCTGGGAAAACGAGCGTTTTGCATTCATCAGAGCGGTCGATGGTATACGGATGAGAATATTGATGAACTTCTTATGGAGCGTCATCTGGTGAAAAAGGCGCGTCGGGCTTCGGGTAAAATACATTTGAAGGGGCCGGCAAAGCGGACGTCAGCCGATAATGTGCGCTTTTCCGCTTCCTTGGAAGCGTTGCTGCGCATGGCTTTGGGGCCGGCAGCATCCGAATAAATTCAAGTTGCACCGCAGGGGAAATTTGCTTGCAAATCGCAGCGGGGAAGACTATAATAAAGCCAGTTCAGGAAGAGGAAAGAGGTGGTAAATATGGACAGCGGGGCCGGTAGTGGGCATTTATGCAGCCAACAAAATGAAAATTACAGGAGGGACGCGTATGACTATATTTACCAGTCCGCAAGGGTCCTGGCATCGCTGGGCATCTGATGGTGCTCTGCTCAGCCTGCTTTTTGTTCTTTTTTTTGCGGTGATGAAACTGGGAGCGGGTATGGTAGTGCCATTTTCAGAGGCCAATCCGCCGGTGATTGATTTGTCGCCGTCATTATTGCCATATTATGCGGGGCGTTCGCTATTACGCATGTTTTTAGCGTTTGGCGCCTCGCTTATTTTCACGCTTATTTACGGCTATCTGGCGGCGAAAAGCCGGATTGCCGGCCGGGTGCTGGTGCCGCTGCTGGATGTTTTGCAGTCGGTGCCGGTACTGGGTTTTTTGTCGGCTACCATCGCGGCTTTTATGGCGCTTTTTCCTGGCAGTCTGCTCGGCGTGGAATGTGCTTCTATTTTCGCTATTTTTACCGGGCAGGCATGGAATATGACGTTTAGTTTTTATCATTCTCTGACAACCGTGCCCAGAGAACTGCAGGAGGCAGCCGCTATGCTGCGGCTGAATGCCTGGCAGTGTTTTCGCCGGTTGGAGTTGCCGGCGGCGGCTATGGGACTTATCTGGAATGGGATGATGTCCTTTGGCGGCGGCTGGTTCTTTCTGGCGGCCAGTGAGGCGATTACGGTGCTTGGCGAGGATATTCATCTGCCGGGTATCGGTTCTTATCTGGCGTCGGCAGCGGAGACCGGTAATATCCGGGCCATGGGCTATGCAATGCTGGTGATGGCCGTGATGGTCTGGCTGACGGATCAGCTGTTCTGGCGACCGCTGATTGTCTGGGGACAGAGGTTCAAATTGGAACTGTCTTCTTCGGAGGTACAGCCAGAATCCATTGTATATGATGCTTTACAGGGATCAAGGCTGGCGCATGCGATCTGGATCGGATTTTTAGCGCCGGCCGGCCGCCTGGTGAACTCTTTGTTTGACCGCGTCGCGGATCTTTTGGCCCGTTATACGTCGGCTCCGAGGCTGCAGGAGCATAAGACCGGACTTGCAAAATTTGGCTGGCTGCTGGCGGCAGCGGCGCTGGCTGCCTGGCTTTGGACGCCGGCACAGGAAGCCGCCGTCATGTTGCTTTCTCTTGGCTGGCAGGGGATCGGACCGGTATTCTGGTTGGGGATCCTTACCTGGCTGCGCGTGTTGGCCGCCTTGCTGCTGGGCTCTTTGTGGACGATACCGGCAGGGATCTGGATCGGGCTGCATCCGCGGCTGACCGGTCGGCTGCAGCCGTTGGTGCAGTTTGCAGCAGCATTTCCGGCCAATATGCTGTTTCCGTTTTTGACGCTGTTGTTTGTCTGGATGCATATTGATTTTTCCTATGGATCGGTAGTGCTGATGCTGCTGGGGACGCAGTGGTATATTCTTTTTAATGTGATTGCCGGAGCTTCAGCTTTGCCAAATGATCTGCTGGAGGCAGCGGATATGTTGAAACTGCATGGCTGGCAGAAGTGGCGTACGGTGATTTTGCCGGGTATTTTTCCGCATCTGGTGACGGGACTGGTGACGGCTTCCGGCGGAGCCTGGAATGCCAGCATCGTCTCGGAACTGGTTTCCTGGCAGGGACAGACTTTTACTGCGCAGGGACTGGGCGCGTATATTACGCAAAATACAGCGGCGGGCAATTGGCCGCAGATTATTCTGGGGTTGATCGTCATGTGTATTTTTGTTGTTGTTTTCAATCGGTTGGTATGGCAGCGGCTGTATCAGCTTTCTGTGGATAAATATCATTTGGAATAGGAGGGATTGATATGAAGACTCTGCTGGAATTGAAAGATGTCGGACGGAAATTTGTGTTGCCGGATGGCAATGATGGGGCGGCCGGGGAAAAAACCATTTTGGATCATATCAATCTGCAGGTGACTGAAGGCGAATTTTTGGCGATTCTGGGGCCGTCGGGTTCCGGCAAGTCAACTTTACTGCGCATTATGTGCGGGTTGATACCGGCATCGTCCGGGCAAGTGCTTTGCGGCGGAAAGTCGGTGCAGGGGATTAATACGGAAGCGGCGCTGGTCTTTCAGTCTTTTGCGCTTTTTCCCTGGCTGACGGT
>DCFR01000027.1:0-4026 GCA_002319815.1 Megamonas sp. UBA1799
GTTATAAACTTTTTCAGCAGCCTCCTGTAAGGGCAGTTTCTTTTTGATTTATCATATTTATTTGAAAAATCCTTTTATATGGTTGACAAACGGCAAAAATAAAGCTACTATTAAAAATGACAACGGAATATCGTTGGGAACAGGTGTCAGAAATGACTTAATAGGGAATCCGGTATATGCCGGAGCGGTCCCGCCACTGTAAGGGGAGTCCTTTCATTTGTATGTCACTGGAGCTTTTGCTCTGGGAAGACTTGAAAGGGCGATGAACCTAAGCCAGGAGACCTGCCTGTTTTAACATCACCGTTAGCGTCAGTTTGACGCTTACACCTGCGAGAATGATGGGTGGGGGATTTCATACTATGTATGAGCGAACGTTTTGGCATAGTGTATTTCTCCGGCTTTTGCTTTTGGCGAGCCGGATTTTATTTGCCTGAAAACGGGCTCCGATGCTTGTATAAATCTGTCTGACTGCATTCCGCAGGCAGACTTTTTTTATGAGTTGAAGGAGGGTTCTGATGGACGCAGAAAAGAAAGGCCAGGCAGAAGGAGAGCTTGATCTGCAAGCGATCTTGAAGCAGGCAGAGCAACAGACGGATTTTCCGGATGTTCCTCTGGATGAGTTTACTCCGCCTACCTACGAGGAATGGAAAGCTGCCTGCGAAGCACTGCTGAAGGGTGCTCCGTTTGACAAAAAAATGTATACGAAGACTTATGAAGGAATTACCTTCGATCCGATGTATACGCGCCTTGGCACCGAGGATATCCTGCCCAAGGGTTCTTATCCGGGCATGGATGATTTTTTACGCGGCGCCCGGGTTGATGGCTATGTACAGGAGCCGTGGGGTGTAGCACAGCCATGTGATGAAACCCTGCCCAAGGAGAATAATGAGCTCTTGCGGCATGAAGAGGACAAGGGGTCAACGGTCTATAATGTCCGGGTGGATTCAGCGACTTTGCAGAACCAGGACGTGAAGGACGCTGCAGCCGTAGGAGATGAAGGCTGCAGCATCACGACGCTTGAGGATATGCATCAGGTCCTTGACGGCCTGAAACTGGAGGCGCATCCACTGTATATTTATGGCGGAGCCTCGGCGCTGCCGCTGCTTTCTCTGACAATAGCAGCCTTGAAAGCTTCTGGAAAGTCACCGAAACTTCTTAAAGGTTTTATTGGCGGCAATCCGATCGGACAGTTGGCACGTCAGGGGAAAGGCATGGCACCGCTCATTCAGCTGTATGATGAAATGGCCGAGTGCGCGCGCTGGGCCGTGAAGCATGCGCCGGAGCTTCGGACCGTTATGGTTCGCGACGATGTGTTCAGCCGCGGCGGCTGCAATGATGTGCAGGATATGTCCTATACGCTGGCAATGGCGGTCGCTTATGTCCGGGCCATGATGGAACGCGGATTGACGATTAACGAAGCTGCCAGTCAGATTTTCTTCGGGTTTTCCATGGGGACGAATTTCTTTATGCAGATTGCCAAGATGCGCGCGGTTCGTCCAATCTGGGCCAACATCATCAAGGCTTTTGGCGGCGATGATAATGCGCAGCGAATGCATGTCCACGGGCGGCCGGCTTTGTTCTTTAAGACGGTTTTTGATCCCTATGTCAACATGCTGCGCAATACGACGGAGATGTTTTCCGGTGTTGTCGGCGGTCTGGATTCTTATGAAAATGAGACGTTTGATGAGCCCGTTCGCAAAGGGGATGAGTTCTCACGCCGGATTGCCCGCAATGTGCAGATTATTTTACAGGGTGAGTTTGGCATGCTGCAGCCCATTGATCCGGCAGGCGGGTCCTGGGCCGTGGAGAGTCTTACCAAACAGATGAAGGAAAAAATTTGGGCGGAGTTCCAGACGATCGAAGGCAAAGGCGGCATCGTTAAGGCTTTGGAGGAAGGTTATCCACAGGCGCAGATTGAGACTGTACTAGAAGCCAGATTTAAGAGCTTGGAATTCCGTAAAGACCGCATTGTCGGCAATAACATGTACCCGAATATGACGGAAGAACTGTTGGAAAAAAGAGCGGAGGATACCGCCGCCCTGAAAAAGCAGCGGCTGACCGCGGTTGAGGAATATTTAAGCGATGTCGATGATAAATTCCGACAGGAAAATATCGCCGGTTTGCAAAAGGCAGCCCAGGGAACGGTTGTCGACGCGGCGATTGCCGCGGCGGAAGCCGGCGCTACGATCGCTGAGATCCGGGCGGCTTTGGGTCAAGGCGGCGCGGCGGAGAGTGTCAGGGTCATTGAGCCACATCGTTGGAGCGAACGCTATGAAGCGATGCGCATGGTTACGGAAGATTACAAGAAAACGCATGACGGCGATAATGTCAAAGTCTTCCTGGCGAATATGGGGCCGATCCCGCAGCATAAGGCCAGAGCCGAGTTCTCAACGAGCTTCCTGCAGGTCGGCGAGTTCGACGTAGAGCAGAACAATGGCTTTAAAACCGCCGATGAAGCGGCGGCAGCGGCGAAAAAATCCGGCGCCGATGTGATGGTTATTTGTTCAACAGATAAGACCTATCCGGAGATTGTTCCTGAGCTGGCGCCGAAGCTTAAAGCGGCTTTGCCCGCAGCAACACTTTATCTTGCCGGCGCAGCGCCGAAAGATATGGAACCGGTTTATAAGCAGGCGGGCGTTGATGATTTCATTTCCGTCAAGGCCAACTGCTATAAAATTCTGCAGTTCCTGCAGAAGAAGAAAGGGATGATTCACTGATGTCATTTCAAAATCCTGATTTTACGAAAATGAGTCTGACGGATGCTCCCTTGCAGAATGCTGACGCCTGGAAGCAGCAATTGAAAAAGGCGACCGGTAAAGGCTATGAGGACCTCGTTGGTACGACGATGGAGCATATTCCGGTGAAGCCGCTATACGGTTTTGACGAATATGAACATATGAACCATCTGGACTTTGCCAGCGGTATTCCGCCGTGCCTGCGCGGGCCTTACTCAACGATGTATGTGTTCCGTCCCTGGACGGTGCGTCAGTACGCCGGGTTCTCAACGGCCGAAGAGTCCAATGCGTTTTATCGCCGCAATCTGGCCGCCGGGCAGAAAGGCCTTTCCATTGCATTTGATCTGCCGACCCATCGCGGTTATGATTCGGACAATCCGCGCGTCATGGGCGATGTCGGCAAAGCCGGCGTTGCTATTGATTCCATTCTCGATATGCGTATTTTGTTCAGCGGTATTCCTTTGGATCAGATGTCCGTTTCCATGACAATGAATGGCGCCGTACTGCCAATTCTGGCTTTTTACATCCTTTCCGGCGAGGAACAGGGCGTAGACAAGAGCATCATGGCGGGTACGATTCAGAATGATATTTTGAAAGAGTTCATGGTCCGTAATACGTATATTTATCCGCCGGATATGTCCATGCGTATCATTGGTGATATTTTCGAATATACGACCAATTATATGCCGAAGTTCAACAGCATTTCCATTTCCGGGTATCATATGCAGGAAGCGGGCGCTCCGGCCGATATTGAGCTTGGCTATACTCTGGCTGATGGTCTTGAGTATATCCGTACCGGCGTCAACGCCGGATTACCGGTTGATGCTTTTGCCAAACGTCTCTCCTTCTTCTGGGCCATTGGCAAGAATTACTTTATGGAAGTGGCAAAGATGCGTGCGGCGCGAGTGATCTGGGCAAAGATCGTCAAATCCTTCGGCGCGACAAACGACAAGTCCATGGCGCTGCGCACCCATTGCCAGACTTCCGGCTGGTCGCTTACCGCCCAGGATCCGTTCAATAATATTTCCCGTACCTGTATGGAAGCAATGGGAGCGGCTCTCGGTCATACCCAATCGTTGCATACCAACGCGCTGGATGAGGCCATTGCGCTGCCGACGGATTTTTCGGCTCGTATTGCGCGTAACACACAGCTTTATATCCAGGATGAGACGAGTGTTTGCAAGATCATTGATCCGTGGGGCGGTTCCTATTATGTGGAAGCGCTTACCAATGAAATCATTCGCCGTGCTTGGGCGCATATTCAGGAAGTTGAGAGTCTTGGCGGCATGGC
>DCFR01000027.1:4341-7872 GCA_002319815.1 Megamonas sp. UBA1799
CGCCGGCAGGCAAAAATTGATTCCGGCAATGAGACGATTGTCGGCCTGAATAAATATCGGCTGGAGAAGGAAGATCCGCTGCAGATTCTGTCCATTGATAATACGGCGGTGCGAAACTCGCAGATTGAACGTTTGGAAAAGCTGCGTAAGGAACGCAATGCCGACGATTGCCGCCAGTCATTGGAAGCCCTTACGAATGCAGCGGAAGACCGTAAGAACGGCAATGTGCTTGAATGTGCAGTCAACGCCGCCCGGGCGCATGCATCTCTTGGCGAAATTTCCGATGCGGTGGAGAAGGTTTCCGGTCGCTATCAGGCAGTTATTCATACGATTTCCGGCGTCTACTCTTCCGAGTTCACGGATAAGAGCGAACTTGATAAGGCACGCACGCTGGCGGATGAATTTGAGAAGCTCAGTGGCCGCCGTCCGCGTATTTTTGTCGCCAAGATGGGACAGGATGGTCATGATCGCGGGCAGAAGGTCATTGCGTCGTCCTTTGCTGATATGGGCTGGGATGTCGATGTAGGGCCGCTTTTCCAGACTCCGGCTGAAACAGCGCAGGATGCCGTTGATAACGATGTGCATATGGTTGGCTTCAGTTCTTTAGCAGCAGGTCACAATACGCTTTTGCCGCAGCTTGTCGATGAGCTGAAAAAACGCGGCCGTGAGGATATCATGGTCAGCATTGGCGGCGTTATTCCGGTTCAGGACTATGATCACCTCTACGAAAGCGGCGCGGTAGCAATTTTTGCTCCTGGCACCAACATTCCGGAGGCTGGCATCAAATTGCTGAATCTTCTCATTGACCGCGTTAAGGAAGAAACGGCTGAGGGTTAATGCTATGGCTGAATATACGAATTCCAAGCCGGACTGGGCGCCTAAGGAAGAAAATAATGCCTTTGCCTGCCGTGTAATGAGCGGCATTGAGGGAATTAAAGACACAACGGTCGGGAATCTGAATCCGGATCTGAAGAGTGGGAAGATCAAACCCGCAAAACGGCAGATATTGTCGGTTGAGGATTATGTCAAGGGAGTCAGCGAAGGGAATCGGGGTATTCTGTCACGGGCGATTACACTCATTGAGAGTAACAACTCGGCGCATTTTGCCAAGGCACAGCGCGTGCTGCAGGATTTGCTGCCACGCACTGGCAAAGCGCTGCGGATTGGCATTACCGGGGTTCCGGGCGCCGGCAAAAGTACGATTATCGAAGCGTTTGGCAATATGCTTTGCGATATGGGACATCACATTGCCGTGCTTACGGTCGATCCGACCAGTTCCGTGACCAAGGGATCTATCTTGGGTGATAAAACGCGGATGGGGACGCTTTCGAGGCGTTCTGAAGCTTTTATACGCCCTTCCCCCGCGGGGGGAACGCTGGGCGGTGTCGCCAGAAAAAGCCGGGAAACAATGCTGATGTGCGAGGCTGCCGGTTATGATATTATTCTCATTGAAACGGTCGGCGTAGGCCAGTCGGAGACGACGGTGCGTTCAATGGTAGACTTCTTCATGCTGGTCGTGCTGACGGGCGCTGGAGATGAACTGCAAGGGATCAAAAAGGGAATTATGGAACTGGCGGATGCCATTGTTGTCAATAAGGCAGATGGTGACAATTTGTTAAAGGCTAAAGTCGCGCGTGGAGAATTTGAACGCATGATTGAGTTTATCCGACCGGCGACCGAAGGCTGGCAAACGCATGCTTATCTGGCTTCGGCAGTTAAAAAAACTGGTCTGAAGGAACTTTGGGATATCATTCGGGCTTTCCGGAAAATCACAACGGATTCCGGGATGTTCAAACGGCGGCGTGACAGTCAGCTTCTTGACTGGGTACACAGCATGATTGACGAGCATCTGCACAATCTGTTCTTTGATGATCCGGTGGTCATGGGGCGTATGCCGGAAATCCGGCAGGCAGTCTTGAAAGGCGTTGTTTCGCCAACGCAAGCGGTAGGAGAGCTCATTACACTGTTTGATATTGAGCGTGCGGCAAAAAGGCATGTGGATCTCTTTCATCCACAGGGCATCAATCCTGCGAAAAAGCAGTGATTTCACAGGGGGGATCTGAATGTATACGAAAAAAATCTATTTTTCTGGCGGTAGTTTTCATGAATTGCAGGAGGTATTTTCCCGGATTCAGGGTGTACAGACTGTGACTGCCGGATATATTGATTCAGAAGTACCGTCGCCGTCGTACGAAGCTGTATTGACAGGCGCTGCCGGTGCGACAATGGGCATTGAGGTCACGTATGATCCGAAAAAGATCGATGTGTCGTCCCTTATGGATATTTTATTTGCCGTCGTGAACCCTTATGTCAAGGATCAGCCGGGCGCCTGCGCCGGTCTGATGTATCGCAGCGGCGTGTATTATCTTTCGTCAGAAGATGAACCGCTGATTGAGTATCATATGAATTTTATTCACAATCGGCAGAAAGTTCCCGCAGCCACGGAAGCAGCGCTGACGCTGAATGACCCCACCAGTGATCCGGTCGGAGCGCGTCGCTGTTATGCGGCCGCCAAACGGCTGATCAGCTTTTATCCCGCCGATGCCGGGCATCAACAATATCTAAAAAAACATCCAGAAGAAAAAACCTGTATTGATTTTTGCCGCTTAAAGGAGCTGGCTATTATTCAATAGCAGGAAGCAATGAGTTGCAAGCTGGCATTGCACGATTTTGTGCGGTGCCATTTTGCATGCTTTTTTTAGGGTCTGAAACAGTCTGCCGGTAACATTGGTTACTGCGTAAATTTATAATGACTGTTATAATAAGGAGGAATTTTTAAATGAAAAAAACTTTAATTGCAACACTGAGCACGGCGCTGGTCATAGGAGCAGCATCAACAACCTTTGCGGCGGCCAATCCGTTCTCGGATGTGCCGGCTGACAGCTGGGCCTATGATGCGGTAGCGCAGCTCGCCAAAGACGGGGTTGTGGACGGTTATGGCGACGGTACATATCGCGGGGATCAGTCCATCACCCGTTATGAAATGGCGCAGATGGTGGCGCGGGCTATGGCTAAGACGGATGTTTCGGCAGCCGATAAAGCGATGATCGACAAACTGGCAGCGGAATTCTCCGATGAACTGGGCAATCTCGGCGTGCGCGTAGCGGCGCTGGAAAAGAAAGTTGATAATGTCAAGTGGACGGGAGAAGTACAGTACACCTATCAGAGTGAAAGGCATAATAAAGTCTCTGGACATGATGAAAAAACAAATCTTAATGAAGTGCTTTTCCGTCTGGAACCGACGGCCCAGATCAACGAGCATTGGTCGGCTAAGGCGCGTATTGATTATGCCACAGATATGAACAGCAGTCAAAATGCGACAGAAGCAAAACTTGATCGTGCCTGGGTGCAGGGCGAGTACGATAACCTGGAGGTCAATCTCGGTAAACTGGCCTATACGACGGCGCTGGATCAGGGCATGGTTTTTGACGACATGGTTTCCGGCGGACAGGTCACGTTTGGTAAAGTCGTCAAGGCCACCGTCACGGCGGGCCGCTTCAATATGAAAAACAACGGAGACCTTCTGGGCGA
>DCFR01000027.1:8152-12854 GCA_002319815.1 Megamonas sp. UBA1799
AAAACAACGGAGACCTTCTGGGCGAGAAGACGGCCAACTTCCAGTCCATTGAACTCAACTCGGATCCAGAGAAAAAATTCACGGTGGGAGGCGCTTATTATCATGTCAGCGGTGATTTTCAATCGGCGACAGAATTCTTCGGCACCCCAATGAGTAAAACGTATAATGCAGACAGCCTGAATATCTGGGAAGTCGGCATGGGCTACAAATTCACGTCGACGTTGGCGATGCATGCAGCGTATGCGAAAAACACCCAGGGGAATGTGGACGGCAAGTTTTTGAAATCCTATAATGTAGAACTGGACTATAAGGGAGCGGAGCAGGAGAATAAAGGATCTTTCGGCGTCTGGGCAGCCTATCGTCATCTTGGCAATGCTGCAGTGATCCACCCGACGTATGATGCCATGAACGGCGGGCAGAAAGGCTGGGAGCTGGGCACCGCGTATACGCTGGACAAGAATATTGTCGGCACGCTGCGTTATTTCCGGGGCAAAGACCTGCAGGATACAGGCGATCAGGATGCGTCCAGACTGTTTGGCCGCGTTGAGTTCTTCTTCTGATTTTTTGCTGCAAAAGCCCTCGCGTCCGGCGGGGGCTTTTTACATAACGGAGCGGATGGATCGCTTCGTAATCTTAGGCAGGATACTTAGGAGGTAATGGAAATGGGAAAATGGTTGGTTGTATATTCGTCCGTGACCGGCAATACGAAAAGCGTGGCTGAAGCTGTTGCGGCGGCTGCCGGTGAGGCGGACGTGACAGCGATTGACGAGGCGCCGGATGATTTGTCTGGCTATGAGGTGGTGGCGATCGGTTATTGGCTTTGGCGGGGCGGGCCGGATCCTAAAACCGCAGCCTGGCTGCCTAACGTGCAAAATGCTGCGGTCGTATTTTTTGAGACGCATGCGGCAGAACCAAAAAGCGAGCATGCGATCACGGCGTTTGCCAGAGCTGCTTATCGATTGGGAACTGGCTGTCGGGTTTTGGCTACTTTTGGCTGTCAGGGACAGGTGAATCCGGCGATTCTGGCCAAGCGGCAAAAGATGGCTCCGGATAATCCTCATGCTAAGGCCAGCGGCTGGAAAACCGCAGCCGGCCATCCTGATGCTGAGGATCTGACCGTAGCCGCCGGTTTTGTAACCAAGGTAAAACAAAAGATTCTTTTGTTAAAAAAATTTGCTCCGCCGGCGGTTCAGTGATTTTTCACAATATAAGAAAAATGTTGAAATAGGCATTGACAATGGGTGAATATGATGTTATCATAAATTTCGTAAGTTCGTTGTACCTTTTAAAAAATGATATGGATTGGATCAGGTGTCGAAAGACTCAATAGGGAAGTTTGGTAAATGCCAACGCGGTCCCGCCACTGTGAAGGGGAGTTCATTTGTAATAGTCACTGAGGCCTAAGCCTCGGGAAGACGCAAATGGATGATGAACTGTAGCCAGGAGAACTGCCTGATTAACAGTCACCGTTTGACCCGCGAGCGATGGGGAAGGGGATTTCGATACAATTTGTATTAAAATCTTAGCATAGGCTGAGATTTTTTTATGGAATGAATTGGGCTCTTTTCTTGTTGCACAGGAAAAGAGCTTTTATTTTTGGCGAAAAGTTTTCTCCATGGTTTCAGCTCTATGGAGAAGCATTGCTCATACATTTCATTTCAATGCCACATCTCTTAAACTGGAAGAAGTCGGAAGCCGGCTGTAGAGAACCGGACTTTCTGCTTCTTCGCAAATTATTGCCTTTGGGCTTTTTATAGATTTTGGGCGTCTGTATTCTTTTCCGCCTTGATGCGGTTGAGAAACGTTGCTCATATAGATTCCATTCAACTTTATTTATGGCTGCGTTGCAGCCACTCCCAGGGCAGGTGACGTTCCTGGGAGCCCTCCTTTTTTTGGCGAAAAGTTTTCTCCATGGTTTCAGCTCTATGGAGAAGCATTGCTCATATATTTCATTCCGTTCTATTGCGCTGCGCTGGCGGCGAGCCTCTGAAGGTGGAGCTTTAGAGGCTTCTCTTTTTCAAATAACGCTTTAAGCGTTGTGTTATACTAATAGGGAATCAGAAAAGAAAGGTGGAGAAAAACTATGGAAACAATTTTGGAAGATAGTCTTGAGCCTGTAAAAATGCCGAACGTAGCGCCGGCCATCGTGGGCGCAGAAGGCGATTGGTGTCATAATTCACATTTGTCAACTGAAAAACTGACGCCGTTGGAAGACCGGCTGGCTATGCAGCGACCAGTTTTATGTGAAGGTCTGGAAAAGCTTCGACAGCTTCTGGGCGCGAATCGGTATGAAAAATATATTGGGACACTGCCGAATCTGACCAGAAATGGTTCCATGGTACTCATAGTGGCGCATGATGTGATGCAGCGCTCCATGATTGAGCGGGAATGTATTCCTCATATTAAGAAAGCTTTTGGTGTAACGCGCGTTCAAGTTGTCGGCTGATGCCTCTTGATATCCTTTTGTCCGGCATAGGGTCGGGCAAAGGGATATTTTTATGACGGCAGCCGATTGGTTTACCAAGCATGTTCTATGGGAAAGGAACGATAGTCATGGAAGTACAGAATCGCAGAACAGCCGGAAATATTGACGGGGCAATAGACGCTGGTTTGCTGCTGGCAGTAGAGCGAAGCTTTTTGGCAGCGCCGCTGCAGGTTGTTTTGCCACAGGAGTTTAATGCGCAGCTTCATGGGGAAGCGGAACGGGAGCAGCCGGATATTTATTTGCGGCTGGATCGGGCTACGCGTCATGGACAGGATGCTGAAACCCTTGAGGCCGGCGATATTCGCTGCGGCGGGCTGTCGCTAAGTACTTTGGCGGATGCGCATCAGGCGTTTACCGGCATGCGGCCATCGCAGCGAGGTCTGGTGATGGATGCCGGGGCCGAAGGCGCGCCTTTACTGGGAGTGTTTGCGGCTTTGCTGGCCGCTAACGGACAAGCGGCGGATACGCTGCATGGTATGATTGGAGCTGATCCTTTAGGCGTTTTGGCGCAGGAAGGAACTTTACCGATGGATCTTCCGGCGCTTTACCATGAAATGGCACAAACGGTTCTGTGGGCAGAAGCGTATATGCCAGAAATGCGCACGATTTTGGTGGATGCCAGCCGGTACTCCGCTGCCGGTGCATCGGCGGTGCAGGAGGTCGGTTATGCGATGGCAACCGGGCTGGAGTATGTACAGGCGTTATGTTCTTGTGGAATCGCTGCCGCTGTAATTTGTCGGCATATTGGTTTCTGTTTTTCCCAGGAAATTGATGCTCATCTGGATGCAGCGAAAATTCAAGCGGCAGCCCGGATTTGGGATCGTCTGACGGCTTCATGGCCGGATGCTGTTTCCAACGGAAGTATGCGGATCTATGAGGCGGCTCTGCCATCTTCTGAAAATATGCCGGGCATAGAGTGTTGGGGAAACGAGAAGCAGCGTCGTGAAGATTCCTATACGCTTTGCCATGTCGGCAGGTTTCTGAATGATGCAGCAGAGGATGAACTGAGGAGAACATTTTGTCAGCAGGCGCAGGAAGTATTGTATTATGTGCAGACCAATGGCGGCATGGCGGAAGTTCTGGCAAAAGGCTTGGTACAGGCTCGCCTGGCTGCGTCTTTGCAATGGCAATTGGATCGTCTGGCCCAGCGTTTCGATGCTCTGGGCAATGCGCTGTCTACGTGTACCGTGGAGCCGTCTCCGATTGACACGGAGCGCATACGAACCGAACGGCTGCAAGCCATTCAGCGCTACCGGCGGGAAACGGATGAACGGCAGCGTTTGGCAGAACTGTCGGGAATTGCTTTACACCGGGAGAATGTATCGGCTTATCTGATTGATTCTCTGCGGGATGCTTTTCTGGCCGGAGCAACACTGGCGGAAATTGTCATTCCTTTGCATGCCGGACAACTGGAGCTGTATATAGAGCATCCGATGGCCTGCCATGCTGTCCTTGCAGAGTTTTTTCAACTGCGTCAGCGAACGGCCTGCTTCAGCAGACAATATGGCGCAAGACCGCAGGTGTTTTTATGCAATGTGGGGACGGCGGATGAATATGGAGTGGCGGCGACTTGGAGCATCGATGTTTTTGAATCTGCCGGTTTTCAGATTATGGTGAATCAAGAATTCTTCACGGCTGAATCGGCTGTGAATGCTGCTTTAGCTGCCGGCGCCCGGATTATCGTCATTTGTTCCAATGGGGAAAGGGATTCCCGACTGGTTCCGGCCATTGCCCGGGGAATTAAGGCTGCCAGTGCCGATATCATAGTATTGACTGTCAATCTGAATTCGCTGGCGATGGAGCAAAATTCTTGCAATGATCATGCTGATGGCATATTGGGACCTTACATGAGCGGGTTGGATCTGTCTTTCTTGTTGGATTATTTAGATGATACACCGGATGCAAAAACGGGCATATTTGGTTGTTTAGAAGCACGGTAACTAAGGTCCTGGTTATTTATTTGGCTTGAAATAATGCGCTGCAAGCTTATAAACAGGACGATTCTCACAGGCTTTGTCAGAGTATTGCAAGTTGACGCTTGATCGGTAAAAGGCAGGGGCAAGAAATGCCTGCTTGTTGTATTGACAAATGGAAGTATCCGTTGTAACATAGAAATGTGAGAAATGAATCCTATAATTTCATATAAACGGAATTGGTGCCCATACGGGCTTAATAGGGAAGCTGGTGTGAAACCAGCGCGGTCCCGCCACTGTAACA
>DCFR01000027.1:13100-17922 GCA_002319815.1 Megamonas sp. UBA1799
CGCGGTCCCGCCACTGTAACAGAGAGCATTGTTATACAGATGTCACTGAGATGAAAGTCTTGGGAAGGCATAACAGTGTGATGATCTGGAGCCAGGAGACCTGCCAGTTTAGCAATCACCGTTATGACCTGCGATCGATGGGCATGGAGATTAGTTCGTTTTATGATGCGTTTTTTGAGACGGGCTTTTCCTTTGCAGGAGAAGCCTGTTTTTTATTTACCAAATTTATATTAAGAGGAGAGAGATATTCATGAAAAAGAATTGGAAGAGAATGCTGGTTGCATCCATGGCTTGTACGGCACTGATGGGGTTCTCAGCAACGACGTATGCAGGGTATATGCTGAATCCGGAGGTCAAGGATGCAACGCCGGCTCTCAAAACAGCGGCTCAGATCGGCGTGCTGAAGAATGAGAATCCGGAGATGCAGAATCTTGAGAATAAAGATGCCATTCTCGTTATGAGCTTTGGCACTACGTTCAAAGGAACCCGGCAGGCAACGATTGATGCGACGGTCAGTGCAATTCAGGCAGCTCATCCAAATACGAAGGTGATTCTGGCATTCACTTCCCATATCATCCGCGATCGTATCGAGAAAAAAGAAGGCATCCGTATTCCAACGCCGGAAGAAGCATTGGCACAGCTGAAGGAAGAAGGCTATACACGCATTGCCTGCACGTCGCTGGATCTTTTCCCGGGGATGGAATATGCGTATGACACCGCGATTTTCAATGAATATAAAGATCAGTTCAAGAAGATGACGCTGGGAACTCCGCTCATGTATTGGATGGGTCAGGAAGAGCAGCGCGATGATCTCATTGGCTTTGTCAAAGCCGTGCAGACACAGTTCCCGCAGCAGGGAAAGCAGGATGCTATTCTTTTAATGGCGCATGGCACGCCGCATCCGTCCAATGCGTACTATTCCGTTATTCAGAATCGCATTGATCAGCTGGGGCTGAAAAATGTCTTCGTTTATACGGTTGAGGGTTGGCCAAGTCTGGAAACAATCATTCCGCAGCTGAAGGAAAAGGGCATTAAGCATGTTACGCTGATGCCGATCATGATGGTGGCTGGCGATCATGCCAACAATGATATGGCTGGCGATGATAAAGAGTCGCATAAATCCCAGCTGCAAGCTGCCGGATTTAAAGTAGATACGTACATTCATGGCTTGGGCGAAAATGCCGCAGTCCGCAATCTCTTTGTTGAGAGAGCGAACGAAGCCTGGGATACTTTGGAAGCAGCAAAATAAAGTTCTGAGCCAAGGCGGAAAGATTCCGAGCCTTCGTCCCTATGGTGGGCGGAGGCTCTTTTCCGTTACTTGTGCGAAAAAATTAGGAGGAATGGCGGATGAGAACAAGACTGGAATTGGCTGCAGCGCTGCTGGGGGGCTTTTGTTTGGCAGTTCCCTGGCAGGCGTATGCAGCTGAATTGGCTGATGGAACGGCAGATTTTGTGAATAGCAATAAGCCGTTGGATGAATATTCCCTCGCGGAGCAACTGGTTACCGCGCAGCGAATGAGCCGTACGGATCTGGAGACTCCGGCGGCTACTACGGTAATCACAGCGGCGCAGATTGCCCGGAACGGTTACCGTACAGTGTATGAGGCAATTGATCAGCAGCTGGGCGCAGGAAATTCTTCCTATGGCGGTGAGACCGGTCAGGATTTTGGCACACAGACCGGAGGGATTACCTTGCGCGGCTATAAAGGCGGGGCTTTGGTTTTGGTCAATGGCGTGCCCATGAATCTTCGTAATTCTTCCAGTACGGAAAATATCCCCATTGGAATGGTGGATCGGATTGAAATTGTCAAGGGCGCCGGTTCAACGCTTTATGGCGGTGAAGCCGTTGGCGGCGTTGTCAATGTAATTTTGAAAAAACCGACGGCCGGTCATACGGGCGGCAGTGCGTCTATAACTGGCGGCAATGCTTTTCAAAAAACGGAGACTACGTATTATGACCCTGATGTTATGATTGATGTGAGCCGGGAGTGGACGAAGAATCGGCCGCATGCCAACGCTTTTGGTCCGGATAAGGTTTCGTATACGGATTATTGGATTGGCAAAGGGCAGAAAAATCGTCTGGGAATGAGTATACGATTGACGGATGAACTGAATATTCATTATAATTATCTGGAAGGCACGATTACGCGCGGCGGGCAGAAGTATGTGCTGAACGGTCAGCATTTGACGCCGACAGCGACAAAATATGATGAGAGTTATAATGATTACCGGCAGACGGTAGGCATTTCTTATCAGGGTAAGGAAAATGGCGTTAAGGCTGCTTTAGGCTATAATTATCGTCAGTCGGATGGGTATGATCGCGTTAAGAATACGGCTTTAGCCGGGAATGGAACCTATGACAGTCTGGTACTGGATTTGCAAAAGAATTGGCAGTTCCGGGATGATGCGCTGGTCGGCGGTTATTTTTTTAAACATGAAACGGGTAAGGCAGCCGTGACAGGTATTTGCGATAAACGGACTAATCAGGCATTGTATGCTTCTTATACAAAGCAGCTTACAAATCGTTTTCGTATGACGCTGGGACTGCGGGGCGAATTTATTCAGGATGATGTCAAGGACCAGAATGTTTTTTTACCGCAGCTGTAGACCGACTATAAAGTGGATGATCATACGGCTTGGTATATCAACATTGGCCGGGCATTTGAAATGCCGGATATTGATCCGGTTACGCGGGACGCATTGGGTGGGACGGATTTAAAGCCGGAAAAGGGTTGGAATTATGAGACGGGATTGAAATTGGCTCGGGGAGATGAAAGCTGGAAACTAGCACTTTATCATATGGATATGAGTGATAAGCTTGGCTGGCAATATAACAATGCAACCCAACGATATTATTTGGTCAATAAAGGAGATTTCCGTAATACCGGTCTTGAATTGGAATATGATCGGCGTCTAAGCGATTGCTGGGGATTGAAATTGGGAGCCAGTTTTTCGAATCCGGAAGTTAAAGATCCCAGTCTTAATCGTGGCTGGACGCAGGACAGCGCCCGGCTTGCAACCCTGATCGGTCTTGATTATCATCAAGCCAAATGGCAGGGAAATCTTTCTCTGCGGTATTTGGGAGATCGCGAATATTATGATGCGGCGGCGTCCGGTCATGCTTCCGGCAAGTCGCAGGATGTGCCGGCCAAGGTCCAGCTCAATTTGAATCTCGATTATCGCTGCGATGCGGCAAATGATCTTAAGCTGGGCATCTATAATATTCTCGATCATGAGAATTATTCCGATCGGTATGGCAATCTTGAATTGTCACGTAATTTCCAGCTGACTTTTACGCATCAATTTTGATGCTGCGGCGATGATATTATAGAGGTTTATTTTCACCGGAGAGTTTTATGCTCTGGCAACAGGAGGCGTGCGGCCGATGACACGATATCTGCAGAAAGGAAATGGCGTTTTACAAATTTGTCTGCTGCTGGTTTGTCTGATGACGGCAGGCTGCGGACTGCGCGGTGCCGAGGAAGGCGGTCCGGAGACGGCTTTTTTTGACGGCGTTGATGATCAGGGGAGCAGGGTGGTACTAAAAAAACGACCGGAGCGGATTGTATCGCTGAGTGTCGGGCTGGATGAGATCATTATGGCGCTGGCAGCTCCGGAACACATACAAGCGTTATCCTGGTATACGCAGGATAAGGAGATGTCGCCGTTGGCGGCGGAAGCCGCGCAGTATCCGCATATTCATGGACAGGATCCGGAATCGGTTGTTGCTTATCAGCCGGATTTGGTTCTGATTTATGGGAGCGAAAACACGCCGACAGAGTATGTACAGGCCTTGCGTTCATTGGGACTGACGGTATTTGTCTCGGACAGTCCGCATGCGCTGGCGGCGGTTTTCCCGCGCATCGAAAAAATAGGCAGGCTGCTTGGCGCGGCGGAGCAGGCAGATGCATTGACAGTGGACATGCGAGCGCGGTTGGCGAAGATCGAAAATAAGGTGCGCGATATTCCCCCGGAAAAAAGGGCAGTAGTTATGGCGTTTGGTAATTCGGGGCAGGTTTTTGGCCGGCAGAATGATTTGTTTGACGATATGTGTACGCATGCCGGTTTACGCAACGGGGCGGCTATGGCCGGGCTTACCGTTTCCAGTCCGATCTCAAAAGAACAGATCATTGCCGTTGATCCTGATGTTTTCTTACTGCCGACCTGGGGCAAGCCCGGACAGGAAGCTGCGGCTGCATCCCAGCAGATTATAACGGATCCGGCGTTTCGTGGTGTCAAGGCGGTTCAAAATCAGCGTTTTGTTTATGTATCCGATGCCTATCGTTACAGCACCTCGCAATATGCGGTCATCGCAGTAGAAAAATTGGCGCAGGCCGTTTATCCGGAACGCTTTTAGCCGTTTCGAGACAAGAAAAAAGTTGTACAATGGTTTTTTTTCTGTCGACTGTATTTGACAAGTGTTTCTTCCAATGTTATTATAAACAGGTCAGATGCCAATATAAGTATATTTTAATAGATGAATCAGGTGCCCGTAAGGGCTCAATAGGGAAGTTGGTTCAAGCCAACGCGGTCCCGCCACTGTAACAGGGAGCAACTCTCAATAAGCCACTGGGGCGCAAGCCCCGGGAAGGAGAGAGAAGTGATGAACTGTAAGCCAGGAGACCTGCCTGATTGACAATCACCGTTAATACCTGCGAGCGATGGGAAGGGGATTCTGTACAGCAATGTGTTGTTGCATAAGTATATGCAGCCGTTTGGATTGCCGCTGAACAGAGAATGTCGGAGCTTTCGTCAAGGTGACGGGAGCTCTTTTTATTTGTCTGTTTTTTTCTTGACCGTAAATTGCAATAGCAAATTGAAC
>DCFR01000045.1 GCA_002319815.1 Megamonas sp. UBA1799
GTGTTAAGTCGCAGGATACAGAGCCGGAGCGGCTGCTGCGCCTGGCGCTCTGGCACCGGGGCATCCGATACCGGAAGAATTGGCGGCAACTGACCGGTAAGCCGGATATCGTGCTGACACGCTACCGGATCGCTGTTTTTGTGGATGGGGATTTCTGGCATGGGCGCGGGCATGAGCAGGATCCGGGCGGTCAGGTGGCGACGAATCGAGAGTTTTGGCAGCGGAAGATTGGGCGGAATGTGGAACGCGATCGGGAGGTCAATGATGCGCTGCTGGCTGCCGGCTGGCTCGTTTTGCGCTTTTGGGAGTCGGATATCAGGCGGGATGTTAATGGGTGCGTGGACGCGGTTCTGGCATATTTGGGAAGGGGGGACGAGGTATAGCAATGGATGAGACTGCTTGTTTAGTGGAAAAAAAGATTGAGGCCATACAGAAAATAAAGGATGGCGGGAAGTTTAAGAATTACATAGAATATATTCAGTTTCCGTTTTACAAAAATCTGGTTAAAGATACAAGAATCGAGTTTTCTTTTCCGCTGACAGTTCTTGTGGGGCGTAATGGTTCCGGGAAAAGCTCTACGCTGCATGCCTTGTATGGGGCTGTCAATGGAAAAACTTGTTCTGATTTCTGGTTTTCAACGGAACTGGATCCGATCAAGGAGAGCGGGGAACGCAATCGGTATTTTTATGGTTATAGGGAAAATGGAAAAGCGTCAATTAAAGAGGTATTGATGCTGCGGATGAAACGTGGATCCGAAACAAAAGAGGAGGATCCAGATTATTGGGAAACGGCCAAGCCGCAAAAGGGCATGCTTGGCAAGAAAAGAAATTCGCCGGTCAAAAAACCGGTGATTTATGTGGATTTCCGGGCAGAATTAAGTGCTTTTGACCAGGAATTTCATTTTTCGAAAAAACCAATTAAGGAGCGAAAAAAAAGACTGCGTGACCGGGCTAAATATCTGAAAAGATTATTTGATGGTGACGCTATACGTTTTCGTGGATGTCTGGATGAATCCATGGCGAAGCTGACTGTTTTGGATGAAAGCTGCCGTGCCCAGATTAACTATATTCTTGGGAAAAAATATGAAGACATTCGTGTATCTGTCGATCATAAGCTTTATCGTGATGTTATTGGCACATCGGTTTATGTAAGGACACAGGATCAGGATTCGTATTCCGAAGCGAATGCCGGCAGTGGTGAGGTGGCTGTCATTCAGTTAGTCAGAAAAATTGCTGCGGTACCTGATCATACGCTGGTATTGCTGGACGAGCCTGAGGTATCACTTCATCCATCTGCACAGAGACGACTGCAGGAATTCCTGCTGGAGCAAATTAAACATAAAAAGTTGCAAATTGTTATTTCTACGCATTCGCCAATCCTGATCGAGAAAATGCCAAAGGAGGCCATTAAGCTTTATCGGACACGGTTTGATGGGAAATTTGAAGTGTTGGAGGGTATCAGTTATCAGGAAGCGTTTTTTGATATAGAGAATATTGTACCAAGTAAAAAGTTGTTAATTTGCGAGGATATCGCGGCAAAATATTTGATTGAGAAGATATTGCGGGTTATGGATAAGATGCAGTACTTTTTTGTTGAGTATTATCCCGGCGGTGCGGGTACTTTGATGTCAAAATATTTGCCGGTATTTGCCGTAGATGATAAATGGCAGAATCGGGTGTTCTTTATCCTTGATGGAGATCAAAGCCGGGAAGTTGATTTTGATGAAGCGGCCTTGACAAATGAGCAACAGGGGGATATAGAATATTTACAAGAATCTTTGCGTAAAGTTCTTGGGATTGATCGCCTGAAAGGGTTTTATGATGGACATGCCGGGAGTGGTAATAAGGAACAACAATGTCTGCTGGCTATCCGCTGTTTGCGCTTTTCTAGAAATGTACGTTATCTGGCAAAAGGTGAGATTCCCGAGTCGATGGTATTAAAGAGTGACTATGTTAAACGCGAATATGGGAACGTTTTAAGTACAGGTACAAAGATTGATAAGAATAATGCAAAGCTTGTAGTCGGGAATATTGCAGATGAAGTTTTTGGCGACGGTTCGAGAGTTCGGGAAACGATGGAGCTTTTGGCCAATCAATGGGCAAAGGAAGACAGTCCGGACAGGCAGAATCTTATGGATGTAATCCAGTGGATTTTCACGGTGGATAAGGACTGATAAACATGAAAAAGGTAATTGATTTGTTTTGCGGCGCAGGGGGACTGTCCAGCGGATTAAAGAGGGCAGGCTTCACAATAGCTGTTGGTGTGGATATTGATCCTCAGGCATTGGAAACGTATCAGAATAATTTTCATAGGGCAAGGACGATTTGTGGCGACATTGTTGATATTACTGGCACCACTTTGCGCGAGCAGGCGCGACTTCGTCCGGGTGATCATGAGTTTTTGCTGGCCGGGTGTCCTCCATGCCAAGGTTTTTCCAGCATTGGAAAACGTGATGCGAATGATGCAAAAAATCGTTTGGTATTTGAGTATGTCCGACTGATCCGGGAACTGCAGCCAAATTTCATTTTGATGGAAAATGTTCCGGGGATGGCACATTCCGTGGGGAAAAAGATTTTTCAGCGTGTCATCAGGGAGCTGTCAAATGATTATCATATTGATGAGGATACATTGAATGCAGCTGATTATGGTGTTCCGCAACATAGGAAACGGTTAGTTTTGCATGGAGTACGCAACAATGTGTATCAGCAGTTGCTGGATATTTTGGATGTAAGGGAAATCAATTTTTTACCTTTGCCTGGATACAGTATGGATGGGGGAGAAGGGAAAAAACCGTGGATCTCTGCCTGGGAAGCAATTAAGGATTTGCCGGCTATTGCTGCTGGAGAAAGCTTGCATGAGGTTATTCCTAATCATGTGGCCAGAAGCTTGTCAGAAACTAATTTGAAAAGGTTGGCTGCCGTCCGTGATAATGGAGGGAATCGGCGTGGTATTGCTCCTGCCTATGAGTTGGAATGCCATAAAAAGGAAAAAGTATCTTATACCGATACGTATGGGATAATGGAGCCTGATCGCCCGGCTCCGACGATGACGGCGGGGTGTACCTTTATTTCAAAAGGCCGGTTCGGCCATCCTACGCAGAACCGGGGCTTATCTATGCGCGAGGCAGCGAGACTTCAATCTTTTGCCGATGATTTTGTGTTTTATGGCTCATTGACTTCTATGGCGATGCAGATCGGTAACGCAGTTCCGCCAAGACTTGCCGAAGCGAGTGGAAAGGTTATATACAAGTACATGAATATCTATGAGCGATATATGCGTGAACATGATTGACTTCCTCTTGACTTTGACGTACAAACGTTCTATACTGTAAATAATTGAATAACAGCTGTTACGGAATGACAGCCCCCGGAGATGGTATTTTTCCTGCGCAAACGGGATGAATATATAGGTTGTCATTCCGCGAAATGAGCCCGTGGCTGACGCTGCGGGCCTTTTTGCGTACCAGGAAGGGAGGGATGAAGATGGCAGCAACGAAGCAGGATAAGAGTTGTGTGATGCATGTAATCGTGGAGACGGGCAATACGCCGTCCGGTGGGGCGGTGTGCTCGACGCGGTCCTTTGCAAACATCAACCCGGCACTTGTGGATGATGATTTCCTTTCGATTGGGAATGCGTTGGCGGGGCTTCAGATGTACCCGCTGGGCAGCATCCGGCGTGTTGACATGGCGAAGCTTGTGGAGGCCTGACAAAGGGGCTGATTTTGAGGAAAGGAGGCAGAGAAGATGGCAAAGACGCTGAATATGGTGTTCACACTTAATGGCACGAAAGAGCTGACTTACAGTCTGACTGGCCCGAAGGACGGGCTTACAAAAGTGGCTGTTGAAGGCGTGATGCAGGATATAATCACGAAAAAAGCAATCCTGAAAAGCGGCGTGGCGCCGACAGCAATCAAGGATGCGTATATCCGCGAGGTTACGTTGACTCCGCTGGCATAAGGCGAAAGGCCCCGGTTTTGGCCGGGGCTTTATTTTATTGTGGAAAGGGGGCGGGGAGAATATGGAACAAACGGTAGTGACGGCGATTTCGGCCGTGGGCTTTCCTATCGTGGTGACGTTTTATTTGCTGACGCGTTTCCAAAATTCGATGGACAGGTTCACGGAGCAAATCGCGGAGCTGGTCAAGGAGCTGCAGAAAAGAAATTGATGATAGGAGTTGCTGTCTGGAAATGGCAAGGCCCATAAGCAACCCCTTGCGGCTCATGCGTTCAAATACGCGCCGGGGCTGCACCCGGCGGCGCTTGTCATACGCGGCCGCGCTCTTGGCCGCGTGGCCTTCCGGCAACTCGTCATCCGCTCGCCGCCGCCGCACTCCGCCCAAAGCGCGTGGGCGGGCGCGTCGTCATCTCGCTCTATCGTGTGAGTCGGCGCCCTGATCGCACTGGCCGGCACGGCTCGCGTCCTCGCGCGTTTGGCCGCGCGGCCCGACCGCCGAAGTCTGCCCGGCACCCGCCCGCAAGGCGTCCCGGGGGCCGTCTTGCCCCGTGGACAGCAAAGGGCGCTGTCCACTCTCCGCCCCTTCCCCCCTCTGCTATCGCATTCACCCCCTATCCCCGCAATGCTTTCGCTCCGGCCAGTGGCCTGCGCTCCACCGGGGAAGAGGTGGGCACAGAACTAAGATGGGGGAAGGGGCTCCGGGCATCGGGCTTTGCCCGAACGACTATGCGGGCGGACGGAAAAGGTGTGCGAACAAGCCGCCGCCGCATACCCCCGGGACGCCTTGCGGGCTTGATCATGGCGACTCACAGGAACGGGGAACGTCGCACGGCGGACCGAAATCTGGAAGAGGTGCGCCGTGCTTGACATACGGGCCGCCATCCGGCGGCCACCGAAAAGAACGCCACGGAGGAACCCGCGAGATTGCGGTGCTTTGCAGGGCTCCGGCAGTTGCGGTGCGCCCGCAGCTGGCCTCGCCTGCGGCGGCCAGACTACCACCGCGCCGCCG
>DCFR01000003.1 GCA_002319815.1 Megamonas sp. UBA1799
TCTCATATTGATGGACAGGAATATGAGGCGGACCGGGAGGCCGTGGTGGAACGAGCGGCGGCAGCCGGTGTATGCCGGATTGTGAATATGGGGGATACACTGGAATCTTCGGCCCGCGGCGTGCTGCTTACAGAACGCTATGACGCAGTTTATGCGGGTGTGGGGCTACATCCGGAAGAAGCTCGCCCCATGACGACGGCTGACGACGCACAGCTGGCGGCTTGGGCGGCGCTGCCCAAGGTGGTGGCGATTGGCGAGATCGGTCTTGATTATTATTGGGAAAAAGATGAGGAGAAACGCGCGCTGCAGCGGCAGATTTTTATCCATCAGCTGGATTTGGCGCGGCAGCTGCATTTACCGGTCTGTATCCATGATCGGGAGGCGCACGGGGATATGTTGGCGATTCTGCAGAAAGAAGCGCGGGGACTGGCAGGGGTCGTCCATTGCTATTCGGGTAGTTGGGAAATGGCGCAGGAGTTATTGAAACTGGGCTTCTATTTGGGGATTGATGGCCCGCTGACTTACAAAAATGCCGCCCGGCTGCCGGAAATTGTCCGCAAGCTGCCGGCAGAACGTATTTTAGTGGAGACGGATAGTCCCTATCTGACGCCGGTTCCCAAACGCGGCCAGCGCAATGAGCCGGCTTTTGTCCGCTATGTGGCGGTTTATGCAGCGCAGCTGCGAGGCGAGTCCTTCGAAAAATTGGCGCAACAGACAACCGATAATGCGCGCGAACTTTATGGAATCCAATAACCATATTATGCCGGAACGGGATAAGTGGCAGACACTGCTGTAAAAGGTGGGCCTGCCACTTTTTATGCCCATTTTATGCCTGAAAAATAGATGAAAGTGGTAGACGAAGACTGCCTAATTTGACACTCCCGGTATTTTTATGGTATAATCGTCATGTTCTTCAAATTAAAGGGGGAATTGAATGAGCTTAAAAACAATCCTTGATCAGCAGAAGCAACGTATACAGGTAGGAGTCTGTGTAGGTCTTCTTTTGATCGCAGCCCTGGTCACGGGGTTTGTCAGCGTTAAGCATGTGAAGGTCAATGCGGATGGGCAGATCCGTGAGGTCATCACGACTTACGCGCGGCCGGATCTTGTTTTGCGGCAGGCGGGAATCACGCTCGCGGCGCAGGACGAGTATCGGATGTCGACGGAGAGTATTAAGGATCAAACACAAATCACTGTTTATCGTGCTGTACCAGTCACTGTAGAGTATGAAGGCAAGACACATCATCTAGTTACCGGAAAACCCACTGTGGGAGAGCTTTTAGATACGATTGGTTATAGCCGGGAGCGCGTTGCATCGTTTCCGGGAGAAAATGCGAAAATCCAGGAAAATCTCCATATACGCATTAAAAATTTGAGTGACGAAAATGAAGAACAAGAAAACCAGAACAACTCGGATGGACAGGCAGCGGCGGAAGCTGCTGTGGAACCGCATGACAGCGGACGCCAATATATTTCGACTTCGCGCGGTATGATGCGATTTTCGGAAATGAAGGTTATGGAAGCCAGCGCCTATTTACCGTCGGATGGCGGTGGGAATGGGATCACGGCGAGCGGTATGCGTGCCCGGCACGGTATCGTAGCGGTGGATCCGGATGTGATTCCTTTGGGAACGCGGCTGTTTATTCCTGGCTATGGGCTGGCTATTGCCGCCGATACAGGCGGAGCCATTCTTGGCGATAAAATCGATCTTTGCATGGAGGACTATGGTTCCGCTATGGATTTCGGTCGCCGGGATGTCCGGGTTTATGTTTTGGATTGAAAGTCAGGAGAGTACCGCGGGCAAGGTGCGGCGCTCTCTTTTTTTATTATTTACAAATAAAAAATATAATTTCAGCTGTTTTGGTCATTTCTATGGATTGTAAAAATCGAAATTTTTAGTATAATAACAAGGGAAAGGATTCTTTAATGGCTATAGCCGGGTACGGCAGAGGATGGAGCGGGAATTCTATGAGGGAAGAGACGAAAACTCTGGCAATGACCAGAAAGTTTTTGACTGAGTTTTATGATTTTGGCAATGTTATTCATATAATAGCGCAAATGGATGCATCCGTAGTTGCTTTTGGCACCCAGTCCTTGTCTTATGCGGTTGGTAAGGAGGCGGTACATGCCTGGCTGCTGCAGGAACATGTGTTTGTTGCGCCTTGTAAGATTGCCCGAATCAGTTTGCAGGAACGTGAGACGCCGGACGGATTGTCCGTGATGGCGGATGTGATTTTACGGGCGGCCCGGGATGTATCCGTAATTCTGCATCGGTGGATTTTAATGTATCGCCGTCAGGATCGTGATGTTCGTTTGACGGGGCTTCATGTGGTTCGGGATATTCATCATGAATCGACCTATCGGATGATTAGTTCCCGGATGCTTAATGATGCGGTGCAAACGGAAAACAAACTGGATTCGATGCGTTCTATGGATGTGGTGGCTTCGTATACAGACTGCGCTTATGTAGTTTCCTCTCTGGGGCAGGAGAGACGATTGTCATCGTATAGTGATGAGTTTTGGCAGATGCTTGGCTACACTTCCGCTGCCGATCTGCAAGCAAATGCGGATGGCCGGCTGCTGGCTTTGATTCCCGGAGAGGATCATAAAAAAATCCAGAATCTGCTGACACGGCAGCTTTTGCGCAAAGATGTCTACCAGATGGAGTATCGCATGCGATGCAAGGATGGGCAGCTTATCTGGGTGATTGAATGCGGACGCCGGGAAATGGGAACGGACGACCGTCCGGTTTTTCACAGCATTATTCTCAATATCACGCCGCTGAAGAAGACCCGGGAGAATCTCATTTATCAGGTTTCTTATGATGATCTGACGGGGCTTTATAACAAAACGGCCTTTTATCAGAAGGCGCAGGAACTGTTGAGCAACTATCCGGATAAGAAATTTGAAATCATGCGCATGGATATCGAGCGATTTAAAGTAATTAATGATCTTTTTGGCGAGGAAACCGGAGATCAGATTTTACAATATATTGCGCGATTTTTTGTTCATGCACCGACGAAGCTTTGTATTTATGGACGTTTGCATTCCGATCATTTTTTGCTATGTTATCCCGCAGAAAATGATAATCGCATGCGGTTTATTAAATCATTGCAGACGATGGCGGCTAGTTTTACGCTTGATTATCATATCGTTTTGCGCTTTGGCGTTTACAGGGTCCAAAATCGCAGCCTTTCGGTCAGCGTTATGTGCGATCGGGCCGGTTTGGCGCTGGCCAAAGCAAAGCATAACGGGTTGATGGCCTGCGGCGAATATGATGAAGATATGCGGCGGCACATTGTCAATGAACAGGCGATTGTTAATGAGATGAGTGAGGCGCTCTCACGCGGTGAGTTTGTTATTTACCTGCAGCCTAAATATGAGCTGATTACGGAAAAAATTGTCGGAGCGGAGGCGCTGGTGCGGTGGATGCATCCGACGCGCGGTTGTATCTCTCCGGCTGACTTCGTGCCGGTTTTTGAGCATAATGGCTTTATTTTTAAATTGGACCAATATGTTTGGGAGGAGTCCTGCCGACTGCTGCGGCGCTGGCTTGACGCCGGCCGTCAGCCGCTGCCGATATCGGTGAATGTCTCGCGGATTGATCTTTATAGTACCAATCTGGTGGCGGTGTTGGTCAATTTGGTAAAGAAATATGATCTGCCGGCGGCTCTTTTAGAGCTGGAATTGACGGAGAGCGCTTATACGGATAATCCGCTGCAGATTATTGAGGTTACAAAAAATTTGCAGGCGATGGGCTTTAAAATTCTGATGGATGATTTTGGCAGCGGTTATTCTTCCTTGAATATGCTCAAGGATATGCCGGTGGATATTTTAAAAATTGATCTGAAATTTTTGGACAGTCATGATGAAACCGGTCGCGGCGGCAATATTTTGAATTCGGTGGTCAGGATGGCGAAGTGGCTGCGGATTCCAGTGATAGCCGAAGGCGTGGAAACGCGGCAGCAGGTCGAATTTTTGCGGACAATCGGCTGCAATCAGGCGCAGGGATACTATTATTCCCGTCCTGTTCCGGTGCCGGATTATGAAGTTATGCTGGCACAGAATCAGTATGAGCCTTCAAGCGCACATCTTTCTTGGTTGGATGCCAAGGATACGGAAGACCTTTTGAATCCAAATACGCAGGTCAATTTATTGTTTAACAGTATCAATGGATCCATCGGGCTTTATGAGCTGAAGGGCAATAATCTGGAATTGCTGCGGGCCAACGATGGCTATTTTGATATGTTCCAGGAGGAACAGGTCAATTTTTATACGGAGAGCCAGCAGGTGCTGTCGCATGTGTATGAGGAGGACCGTGAAATCCTGCTGCATACGATGCATGCCGCCCGGGACCGCGGCAAAGTTATGCAGTGCAGCGTGCGGCGCAGGCTGGCCAATGGCGGCTATATATGGCTGCATGTCCGGGTGAGCGTCATTGCGAGCGAGGGGGATCGGCAGCTGCTCTATCTGGCCATGGAGGATATCACGCCGCTGCAGACAAAAACGATGGAAATGCAGGCGCTGCTGGATAATATACCGGGGGGATTTGGTCTTTATGAGGTGCAGGGCAACATCATTTGCACGCATTATCTGAGTAAATGGCTGTATGATCTCAATGGTCTGACGGCAGCAAACTATATGAAACGGACCGGCGGCGATCTGGGCAGGCTGCTTCCGGCAGAGACCCGGGATTTTTTGATTCGCGAGATTGCGCGCGCGGCGGAAGAACGCCGGACACTGACGGTTGAGTATCCTTTCCAAACGCCGGATGGCAGAAATGTCTGGCTGAAGGCAATGTTTAATGCGGTGCAGCGGGAGAGCGGCAGTTATTATTGTTATGCCTTTATCCGTGATTGTACAGAGCAGCATCGGGAGTAATGAAAAATAGCAATAAAAAACGGCTGACGTACAGCCGCTTTTTATTGCTATTTTTTTGCGTAAGGCGAAGTGCCTTCGATTTCCGCCTGATGGATTCGTGTCTGCAGCCGGGCTTCATTCTTTTTGTGCAGGACAATAGCAGAATTGATGCGTTGTTTTTCTTCATCGGAGAAATCGCCGTGATCATATGCGTCCTGCATGCGTTTTTCCCGGTTTTCTACGTCCCGCAGCTCATCGGTCAGCAGTTTTTTATCGCCTAAAGTCAGACCATATACCGTGCGCATGTTTTCCAGAATATGTTGTGCGTAGCCGGTTTCTGCCGATACGTGTTCCAGATACTGCGCCAGCCGATAAATAATGTCAAATGGGTTTTCCGCGCCTTGAATCATGCCGAGCAGGTCCATTTTTATTTTTTGTTGTTGGCCGTGCGGCGTCGACAGGTCTGTTTTTTGTTCCTGATCATTTTCCGTCATAGATATTGGCTCCTTTCATCTACTGTTAGTATAGCAGAAAATAGCCGGGCTTCAAAGCGGTTTACAGGATTACGTCTACTGATACGAGAAAAACCTTGGCTATATGCGTAAAATATGCTATAATGATGCACATGAAAAGACACGGAACCAGGCATAGCATGCAGAATCATGTTCCCGGACGTGAGGGCATGTTTTTTTTATGCGGTTTTTGCTGTCAAAGCAGAATAGGGTGTTGAGGAATGAAGAGTTTATCCAGAGTAGAGATTTTGTCAATTGGTTTTATGATGTTTTCAATTTTTTTTGGGGCCGGCAATTTGATCTTTCCGCCAGCCTTAGGACAGGCGGCCGGATCTAATTTGCTGCCCGGGATTACGGGCTTTTTAGTGACGGGTGTGGGACTGCCGCTTTTAGGTGTGATCGCCATTGCCTTAAAGGGCGGGGAATATACAGCTTTTATCGAGCGGCGCGTTTCTCCGCGCTTTGCGTTGCTGCTGCTGGGGGTTCTGTATCTTACTATTGGACCTTTGTTTGCTATACCGCGCACGGGCGCCGTTTCCTTTGAAATTGGTATTCGTCCTTTTCTTGGTTGGGACCATGTGTTTTTTGGGCAGCTTTTGTATACGGCGGTATTTTTTGGCCTGACTTATTATCTGGCATTGAATCCGGGCAAGATTGTTGCCCGGGTCGGCAAGCTGCTGACGCCGATTTTGTTGCTTTTTTTGGCGGTGCTTTTTATTCGGTCGTTTGCGGCGCCGCTGGGACCAATTATGGAACCGCAGGGGATTTACCGTACGCTGCCTTTTGTGCAGGGATTTAAAGATGGGTATCTTACCATGGATCTTTTGGCATCGATTGCTGTCGGAGCGATTGTCGTCAATGCGATTCGGATGGATGGCGTAACGGAACCGCGGACGGTGGGACGGATCTGTATGATTGGCGGGGTTATTGCCGTCGCGCTTATGAGCATCGTTTATTTGTCGCTGGGTTATCTTGGCGCTACCAGTGCAAAAGCCCTGGGGCTGTCAGCGAATGGAGGGGTAATCTTGTCGGCGGCGGCGGGCATGTTTTTCGGACCGATGGGGCAGGTACTGCTGGCGGTGATTATTGGTTTTGCTTGCCTGACGACCAGTTGCGGTATGGCTTCGGCGTTTGCGTCTTATTTTCATGAGGCGTTTCATCACCAGATTGCGTATCAGCGGCTGCTGCTGGCCGGGACGCTTTTTAGTTTTGCGGCATCGAATGTCGGGCTGACGGAACTCATTCATATTTCCGTGCCCTTTTTAGTGACGATTTATCCGGTGGTTATTGTGCTGGTGCTGCTTTCTTTGGCAGATTCCATTTTCGGGGGCCGGCGGGCGGTATATCGCTGCAGTCTGGCCTTTACGCTGGCGTTCAGTATCTTTGGTGGATTAAGTGCAGCCGGGGTGCAGCTGGATGCAGTCGATACTCTTTTTAACCGTTACATTCCGCTGTATGAGGCCAATTTGGGCTGGATGGTTCCGGCGCTGTTAGGCGCGGCAACCGGTGGGGCTTTTTCGATGATTTTTGCCCATGAAGGACATCATAGCACAGCCGAGAAGATCTGACTTGACAAAGCCTGTGAATCGGCTATACTGAATATTGGATCAGGGGGGAGCGCTCTTGATTCTATACCGACAATTTTATAGCGAGGGAGCCCGTGTTCCGGGCTGAGAGGGCGTCAGAGAGCGCCGACCGGTCACCTCGGTGGCTCCGCCATGCGGCAGGCTATATTTTTGCGGATATGTGGATATAAATAAACTTCACTACCAATGCTTTTCTGGCGGAGTCCGGGGAATCTATTTGGGGAGTGAAGTTTTTTTATGGACAGAAATGCGGGCGTTTTGCGATTGATGATCATGGCCATGCTCATTGGTTTGGGCGTTGTCATTTCGCCGATTCTGCGCATTGAGGGAATGTGCCCGATGGCACATCTCATCAATATTACTTGCGCAGTCTTGCTGGGGCCGTGGTATGCGCTATTGTGCGCGACTTTGATTGGCATCATCCGGATGGTGCTGATGGGAATTCCGCCGTTGGCTTTAACCGGGGCTGTTTTCGGGGCGGTGCTGTCGGGAATTTTTTACCGGATATCTTCGGGGCGGCTGTGGGCGGCGGTTCTGGGAGAAGTGATTGGGACCGGAATTATCGGCGCGGTTGTGTCCTATCCGGTGATGACACTGCTCTATGGGCGCACGGGTCTTACCTGGATGTTTTATGTGCCGCTTTTTATAAGCGGCACACTGATTGGCGGCTCCATTGCCTTTTGTCTGCTCATGGCTTTGTCGCGCAATGGGACGCTGGGAGATTTTCAACGAAAACTGGGGGCGAAAGTCTGTGATCAACAATACGCAAATCGCGGCCAAATTCCGCGCGATCCGGCAGCAGATCCGGCAGCGGTCGCCGCTGATTCACTGCATCACGCATCCCATCACGATGAATGACTGCGCCAATTTGGTGCTGGCGGCCGGGGCACGGCCCATCATGGCCTCACATCCGGACGAGGTGGCGGAAATTACTGCGGCCGCTGATGTTTTGGCGGTCAATCTGGGCAATATCACGGATGGACGGATGGAAGCCATGCGACGGGCCGGAGCGGCGGCGTGCTCTGCCGGCAAGCCTATTTTGATTGATCTTACGGGCGTTGCCTGCAGCCGTTTACGCGGGGATTTTGCTGGGCAGTTCATTGCAGCATACAAACCGGCGGTGATCAAAGGCAATATATCTGAAATTCGCCTGATGTGCGGATTGTCGGCACATGCTTCCGGGGTAGATGCGGGGGCGGATGATCGTTTGACGGCGGCTAATTGTTCTGTGTTGGAAACTGCAATGAAGGACTATGCATGTCGGCAGGCGGCGGTGATTTTTGCCAGTGGGTCGGCGGATCTCATTGCGGATGCCGGCCAGGTACTCTATGCGTGTAATGGAACTCCGCGGCTGACGGAAATTACCGGGACGGGCTGTATGCTTGGCGTCTTGACCGGCGTTTATTTGGCTGTTGCGGCGCCGGCAGATGCGGCTGCATTGGCGGCGGTTACCATGGGGCTTGCCGGCGAGTATGCGGCTGACCGTTCTGCGGGACCGGGGAGCTTTCATACAGCTCTGTTCGATGCAATGGCCATTTTGACCGATGAAGATGTGATTGCCAAGGGGCGTATGGAGTCACGTGTGTCATCGGCTGAATAGTTATCCACTAAGTTATCCACAAAACAGATGTTCCTGTGGATAAAGTAACGGTAGAAATGGCTTTTTCAGTTTACTTTTGTCCTGTTTCCCCGTATAATATGAAGAGTTGTTTGAATATAGCGGACATGGAGAGGATACAGGGATGCAGGAAAACGAAAAAATGCAGCGGGGATTAAAAAATCGCCATTTGCAAATGATTGCATTGGGAGGCGCGATTGGGACCGGACTCTTTTATGGGTCGGCTTCAACGATTGCGCTGGCAGGTCCGGCGGTCATGGTGTCTTATCTTTTGGGCGGCATTGTGATTTTTTTTATCATGCGCATGCTGGGCGAGATGGCTGTGGATGAGCCGGTTTCGGGGTCGTTCAGCTATTATGCCGGGAAATACTGGGGTGCTTTTCCGGGTTTTTTAGCCGGTTGGAATTATTGGTTTGAATATGTTATCGTGAGCATGGCCGAGCTTACTGCCGTAGGGATTTATATGAATTATTGGCTGCCGGAGATGCCGCAATGGCTGTCGGCGCTTTTATGCCTGTTGCTGATCACCATGATCAATTTGGTGAATGTGCGCTTGTACGGCGAGTTTGAATTCTGGCTGTCGATTATCAAAGTGGCGGCTATTGTGGGCATGATTGTCCTGGGTCTGTATTTGATCTTGTCCAATCCGGTCGGGTTTCCCGCCAATATAAGTAATCTTTGGGCGTATGGTGGATTTTTTCCCAATGGATTATGGGGGATGGCGCTTTCTGTCGTAGCAGTCATGTTTTCTTTTGGCGGCATTGAGCTCATCGGAATTACGGCCGGTGAAGCGGTGAATCCGGAGCAGACGATTCCTAAGGCGATCCATCAGGTGATTTGGCGTATTCTGGTTTTTTACGTCGGGACAATGGCAATTTTGATGGCACTCTGGCCCTGGAATCAGGTAGGTATGGACGCCAGTCCTTTTGTACAGATTTTTTCTGATGTAGGCATTCCGGCGGCGGCCAACCTGCTGAATTTTGTTGTGCTGATGGCGGCGTTGTCGGTTTATAATTCGGCGATTTACAGTAACTCCCGCATGCTTTATGGACTGGCATCGAATGATGATGCGCCGCGCTTTTTAGCGGTTTTGTCCGGTCACGGAGTTCCGGTGGGGGGGATCCTGGCTTCTTCCGGGGTTACGCTGCTGATTGTTGTGTTGAATTATTTTTTCCCCAAGCAGGCATTTATGTATTTGCTGTCCATCGTTGTGGCGGCGGCTATCATCAGCTGGCTTATCATTGCGATCACGCATCTCAAATTCCGCCAGCATTGTCAGCGGACGCAGCATGTTACAAAGTTTCCTTCTTTGTTTT
The DNA here is from genome assembly GCA_002319815.1 of Megamonas sp. UBA1799. Classification (GTDB taxonomy): domain Bacteria; phylum Bacillota; class Negativicutes; order Selenomonadales; family Selenomonadaceae; genus UBA1799. The sequence goes on from DCFR01000003.1 coordinate 9,893, forward strand.
ATCCGGCAGCCAATTATTTTTGCTTTGCCTTTTTTGCCGGCTTGTTGGTCTTGATGGCACAAATGCCGGATATGCAGCTGGCCGTTATTATCCTGCCAATCTGGCTGATTCTTTTGCGCATTGCATACAGCTGGCGCAAAAAACGCCGCTGATTTTTCACTCGTTGACAGCCCTTGTCTATTTTGATAAGGGCTGTTTTATTTTGATACTTTTCAGGTAATCGTCTTATAATACTTACAGTAATGAGCGATGATTATAAACATTTAAAATAAATGGGTCAAATGGAGAACAGATAAAATAGCCTTCAAAGTTTATGATAAATGATAATTTTCTGCGTATTGTATTGACTGTATACTGTATACATGATACGATATGCAGTGGTTCAAATTTATGAGTTGTTTTATATAGGGGGGACAAAATCAATGAGATTGGAAAAGAAAATTATTGCAATGGCGGATGATATGCGGCCGGAATTAGTGCGAAGACGTCGCGATATACATGCGCATCCCGAACCTGGCTGGACTGAGTTCCGTACTGCTTCCTTAGTAGCTGATGCGCTGACACAGGCAGGATACTTGGTGCAGACTGGTGAAGACGCAATAAAAAAATCAGCTATGATGGGAGTCCCCGATGCAACCACCCTGCAAGCGGCTCAAAAAAGAGCGTTAGAGCAAGGCGCCAATCCAATCTGGGTTGAAAAAATGGCCGGAGGGCTGACGGGGATTATTGCTACCATGGTATTTTCCGAACATGGGCCTACGGTGGCGCTGCGCTTTGATATGGATTCGAATGATGTTTCTGAAGTACAGAATGAGCAGCATCGGCCGTATCGGGAAGGATTTAGTTCGCTCAATGCCAATGCGATGCATGCATGCGGTCATGATGGGCATACGACCGTCGGACTGGCCATTGCGCAAATTTTTTCTCAGCTTAAACCGGAGCTGCAAGGAACCGTTAAACTTATTTTTCAACCGGCGGAGGAAGGCGTGCGCGGCGCTCGGGCAATGGTTGAAAATGGTGATGTTGACGATGTCGACTATATGCTGGGGGCTCATTTTGGCCTCAAGATGAAACAAACGGGTGGTATTGCTTGTAATGTAAAAGGATTTTTAGCTACGAGTAAATATGATGTGCATTTTACCGGCGTGCCGGCACATGCGGGAGCGGCTCCCGAGACCGGCAAGAACGCTCTTCTGGCAGCGGCTTGCGCCGCTTTGAATCTGCATGCCATTGCCCGCCATTCCGAAGGTGTATCGCGCATTAATGTAGGAACTTTATGCGCGGGCAGCGGTCGTAATATTATTGGCGACAAGGCTTTGATGAAAATCGAAACGCGCGGAGGCACCAGTGCCATTAATCAGTATATGGAAACGGAAGCCCAGCGCATCATAAAAGCGGCGGCGCAAATGTACGATGTTGCGGTCGAGACGGAAAAAGTTGGGGGCGCAGCCGGAGCTAATAATACGCCGGCATTAGCAAAATATATCCATCAACAGGCGGAAAAAATCGGGATCTTTAACAATATCCTTGATGACTGTGATTTTGGTGCCAGTGAGGATTGTTCGTATTTTATGGAACAGGTCCAAGCGCATGGGGGGCAGGCAGCCTATATTTTGATTGGTGCTGATTTAGCTGCGGGACATCATGATTCGCATTTCGATTTTGATGAAGCGGCCATGGGGTATTCCGTCAAAATACTTGCTTGTACAGCAGCCGGCTTACTGCTCGGCGATAACAAATAAATTTGTTTATTTTAGTATGATTGTTTGGCAGTGTAATTTGAAGAGAGGTAATTTTGATGATTTTGGCAGGTATTGTGCTGATCATTCTTACTTTTGTGGCCATTGTCAAAAACTATGAAACCCGACTGGTACTTTTCCTCTCCGGTGTCGTTATGTGTTTGATTGGCGGCGATGTGGTCGCAGGGCTGGACGCATTTATTAAGGAGTTTACCAACACAGGATTAGTGCCTACTATTTGTACAGTATTAGGTTTTAGCTATGTTATGGACTATACAAATTGTTCTAAACATATGGTATATCTCATATCTTCGATTTTGAAAAAATGCCGGATCATCTTGATTCCTGGCGCGGTTCTGGTAACTTTCTTTATCAATATTGCGCTTCCCAGTGCGGCTGGCTGTGCAGCGGCTGTAGGTGTTCTGCTGATACCGTCGCTGATTTATTCCGGCGTGCATCCGGCGATGGCGGCTTCCGCTGTGTTTTTAGGAACATGGGGCAGCGTTATGAGCCCGGGGCTTATGTTTAACCCCCAGATTGCGCAATTGGCGGATACGGATGTTATGACCGTGATCGGAACATTCTCTCTGCAGGTTATCATAGCAGCTATTGCTGCCGCCGGAATTTTGGCGGTTATTGCGGTAGTAAAAAAAGAGAACAGCGGGTATGTGATCAGCGAGGCCGAAGCAAGGGAAGAAGCTGCATTTCAGCTTAATTATTTGTATGCGGTTATTCCCATTTTACCGCTGGTGCTTTTGATCATTAGCAGTAAACAGCTGCATCTGATTCCTTATCTTTCGGTGCCGGTTGCCATGATCATTGGGACGGCCATTGGCTTTGTGGTGGTGAGGCCCGATGTGAAACAAGCGACCAAGCAGTTCTTTAAAGGTGTAGGTGATGGGATGGGTGATGTGGTCGGCTTGATTGCCGCCGCCGCATGTTTTACGACAGGCATGACGGTGATTGGGTTAACCGGGGCATTGATTGATGTCATGAAGAATTCACAACAAATTGCGCAGGTCGTTTCCGGTTTTGGTCCTTTTTTAATTGGCGCTTTGTCCGGATCGGGCAATGCGGCCGCTTTAGCTTTTAATGGCGCGATTACACCGCATGCGGCGGATTTTGGCTATGGAATTATCGAACTTGGTTCCATGGCGCAAATTGGCGCGGGACTGGGACGCTGTATGAGTCCAGTTGCAGGAGCGGCGATTATTATTGCTAAAATGGCGAATGTGAATCCGTTGGAGTTGACGAAACGCAATGCGCTGCCGACGATTGCAGCAACGATTATTGTTATGGTATTGCTCTTGTGAGATTGACAGGGCAGTGGGTAAAAAATAGAGTTGTCTTGATGTCGTTGGCCGGCAGAGAAATTGATCTGACAGGCATATGGTTTTTCGATGTTCAGGACATCTCGGCTTTGCTTGGATGAAGTGGCAGCTTTGGCAGAGTCGTCTATTTCATGATGGTCCGTGCGGTTTTAATGGAACAATCAAGGTTTATAGCTTAGCAGTCAGGTTGTCTTTGCATAAAAGATAGCCTGGCTGTTTTTTATCTATGTATTCTTTGCTAAAGTATTGTTTTACTTTTCTTGAGCTTTTCAGGTGTTCGCTTTATAATAACTAAAAAGAGTTTAGACAAAAGAGGAGAATATTTCATGGAAATTTTGATTTATGTTGCTTTTTGTGTGGCAATTGGATATTATGCGAACAGCAAAGGCCGCAGCCCTGTTGTCTGGGTATTGCTGGCGGTGTTTATCAGCCCTATTTTATCCGGGCTGGTTTTGGCGCTGCTTAAGGACAAAAGCGTGGAGCGCGATATGTCGGAGATTCGTATGGATCATCAGCAGCTTCGCGACCGGGTGGCTACGGATGAGAAGGTCAATGAGATGAAATTTGAACAGCTTCAGACGCAGCTTTCTTCTTCAGCGCAGCCAACCGGAGGACTGCTCGATGCGAACGGCCGGCCGCTTTTGGACAGCGCCTATAAGCCTTGTCCATTTTGTAAAGAACCGGTAAAAAAAGATGCGGTGCTTTGTATGCATTGCCATCAGCGTATTGCGGGGATTCGCATCGAGTTATGCCCGCTTTGTCGGGAAGAGGTGCTTTCGACCGATATGGTTTGCCCGCACTGCCAGTCAAAAATTGAAAGACCTGCGGCGGCGCCGGCAGAAAGTGGTGAGCCGTTATGAAAGGTCAACTGACACTGAAACATCGCGTGCATCGAGCGAAAAGACGGCTGGCCGCCGCCGTGCAGGGGAGCAGCCTGACACTTTCCGGTGAGCTTTTGATTGAGCGGCAGGGGATGCACTCTATTGACAATGCTGATCTTGATGCTATGGGGATTATGGAGGAGCTTGCGCCATTAGGCGAATGGTTTCCCGGACTGCGTATTAAAATGGTCAACGGTCTTTGCGATGTGACGATTAAGCTTTTTCTTTACGAAGGTTCGATTTATCAGGCTGATTTTTATTCTGCCGTTGAGGAAGTTTTGACGCGTTGTGCAGAAAAAGTATATGCGCAAACAAGTTATACCTTGCGGCTCAATGTTACTGGTACCATTCATAGTCTGGGGAAAGGCGAATCTTTCCGCTTTTTAAATAAAGAGAGTTTGGTGTCACACAAAATTTTTGATAAAGAACAAGATTTTTGTCCGTTGAAAAAATGGCGGGGAAAATTAGCCGGCAGAATTATGCGCTGAAATCCAGCGAAGAAAGGAGACGCCTGCATGCGATATGGAGAATGTATAGCAGCAATTGTGCTGCTGGCGGGCAGCCTGTTGTTGGCTGGCTGGACTTCTTTCGGACATGCCTTACGGACGGATGTGGTTCCGGGGGGCAATCTGAATTTGCAGGATTTTGTCCTGCAGACAGGCATAAATGATGGTACAGCAGGCAGGCTGATTGACTCTCTGGCTGGAGCGGATGGGTATTCGGATGCGTCTTTTTATACGGGGACAGATGGAGCGATGACATTGGTCAGTACTTCCATGCAAAGCGTTTTCCTTCGGGAACGAACCGATGGCTGGGATACGGAGCAGATTAGTCTTTTGCGTGGGGAAGCTGCAGTTGAGGCGCAGGAAGGGACCGTTTGTGTTGCCAGTATCTGGTCTGTTGGTACGAAACCGCAGCCGATTTGTTCTTTAGATTACACAGCCGACAGCGGTTTTTGTCTACACATTGCCGATGCGGCGGGACAATGGGTCGAGGCTAAGCCGCTATTCATGGCGGCGCCTGGACAGCGGGTCCATTTTACTATGTCAGTGCGTCGGGAATTGCTTCGGGTGACGGTTGCAGATCAGTCAGCTGAATTCTGGCTGCCGCCGTCTTTGGCCGCTGCTTATTTTGCGTTTACGGTAGGAGGCGAAAACAGCCCACCGGCTGCTGCGTCACGTTTGCAGTTTTATGCTTTGCAGCTCAGCCATAAATGTATCTGAGCAAATAAAATGGCAAAGACCGGGTGTGGTCCTTGCCATTTTTTTAAGTCAGGTTTTATTCAGCGTCTTTATGACGAATGGTGAATACATAGCCGGTATCTTTAACGGCTGTGAACTGAAATTTAATATTTTGCTGGATGGAAGTGTAGTTTGCTTCCTGAATATTGCCCCCGTCCCGGAAGCCAAGATCCTCCAGTACTTTTTGCCGCATGCGATTGGCATCGGACGGAAACAACGATTCAATCAGGACGCCCATGGCGGTGACCATTTGTATAGAATCCTCGCGGGTGGACGGCCGGGCAATCATTTCAATTGAGAGCAGCTGATGTGTTTTGGGATCTGTTTGTCCGGAAAGCAGGATGGTTTTTGCCAGATTATAGCTAAAGTCACTGCTTTTTGTGTCTATGGACTGCAGAGAAATATTTTCTTTTTTTACATTGCTGTTATCATTGAAACGGTTCCTGAGTTTGTCATAGCGGATGCCCAGTGATGGGCCGGATGCTGTTGCGGTCTCCTGACTGGTTTCGGCGCTTCGTTCCTGCTGGCTCAATAGCGTCATACCGACGGTTGTCGCAATAAAAATTAAGGCGATCAGGCCAATGCCTATTTTCAACCAACGATTGCGTTTCTGTTTCTTGATGGTTTCGGGATTCTGTTCATTGACTGCATGATGACAATGCGGACAAATTTTTTCGGCTACGCTGACATCGGCATCGCAGTATTTGCATTTCATATGGGGACATCTCCATTCTTGTGATCTTTCTCTATTATAACCGAAATAGATACTATTTCCAATCTACAGAGGGGAAAGAAAGAGTTTTCTTTTAAGTAATTTCCTGTGGGCAGGATTTTGACGTAGAATGGCTAATATATATAATATCAAGCAGAAAAGGGAAGGTGCGTTATGGAAGAAAAACAATCTGATCGTGCGATCGACCAGGCGATTCACCTGTTGCTGCAGGACCCGCTGACGGTCAAAGAGGTAGAGAAAATGCGCCAGCAGGGCCGTTCAGAGGCCTATATTCATAACTGGCTTTTGCAAATTGCCCAGTTGCAGGGGTGAGTTCTATGGCTTTTGGGTGACTATATTAACTGTTTGCTCGTTGTGAATGTGTGTAAATATTTACAGAATAATTTTATTGAACAATTTATTAAATAATCAGGTGAAGTTCTGTAAGTTTTACTTTATTTGGTAAATGTATGGTCAATCCTTGTAAAGCATTTTTCATTTGATGAAAAATGCTTTACAAGGTCGTAATTTTATGCTATGCTCCTAATAGGATGATTTGTAGAACTAGTAGAATGATTAGTAGAAAAGTTTTCCGTGCGTAGTAAGTATAGTAATATTACTTGTTGGAGGATGTCTCTTAACAGAATAAGTTGGCAATCTAGTAGCATAGTAGTGCGTAGAATAGTAGAATAATGTAAAGTGAAGTAGGAGATTGTTAAGGCTTTTTATAAAGCTTTTTAGCAATCTTTTTTTATTGCAAAATTTTGGTAAGAGCTGGTGCAATGGAGAAAACCATAGACTTCTAATTTTAGCTTATTCCTATTCTACAAGTCGCCTAAAAATATTTTAGGAGGCATTACTATGGGGTCAGAGGTAAAGGAAATTAATTTAAAGGCATTATTTATTGGAGACAAGTCAGAAAATGGTTATCTTTACAAAGATATTTTAAGTGAATTAATTGATGAACATTTGGGATGGAGACATAATTATATGCCTCAAGATCCACCCGAAATTACAATTGAAGACCAGCAAAGTGACAGTTATCGTCAGACGGTTACTCGAATGAAGAATGTGTTAGGCGAAGTTTCAACGCGCCTTCGGACGCATTCGGTTCCATGGCATACGGCAGGTCGTTATTGGGGCCATATGAATGCCGAAACTTTGATGCCTGCTCTTTTAGCCTATAATTTTGCAATGCTTTGGAACGGTAATAACGTCGCTTATGAATCTTCACCAGCCACCTCGCAAATGGAAGAGGAAGTGGGTTCGGATTTTGCTAAATTGATGGGTTTTGAAAATGGCTGGGGGCATATTGTAGCTGATGGTTCTTTGGCAAATTTGGAAGGCCTTTGGTATGCGCGTAATATCAAATCTTTGCCGCTGGCAATGAAGGATGTTATTCCGGAAGCTGTTGCTGATAAAACGGACTGGCAATTGATGAACTTGTCCATGGAAGAGATCTTGGGTATTTTAAAGAAATTTCCTGATCGTATTGATGATATAAAGAGCAAATCAGCAAGAAGCGGGAAAAATCTACAGAAATTAGGTAAATGGCTGGTTCCACAAACAAAACATTATTCATGGATGAAAGCAGCCGATATTATTGGTATTGGGTTGGATCAAGTCGTGCAGGTTCCGCTGAACAATAAATACCGCATGGATGTTGTCGCTTTGGAAAATGTGATTCGCGACTTTGCTAAGAAAGAAATTCCAATTTTGGGTGTGGTCGCGGTTGTGGGTTCTACAGAGGAAGGCGCTATTGATGAAGTTGATAAGATTGTTGCTTTGCGCAAGAAACTTCAAAAAGAAGGAATTTACTTCTATCTGCATGTGGATGCAGCTTATGGTGGTTATGCGCGCTCCATTGTCTTAGATGAAGATGGTAGTTTAATTCCTTATGAAAAATTGACAAGTTGGTATACTGAACATGGTGTGTTTACCAAAGCTGATGGAATGATCTCTCGTGATGTGTATAATGCTTTTGCGGCGATTTCTGAAGCGGAATCTGTTACTATCGATCCTCATAAAATGGGATACATTCCGTATTCTGCTGGTGGAATTGCTATTAAAGATATTTTTATGCGAGAAGTAATTTCTTATTTCGCCACCTATGTCTTTGAAAAAGGTGCGGAAATTCCAGCGCTTTTAGGTGCATATATTCTGGAAGGGTCAAAAGCGGGGGCAACAGCAGCTTCGGTGTGGGCTGCTCATCATGTTTTACCTCTTAATGTTACAGGTTATGGAAAATTAATTGGCGCTTCTATAGAAGGTGCACATCATTTTTACGATTTTCTGAAAGGTATGAGCTTTACCATTGGGGATAAGACGGTGGATGTTATTCCATTGATCCATCCAGATTTTAATATGGTTGACTATGTTTTTAAAGAAAGAGGCAATCAGAGTTTAGCAGCGATGAATTCTCTGAACAGTGCTTTTTATAAGGCTTCCTCCTTTACTGCAGGCTGTTTGTATGACAATGGCTACATCACATCGCATACAGACTTTTCTGTGGCGGATTATGGCGATAGTCCGATAGCATTTGTTCATGATGAGTTGGGTTTTAGTATGAATGAATGGAATACTACGCAGAAAGTTACAATTCTTCGTGCATGTGTCCTGACACCTTATATGGGAGATCAAAAGGAATTTGATAAATTTGCAACTCAAATTCAATTGATTTTCCAGCAACGGTTGGAAGGTATCCTTAAATAAAATTAGATAAGTGAGGAAGTCAATCGATAAACGGTTTTTTTCTTTATCGATTGGTCTTCTTATACTTTTAGGAGGATAAGGAACATGCAGGAAAATAATAAGATGGGTTTAGGAACTTTTATCGGTTTAACAATGGCGCTTTGCGCTACAGTGAGAAGTATTCCAACCTTGGCTGCAACAGGATGGTTGCTTTTGGCCTATTTGCTATTTGCAATTATCTTTTTTGCCGGACCAATTTGTGCGATGGCTGGCGAGCTTTCTACGATGCTTCCTGGTGAAGGGGGGCCACAGCTTTGGGTTAAAACGGCATTAGGAGAAAAATGGGGGTTTGTCGTTGCTTGGTTGTTGTGGGTTCAAATGTTTCCTGGAATGGTCATGGTTGCCAGCGTTTTAGGACCGACATTAGGCAATACTTTTGGGTTTATTGAATTGGGTAATAATCACTATTTTACTTTGACTTGCATTTTAAGTATTTATTGGGTTATTACACTTTTGAATCTTAAATTTGATATGGCAAAGGTCGGCGGTAACTTTGGCGTTTGGCTAGGGGTCTATATACCGGTTATGGTGCTGTTCGTTTTAGGTGCCCTTACAAGCATTAAGATTGGTATTAATCCATTAGGCGGATTAGGAAACTTTTCGTTTGATAAGTTGATACCAAATTTGAATGACGTTTCTTCTTTTAAATATTTAGCTGGTATTGTCTTTATTTTTGTTGGCATTGAAATTTCATCGGTATATATGCCACGACTAAAAGATGCTACCCATAATTATACCAAAGGCGTATATGCTTCTTTGTTGGGACTTGTGTTGCTGAATTTTGTTAATGCACTTTTAGTAGCTAATGTTGTACCTAGTGGAAAGCTGGAATTGTCCAATATTACACAGCCAGTTTTAATTGAATGTCAATACTTAGGCATTCCAACGATTGCTGCTAATGTTTTTAGCTTTATGGTTTTTATTGGTGTTGTTCTGCAACTTTCAGCATGGGTAACAGGCCCCTCCAAAACTATTATTGCTGTGGCTCAGCAGGGGCTTTTACCACCAAGCTTTGGTTACTATAAAGAAAATAAGTACGGGGTATCGAAAAATGTCGTCTTAACGCAAAGCGTCATTATATCTTTGTTTGCTTTGCTATATGGTGTTATGGAAGATGTTAATGGCGTTTTTTTGACGTTGACGAATGCAACGACTATTGTATATTGTATCGTATATGTTTTGATTGCGATTTCTTTGCTGAAACTGCGTAAATCGATGCCAGATGCACCTCGGGCTTATCGGATTGGCAATCATGGCAATATGTTAGCGTACTTGATGTCAGCAGTGGTAATTTTGAGTATTTTTATCGTCTTGTTGGCAACCTTAGCAACGACTTCTTTTATGGATGCAATGTTAGTGACAATTATTTCTGTAGTTTTGTTTATCATGCCATTACTGATTTATCGTATGAAGAGCACTTCTTGGAGCCATATTGAAGATGGCTTTGGCGCAACGGAGGGTGTAAAATGAAAGCAGACGGTCCTAAGGTATCCTGTGGCGAGTGTGTTGGGCTTTTAGTAACTCT
>DCFR01000011.1 GCA_002319815.1 Megamonas sp. UBA1799
TCAAAAATCTGCGCGCCGGCACTCTCTGCTATTTGGCGCGTAGCATCTGTAGATCCGGTATCAACCAAAATAATTTCATCACAATAAGCCTTAACATTTTCCAGCCAACGACGAATCTCCCCCGCCTCGTTTTTAACTATAACACAAGCAGAAAGCTTCACTGACATACTTCGCCGACAAATTTCCTGCCAAAGACGCAGACGGTCATGAAGCAATTCAGCCTGTTCCGTACAAAATAAGGACGCTTCAACCGCCAACTTTTTGTGAGATAGTCTAATTGCCTCATTCCCTTCCTTTAAGGCTTCTTCATATTGAAAATTATACGCCAAACATTCCGCATACTCGGCATGCATTTCGGCCAATTCTGGAAAATCAGCTGCTGCATGTGCCGCCATTTGCAAACGTTCTTGATAAAGATTGGGATTTTGCGCCAATAATTGCAGCAAAATGCGATAAGAACGGCTCGCGTAAGTCACAGGTCGCCGCCCTTGCGCCACATCAAGCCGTGCATATTTCATGGCCTGTACAGTGTCATTTACGCCAAGCCAGGCATCCGCTAAATAGCCGTACAATCGCTCCGGTTCTTTTGTTTCTGCCAATTCCTGTTGCAACAGTTGTAAATTCCGTTCCGCTTTAGCACGATTCAACAAAGTTGAATAACCAGTATGCATCAACCGCAATTCTTCCGATGGAACAAAAACTGGCTGTTCAATCATCGCCCCCGCAATACGCAGCTCTTCATGAATACGGCCGACAAAGCGCAAATCCTTGCGACGAGGAAACATCCGCAACACAAAGAGGACCCCTAAAATCTTATCAGCTTGATCCGCATCAATATCGGTACGCTGAACCAATAATGCATCGGCCTGTTGATGTTTCTGAATTACCTGCCGAAGATTCTGTAAAGTATCTTGAGTAAAAAATTCATCTGCATCCAAAAAAATAATCCAATCACCAGTTGCCGCATCAATCGCAAAATTTCTGGCTTGAGAAAAATCTTCCTGCCAGTGATATTTCAGTACTTTCGCCCCGCATCTTGCGGCAATCGCCACCGTATCATCCGTCGATCCCGTATCAATGACCAGCAATTCATCTATGCTTTTATATATGCTGGCAATCGACCTTTCTATAGTTGCAGCTTCATTTCTTACAATATAACAAGCAGATATTTTCATTTCTATCTCCTTTTTGCGCTGTAAAGTCAGAACCTGATACTTTCCCAATAAAAAAACTGGATCTGACATTATTATTTTAATTTTAGCATACCTATGTATAAAAAGCGAAAAAATAACTCGATAAAAAAAGGCCCCCCGAAGGAGGCCCTGTCATTTGGTAGTAAAACCTACTTATTTCAACAAACTCAACACATTGGAACTATTCTGATTTGCCTGCGCCAACATGGACTGCGCCGCCTGCATAAGAACATTGTTCTTCGTGTACTCCGTCATTTCCTTGGCCATATCGGCATCGCGGATTGTGGACTCGGCGCTCGTTACATTTTCACTCGCCGTAGTCAAATTGCTGGCCGTGTATTCCAACCGACTTTCAATCGAGCCGATTGTCGTTTGCTGATCCAGCGCCTTCTGAATCGCATTGTCAATAACATTGATAGCAGCATTCGCCTTAGTTTGCGTTGCTACACTTAATGTAGAACCATCAGTACCTTGCAAGCCCAATGCTGTCGCCCGCATATCTGTCAGGCCGGCTTTAATTGAAACACTGGCCTTTGTACCAACCTGCAGTACAATGGAATTATCGGACGATGTATCCTGCGCCCGAATTTCCTCAGAAAACGCATCCAATGAAGCATTGGCCGATTTATTGACCTTACCCGTATTATCGGTAACGCTGATCGTCAAACCGGCAATCTGGCCATCAATACCGCTCTTCGCGGAGCCAATCGTAATCGCATTTGAACCGCTGGCAGTATACACGTTATTACCAGAAGCATCCTTACCAACCAAAGAAGTAGCTGTTGAAGCTCCTTCCGTGATAGAAATCGTAGCTGCAGCCCCAGTTGCCTTACTGCCGGCATTCGAAACAATGTCACTCAAAGAGCAACTGCCAACCGTTACTGTCGTCGTATACGTCTTACCCTGCGAAACGAATGACACCGTAACCGAATCTGTACTGTTAATGTGCAAGCTAGTACCAGTCCGGCTTGTAAGCGCTGTAATTTTTGTAGTGCCCACAGTAGCAGTACCGAGGCTCTGATTTGTCAAAGCCGTAGTTGTTTGCGTAACTGCGCTGTTGTGCGAACCATCCACCAGATACTGACCATTAAAAGTAACGCTGGCGTTATCATTAATCTGGTCAATTGACTGATCAAGTTCCTTCTGAATCGTCTGCCGATCAGAATCCGTATTTGTGTCATTGGCTGCATTGATGACCTTTTCTTTTAAAGTCTTCAAAATATCAACCGTTGAACTTACACCGCCTTCAGCTACTTTCATCATGCTGCTGCCGTTTTCAGTGTTCTGCTTATCCTGATCGAGAGACCGGATCTGCGTACGCATACGTTCCGAAATTGCATACCCGGAAGCATCATCCGACGCACTGTTGATTTTCATACCCGAAGAAACCTTCTGCAGGCTCTTACTGAGCGCGCTCGTGTTCTTGTTCAGGATGTTCAACGTGTTGATTGCCGACATATTGTTTTTAACTACCATTGCCATAATAAATTCCTCCTTGGCTTTTTAAAATATTTTTTATTTCACGAGCATCCCTGCCCGCGCTTTCCATAGTTAACAAGGCAAGCAAACACTTTTTTGCTGCTAGCGAGGCAAAGCCGCCTTCACCTGACTCATTTACTACAAAACCCCAGCTAATTCATACATCCTACATTTATAATATCGGTATCTTTCAATAGATTCTTAAGTGGCAACAAGCGATTTAACGAAACTTTAATTTTTATCAATATTTGTGATTAAAACGATGACCCAAGGGATTGTTACCAATCAAATCATAACTCCGCACGGCCAAGTTTTGCCGTTTGGATTTATTAAGCCAACTTTTCGCCTTATAAATGATTTGCATATCAAGCGGCCTGATTTTTTCAAATAAAACCTGACATTCCCTTGTCTGCCTATACTCTGTATCGGGCAACGAGTCCAGCATATCGCCCAATTTTTTCCGCTGCGACACCAATTCCAGAAATTCATCAATCTTTTGCCTATCGATAAATTTCAGCATATCCAGCGTTACCATATAATACCGACCCCACAGATCACGAACCTGTTCATTTATTGTCGCCATCAGGACACACTCTTTTCCTGACGCGCTTTCTTCATCGCGCCGGCCCAAGCGTCCCTGAGTTCTGTCAAAATGCCCTTTGCCTCTTCTACCGGACCAGCATCAGCCTTGAGATTCCCCTCGACCAATCGGTCATAAATGTAGTTATATAAAGGCAATAATTGATGCGATATTTCATATTCCATCTTTAAAGTAACGCGAAACTCCGAAATGATATTTTGCGCCTTCTGCAATGAAATATTCATCTGCTCATATTTTCCCTCTTTTATAGCCCCAATGCCTTCTGTCATAAAGCGCAGCGCCCCGTTATATAGCATCAACGTCAACATCTCCGGCGTAGCCGTCATAACCTGCTGCCTTTTGTATGCTTCTGCTGCCGCATTCATCATTATTTCTCCTCCTGATTCCCATTAACAGCAAGTCCACCTTATTTCCACATCAACTACTACTGGTGCTGCCAGTAATGCTGCTAAGTTGCGAGCTCAACGTAGCAATAGCCGTCTCCATGGCATCATATTTCGAATAAAGCAAATCCTCATATGCATCCATCTGCACTTTAAAATTACTCATTTTTGTTTGCAGATTGGTAATCAATGTGCCTAGATAACTGGAATCATCCGTCTCATCTGAGGTTCCGGCATAATCGGAAAGTTCTGAAAGGCTGTTCGTTGTCACATCAAAATAAAGCCGATTGGCAATACCAGTGTTTGAATAGTCACTTGATTTTATAGAAGCTTCACTCGAATCACTGTCCTGCATTGATCCAAAAATCTGATACACACAATCCGGATCGGCGGCCAATGCCTCCTTCAACGTATCTTCATCCAACGTCAGATGTCCTTTATTTGTCGATGAACTGATCCCTATCGCTGAAGCAGAATTATAATTACTGTCTACACTGTCCACAGGCGTATAAATTGCCTCACGCATATTATTGATGGTAGAACGTAAAATACTGCTATGGTAAAGCATCCCTGATTTCGCTTTTTCATTCCATTCACTAATTTGCGTTGCCGTCATAGATGACTGCTGACTAGAGGTAAGTGGTTCATAATCAGAATATTGGTCTTCGTAATACTTGTCATTCAGTTCATCCAACATCTTATTGTAATCCGTAATAAATTGCTTAACAGTGGAAATGACAGTATCCGTATCCTGCGTTACCGTAACACTTGCATTGGAATCCGTCGGCTGCAGAAACGTATAAGATACCCCTGCCACCGTCAATTTATTGCTCGTAAGATTACTGTATGTTTTACCATCAATAGTAACAGATCCACTAACTCCAGCCACAGTATTTTCTGTATTCGTCGTAAAAGTTCTTGCGCTGTCCTCCATAGTTGTGCCGTCAGTTGACGCCAATTGCAAATTATTGAACAACGCACTTGTAGTATCCGTCAGCGTAGTAATACCAATCGTATTGCTTGTTCCACCAGTATTATTATACAAACTAAATGCATCGTTAGTTGAGTCATAATTAGCTGTAATATTAAGATTTTGATCATTAATGTCTGCAGCCAGATCGTTTAATGTCTTTCCTCCATAAAGATCGGCATACGTATAACTAATCGTAGCCGTAGAAGATCCATCACTCAACGTATAACTCAATGCAGTATCTGTCCCATTCACTGTAGCGGAAGTATATGCGGTTGCAGAATCAATGGTATAGGCCGTCGTCCCGCCGGAAGTTGTACTCGTTGTGTTAATCCGCATAGACGAGCCGGCAACCGTCGTATAATTCGAACCGCCGTCGCTGCTGACTTTAAAAGACAAATCGCTTAACGAATAGCTTTGCCCCCCCAAAGTGTAGGTTGTACCGTCAGTCGTTGACAAATCCGACAAATTATACGTATTGGAACTATTTGTTGGATCGACTACTTTTACAATATTCGTCGTGCTGCCGCCAGTATTGTAATAAGTCCCCAATTCCTTCTGAACTGAATAAGTACCATCCGTATTTTGTGTAAGGCTGCCAAAGACTACATCTCTAAGATAGATACTCGATGTTGATGAGCTGCTCATACTATTTCTTGTAATAGCGTTCTTTGAAAGAAGATACGCATTAGATGTCAGACTGCTTACCTTGACCGAATGAGACATTGCAGCAGCTGCGCCATTAGCCGTAGCCGTTACGGAAGAAGTATTACTGCTTGAAGTGGTCATGGCATTCATAGTTGATTCTTTATTATAAGTCGATACTGTTGTTTTAAAAGTTGCCAAATCTGTGTATATTGAAGCGTATGCTTCTTTTTGCCAAGTCTCCTGAATTTCTTTTTTATACATTTTGTCATATTCTGACTGCTTAGTCATCATACCAACTTTTACAAGCGACTCGACATCAATACCTGATCCGCTCAATCCGTATATACCCTTTACTCCCATGACTTATACCTCCTTTTATGCATTGCGATCAAGGAAAGCGCCAATCCATTCCTTGGCTTTGATCATTCCTTTAATCATATCTTCCGGCGGATATTCTTTAATCACTTCCTGTGTACTCTTGTCAATCATTTTCACCGACATCACATTAACTTCCTTATGATACTGGAATTCCAAGTCACAATTAATTTTGCTCATTAGCTTATTTAGTTCTTTAGTCATTTGGCTAACTGTTTTTTCGTCCAAATTGCCCTTAGGCTGCTTGGTCTCATTCTTTTGATCCTTGTTTGTTTGTACAGTCCCCGGTTCTGCTGCATCCGACGTTTGTGCCTGATTATCCACATCCTCAGCAGGCAATTCCGTGTTAAAAAAAACCTGTTCCCCTCCATTGCTCGTCTGGTTTTTTGCCGTGTCGGCAGCGCCAATCGCCACGGCTGCCAACACTACATCCTGAACTCTACCAATCATGATATATCCCTCCATAGAAAATCCTACAAATAAAAATATTCATATCTCAATCCCTTGTATCAATGATCTGTGAGTCCACTCGCAAAAAATCATTGACGGGGCATTACCTGTGCTAAGTCTAACTGCAAAGGCTGATCAGCAGCCTTACGGTTTTCCTCCTGAATAGCCCGGTAAATTTCGCCTCGATAAATTTTAATTTCCTTCGGAGCTTCAATCGCAATGCGAACATTGTCTCCCTGCACTTCCACTACATTAATAATAATATTATCGCCGATCATAATCTGCTGTTTAGGTTTTCGTGTAAGTACCAGCATTATTTTTCCCCCTTTTCGGACATTTCCGATTGAGGAAACAATGCATGCTTCGTCATATAATTGGTTTTTTCTAAAATCACTTGCTGTGCTTCATAGTTACATTTGTTAAGCACAATAGGCGCCAACAGATTTGTTGTCATCTGTTGAATATTACCGTCAGGAATCGTAATCAACGTGTAGACATCTAAATCGTTTAAATCTTTTAAGCCAAGCTGTTCACGTATCGTCTCCGGCAAAGTAAATTCATACGCAGGAAAAAACACAAACGGCCTGGTCATAAGGAATGCCAGTTCCGGCGTTTTTATCGATTGCAGAAATACATATGGATTGTCCATTGTTTGCAAAACAAGAATAAATTCATGTTCTTCCTCAAAAGCCGGCAGGCCTTGTGCAAAATGAATGATTTTGCTTTCATCCTCTTCAATCTCGCCAAATCTCAGGGTCTTAATTCTTTTCATTTTCTTGCCTCCATTATGCATAAATATCATACTGACCTTCGGTCGTCCACATATGCATTGTCCCTTGCTGCTCAAGGTAAACCGAAAATTTACCTGGGTTAAATGTAACATCTGCAGTTGGGTATGTCTGTGTGGTAACTTCATCCCTGCCGGTATCAATATTTCCCTGCACCACTGATGGAGTAACTGTTAACGTCGGATCGGGAATTGCCTGTACTTCAACATAACGCTGCTTTGCAATCTGACCGGCCAATTTTTCTTTGGCCTGATTGATAAGTTCATTGGAACCGCCAGGCCGAGCGCCGTTTTCAATTACATCCCACGCCGCTTGCGTATGCGAAGATGTTGCCTGTTGAATATCCGCTAGCCCTTGTTGGCCATTTTCCCGGGTGAAATCATCCATTGTCGAGGCGCCATAAGCATGGCGACTCGGATAAGAATCAATATCTATTTTCACCGCAGTAGCATGAACATCTGCCCGCGGAGCAACATAAGTTGTATGCAATTCAGCCGATCTTACATGACTCGACAATGATGCCAACTGTGTATGCAGACCAATCCTTGGTAGCGTATGGCGTACGTTGACATACAGCATATTATACTTCACCTTTCCCTGAGAAAAATCCTGCCTTCTTGGTTCTATTGAAAAAATTTAATGGTAATCCAATATTTCATATGACTATTATTGTTTTAAGAAAGATAATCCACCAGTGACTTTGGCAATACCTTACTGCCTACTGAAAGCGACATGTTGTAAATAGTTTCTGCTGTCATGAGCTGAACTGCCAATGCTGCCACATCGGTATCAGCCACTGAAGAAATATCTCCCGTAATGGCCGTCCCCTGTGAGGTAAGCATCGTCTGAACATCTGTATAAGCCTGCTGACGCGTCGCCAGTTTTGTCTCTGCCGTATTAACCGTATTATATGAGTTGTTTGCCAATGTAATGCCATCGGTTGACAGCCAGCTGTATTGAGCTCCGGCCGTCTGTGCCTGTATGGTCAGCATATCATTCAGCGCTGCGGCCCCAGAATTTGAATTCCCTGAATTGGCATCGTCAAAAATATCTGAACCGAATACATCCTGCCCTGTTACATTAACTGTGTCCGCGGTCTGATCCTGCGCGCCGTTTTGCTTCACCATAGAAATGTATTTATCATCTCCACTGTAGCTGACAATCTGCTGACTGACGGTTTTAAAGCTAAGACTTACTGTTGCACTATCAACAGTAATATCTTTTGACCAGCTGCTACCAGCCGTAGTAATCTCGCCCGTGTTCTTGAAATTATCACTAACTGAAACAGTCCCAATATCTCCCACGGCGTCTGCATCCGTTACCTTTGTCTGTCCGGCTGCTATCTTATCTTTATAGCCACTAGTCATAAATTTTTCTGTATATACTTTTCCGGTTCGGGTATTTGCATAATAGACATTACCATCACTGCCTGTAAGTGTAAGCATCTGTGAAACAGTTTTTGTGCTGTCACTGTTAAAAAAATTCTGCTGCGTATCATCCAGCGTTTTCGTAAGCCCACGGTTCACCGTATCCGTTGACATCGTATACGGCTGTACCAAATCCGACTGTCCCGCAAAAAGATATCTGCCATTCACCTGCGCATTTGCATCCGACACAGATTGCTGAACCATAGATAGCATTTCCTTGGCAATTGCAGTCATATCAGATTCATTATTCGTCGTATTGGCCGCCGCATTTGTCTTGGCGACTACTGTTGAAAAACAATCAGTAATATCGACCAAGGAAGAATCGGAATTTTTCATCCATGAAATTGCAGTTTTAACGTTCGACTGATATTGTGTATTTTCCGTTTTTGAATTTTGATATTTCAAATACTTGGAATAAGCTACCGCATCATCCGATGCTCGGTGGAGTTTGCTGCCGTCACTTTGTTCCATAAGCTTGGTTTGCTGTTCATAAGCGCGGTTTAATTGATTAAGATAATTATTCGTCATTTGTGTGCTACTGATTCTCATTCCAGTTTCACCTTACCTTCCTACCGAACCGGTACTATTAATTAATTTGTCCAGCATTTCATCCATCGTTGTCAGGCAACGCGAACAAGCATTATAGCCTTGCTGAAATTTAATCATATTCGTAAGTTCTTCATCCCAATTTACACCTGAAGTTGAAGTCCGCCATGTATTCACTTGCGTCATAATAGTTTCCTGTGAAGAAGCTTTATCATCAATAGCGGTAGAGTCTACACCCATTTGCGTCATTGCTGTGTTATAATAACTGTTTAAAGAACCCGTGCCAACAGAACGGTCCGACGCAGTGTCTACCGTAGACGCTTGTTCTGAGTTAAATAAAGTACTCATAAGAGTAGCATTGCTGCCGTCTGCCGTACCGTTTGCCGTAGATACTGTAGCCGTTTTCTTTTTATTGGCAATCTGCACGACAATTTTATCACCCTCTTTTAAAGTAACAGAATTATCTAAAGTCACCCCATCAATAGCAGTAACCGTACTTCCCGTCGTATAAGAACCGCTTGGTACGGTAACAATTGTATAACTATCAGAATCAGTTGTATCGTCAATAGAACCGGTCCCCTGCGTTGTCCCTCCGCAGGCAGCCACATAGCTAGTACCATCTGTCCCCGTAAGTTTGCTATTGACTGCCAATGCTGCAATAATCTGCACGCCCTTCAATGTGGAAGCCGTTCCACTAGCTGGCGTGGCCGTTACAGCATCGTTGGTACTGTCCCAAGTATAAGTCGTATCATTGTCTCCATAGAAGTTAATGTTGGTTTTGGTAACATCAATAGCTGAATTACTAATACCATAACCAGCCTTATGCTGGTCATTAAATGTAGTCATCAAAAAACCAGCAATATCCGACATATTATCAATATAGCCCTTATCTTTATCAATAGCATCGTATTCTGCCTGCAGTGTACCGCTGCCAGCCGAAAATCCCGTCCCGGTTTCTTCTATCTCTAAACTGTAATCTGTAACTCCATAAGTACTATTCGAAGTTCCATCGGACAGTTTAAGATTCAATTTACTGACACCACTTACCAAAGACGCTCCATTACTTACAATACTATACATGCCATTTGAAGCGTCTTCATACACATTTACACTCATATATCCAGATAATTCATCCACCAAATTGTCACGAGTATCCCTCAAATCATTAGCATTAGCACCTGTTGCTTCGATAGATGCAATATTTTTATTAAGGCTTACAATCTGATCCGTAATTTCATTCACTTTTGTAACGTTCGTTTTAAGGTCATCATAATTTGACTGGATTTGATTTTGCAGCTGTGTCGTTGCTGTAGTCACACGATCCGCCAGTACCTGCCCTTTACTGATGACAGTCGTCCGATTGCTCGTCGTACTCGCATTGCTGGAAAGATCATTCCATGAAGTATAAAAATCTTCTAAAGCTTTTTCGATGCCCGTATTATTTGAATCATTAAATATTGCTTCCACTTTATCAAAATTTGTTTGCGTTGTTGTATAGTAGCTATTTGTACCGTTTTCCTTCCAGTATTGCTTATCCGCATATACATTGCGTGCGCGGGTAATGGAAGCGGCATCATCGCCGGTGCCGATCAGCTGTTGGCCGTTTACCGTATAAACCTCATCAGCATTCGTAGTAACTAAATTCACACTCTGACGTGAATATCCTGTTGTACTTGCATTTGTAATATTGTGGCCAACCGTATCCAGCGATAATCGGCTGGAACTGATGCCCCGGTACATTGTATTAAGACCGGCAAATGTAGATCGTATCGACATGATTTCTCACCCTTTTTTCAAACTGTTTGATCAAATATTTTTTTCACATGTGTTATTTCCGACCCCACATTACCACAAGACGCGTAGATAGTTCCAGTAGAAATCCGCATGATAACATTAATACTAAAATCAATATACTCCCGTTGTTTTTGTAAGAGCATCTGATTCTGCCTATTTATGCGTTGTAAAGCTTCCAAACGAACAGTAAGCTTTTCCATAAGATGACCCGCCAATGTTTTTTCTGCTGATAACGGCTGTCGATCCAAAAGTCCTTGAAGTGTTTTATGTCCAAACTGCAAAAGAAGATTATCCTTTCGCTGTTCGATCCGCTGCATTTGCAGTAAAATTGGATCCATCATATGAACAATGGCATCAACCGATGCGTCATCTATTTGTCCAGCTAACATAGTCTGCTGTTGAGAGCTAATTTCACAGCTCCGCGTACAAAGGACCAATTCCTGCCGTAAAATATCAAGAATTTCTTTCATTATATATATCGCTCCTTATGCTAGAAAATCAAATTTTTTCTTCAAAGAAACGACCTCTTGTCCGTGCGTTCCATAAGCAGGCTCTACAACCGATTGTCCTAAACGATTCAATTGATAATGCACAGCTGAAAGCGCACCAGTAATCAGTATTGTGTTATTATCGCTTGTTTCCTGGACCTTCATAAGCAATACGCTGAGGTCTTGATGGCATTGCTGTAAAATTGGCTGCAAGTTTTTGGATGCATGTGCATATAAATCGGACATTCGTGAATCCGAGCGTATATCTATATATTGTTTCGACAAATCAATCACAAGTTCCCTACGTTTACTTTCCAACGTCTGAATCCGTGAAACATTTTCTTCTTCTTTATGGAGCAACACCTCCAACATTGAAAGATCAACCGTGATTAACGCGGTATGCTTCTCCCGGCTCAATTGCAAAAGTTTTGTATAGTTTTCAGACAGTTTCGTTAAAATTGTCACCAGCTCCTGCCACATACATCTAAACCTCCTAATTAATAGCGCATCTGCAACATTTTGCCCGCAACATCTTCCGCGTTGACAGTATAATTTCCATTTGCAAGCTGGTTCTCATAATAATTTATCTTATCCGTTCTAACATAAGTAGACATGCTTTTCAATTTTTGCAAGGTAAAACTAAAGTCTTGTGCCTCTTTTGAGAGAACAATTTCATCCTGCTGCGCAGATGCTATCGATGCTACCTGCGCCGTATTTTTTATCGAAGATGCCGTTGTTTTAGTATATGCCCCTGCAAGTGCTTGCAAGGTATTATTGACAATCATCACACTTTCACCATCCTTCATACTTCTTGCTTAATTCAAAAAGCTCAAATTATTTTACAATATTTATATAATTTTATCGAAAAAAAAAGCAAGAAACTTAATCCCTGCTTTTTCAATAAAAGTATATATTTTCTCTTCTATTCACGATATTTCTCATTATATCACAAATTTATAGCTTATCTGTAGGTCCAGACAATCCCATATCCTTGGAATACATTCCCCGTCCGGAAGCTCCTACATTTTGCGCTACTTTCCTAAGTTTTTGCTCCTCAACCTGTTTTAAAAGATCCTGATTACACTTGTCACACAAACGACCGCGCGTAATCATTGCACCACAAGATTCACAAGGATAAGCAATATTACCACTGACAAACCGTCCGGCTTTAATCATTCGCATGACGACACGTTCCTTAACCCCTGTCCCATCGCATATCTGCTTGACCGTTGAACGCGGATTATCGCGTACATACGAAGCAGCTTTGTCTTCCTGCTGTAATTCTTTTTCATAGCAATCACGACACATGCCCAGACCTGTATCAACATACACCCGCCCACAGGCCAGACAGTTTTGTAACTGTAATCCCACATTTCACACCCCCATTGTTCATCCAGTATTACCATCCATTTATTTTTATTATAAATGATTTTTTTATCAAGAGCAAGTATTCCGTAATATTTCTCGGTTCACTGCCGGTCACTGGCCAATACCAACGCGCGCACCGACCGCGCGCCGGCCGCACGCAAAGCCAGCGCTCCGGCAAAAAGCGTCGATCCGGTTGTAAGAATATCATCGACCAGCAACACATCGCTGCCTTGTACGGCAGCATCCGCCGCTGCTAAGAAAGCGCCGCGCATATTTTGCGCCCGCGCCTCGGCAGCCAGACCATATTGCGGCAGCGTTGCCCGCCTACGCTGCAGGGCTCGCCGCCACTGCCAACCATTTTTCAGCAGCCATTCCTGAAAAATCAACTCCGCCTGATTAAAACCGCGTTCCCGTTCTTTTGCCGCATACAGCGGCACTGGCACGGCCATAGCACAGGGAACGATTTCCTGCGACAGCCAGGGAGAGGCTGCGGTCAGCAGCGTCTGCATCGCCGGCAGCACGGATCTCTGCCGCTGATATTTCAACCGGTGTATCAGACCGCGCAGTGTGCCATGATAGCTGCCGAGCGCCCAGGCAGCATCGAGAGCCGACAGCATTGCCGGGTCCAGCGGCAGCCGATGCGGACGCAAAGTAACCGTCAGACAGTCTTGGCACCAACCGCCGCGCTGCGGCACATACGCCTGACAAACCGGACAGTGCGGCGGAAATATAAAATTTGCCAAGACTTCCAGCACCGCTCCCATAAAACTTATCCTCCCGCTCCGCATCACTCCAATGCGTGATTCAGCCGCTCCGCCAGCAGCGTGCAGCGCTTTTTCGTCCGATCATTTTCTACAGCCGTGCGCAGCGCAGCCTGACTGCCAAGCAAAATCACCCGTTCCCGGGCTCTGGTAACCGCCGTATAGAGCAGATTGCGCTGCAGCATCACCCGATGCCCGGGCACCAAAGGCAGAACGACCACTGGGTACTCGCTCCCCTGGCTTTTATGGACGCTCATGGCATAAGCCGGCTGCAGCTCGCTCAGCTCATTTTTCGCATAATCGACGCTGATTTCCTCACTAAAACGCACGGTCAGCTGCTCCGGCGAGATCTCGGCAATGAAGCCAATATCGCCGTTAAACACCCGTTTGGTATAGTTATTGCGAATCTGCATGACCTTGTCCCCCTGACGAAACACCACACTGCCAAAAGGAATTTCCGGTTTGCACAGCGACGGCGGATTCAGCGCCGCCTGCAGCAAACGGTTCAGGTTATCAACGCCGCAGTCCTGCCGATGCATCGGCGACAAAACCTGCACATCCGCCAAAGCATCAAACCCGTCGGCCGGCAATAGCTGCTGACAAAGTTCCACGACCAACTGCGCCGTCTGCGCAGAGCTGTCCAGCCGCAAAAACTCAAAATCGCTGTTAGGCGCGCAAAAAGGCATACGCCCCGCATTGATGGCATGCGCATTGCGCACAATCGCGCTTTCCGCCGCCTGCCGAAAAATCTCGGTCAGCCGCACGCTCGGCACCGTTCCCGCCCGCAAAATATCCTGCAGCACGGCCCCCGGACCAACGGCCGGCAATTGATCGGCATCGCCGACGAGAATCACATGACATCCCGGCGGAACCGCCGCCAGAAAATGCCGCATGAGCACAATATCCATCATGGAAATTTCATCAAGAATGATCGCGTCAGCCTCCAACGGATCATCTTCGTCCCGGCCAAACATCGAACCGTCATCGCTGCCGCCCTGCGCCTCCAGCAAACGATGAACCGTGACTGCCGTCCGACCGGTTGTTTCCGCCAGGCGTTTGGCCGCGCGGCCGGTCGGCGCACCCAGTAAAATAGCCATCCCCTGCTGCTCCAGCACATCGAGCATCCCACGGACAACCGTCGTTTTGCCGGTTCCCGGTCCGCCGGTAAGCACAAATACGCCGCAGGAAAGAGCCGCTGTCATCGCGGCGCGCTGGCCCTCAGACAACGTGACCTCATTGGCCTGTTCCCATTCCTTGACCAGAATCGCCGGATCGGCTACCGACAGTGGATCCGCTTGTGCCTGCAAATAAGCCAGCCGCTCAGCCGTCTCCTTTTCCGCCTCATATAAATAAGCCGGATAAATAAAAAGTTCCCCGCCCAGACTCTCCGTTGCCAAACGGCCCTGCGCCAGCTCGCTCTGCATCACTTCGCGCACCAGCTCCCGCGCCGTCCCCAACAGCTGCGCCGTTTTCTGCACCAGCGGCTCCTGCGGCATACAACAATCGCCAGATGCCGCCAGCAGCGACAAAGCATAACCGATGCCAGCGGCAATCCGGGAATCATCCGTCTCCGCCACGCCGCCGGCCTTGGCGATGGCATCGGCAGTCAAAAAACCGATGCCCGACACTTCACGCGCCAGCCGATAGGGATCTTTGTCTAAGATATCCAGCGCAAAAGATCCATACTGCTTGTATATTCTTGCCGCGTAGGCCCCGGATACGCCCCGCGTTTCCAGCCAGAGCATGACATCCCGCAGCTCGGTCTGTGCATGATAAGACTGATAAATTTTTTCCGCTGTTTTCGGACCTATTCCCTCCACCTGCTGCAGCCGCTTCGGCTGTTTTTCAATAACCTCCAGCGCCTCATCCCCAAAGCAGGCGACAATCCGCTTGGCCATTGCCGGCCCAATCCCGGTGATCGCACCGGAGGCCAAAAATCTTTCAATACCCGCCACACTGGCCGGCGCAGTCGCCAGCATCCGCTGCGCCTGAAACTGCTCGCCAAAACGGGGATGCTGCAGCCAGCTCCCTTCCAGTGAAAGCTGCTGCCCCAGCAGCGGCGCCTCCGTGCGCACGGTTACCACGACGGTGCTTTGCTGGTTCGCCGGGCGCAAGCGGAATACGGTAAAGTTGCCGTCGGTACTAGAAAATATAATACTATCAACTGTCCCCTCAAGCTTCTCCATCGATTTACCCCTGCTTTCTGCCGCGCTGTGTTTTCTCCCACGATCCGTACTCATAAACTTTTCAATCGCCGGTAATCTCGGCCCATGTTTCATAACGCGCTGCTATTTCCTGTTCCTTGGCGGCGTACGCCGCTGCCATTTGCTGGCTTTTCTCCGGATCGCTCTGCAAAGCCGGATCATTCATCTCCTGCTCCAGCATCCGGAGTTCGGCCTCCGCCATGGCGATCTCCGCCTCAGCCCGCGCAGCCATCTCTTCTCGTCTGGCCTCGCTGATTCCCGCAGTTGCGCTGTTTTTTGCACTGCCCGTACGCGCATGGACCACAGACTTTTTCTCCTCGGACGGACGATTTTGTGTCCGCACCGCTGTTGCTGCAGCCGCTTCCGCCGCTGTGGCTTCAGCCAGCGCTTTTTTCTCCCGATAATAACTATAATTGCCATCATACTCCGTCAACACGCCCGCTGCCAATTCCATCGTGCAGTTTGCCACTTTATTCAGAAAATAGCGATCATGCGATACGGCAATAAAAGTCCCCGGAAACGCCATGAGCGCTTCTTCCACTGCTTCCTTCGCCGGAATATCCAGATGATTCGTCGGCTCATCCAGCACCAGAAAGTTGGCACCCGTGAGCATAAGCTTCAAAAATGCCAGCCGGGACTGCTCGCCGCCCGACAAATCACCAATGCGCCGATAGACATCATCGCCCCGGAACAAAAACGCCCCCAGATACTTCCGGGCCTGTTCCTCATCGCAGCCAAATTCATAAACAATCTCATTCAGCACCGTCTGCTCCATATGCAGTCCCTCATGCTGCTGCGAAAAATAACCGATTTTCACCCGGCTGCCGATTTTCACCCGGCCCGTTGGCGATTCCAATTCCCCTATCAGCAACCGCAGCAAAGTCGTCTTGCCAGCGCCATTCGGACCGACAATAGCCACGCCATCGCCCCGCCGCACCAGCAAGGATAAATGCGAAAACACAGTGTATCCATCAAAATCTACCGACACATCCTCCAATTCGGCCACCCGCTGCGCGCATTCCGTTGGCGTATGAAAGGCAAAAAAATCAAATGCCGCCGCTTCCGGTGGCAGTACGATGCGTTCCAGCCGGTTCAGCTGACTTTGCCGGCCACGGGCCTGCTTAGATTTAATCCCGGCTTTATACTTACGAATATATTCTTCTGTTTGTCGAATATGTTCCTGCTGCTTTGCCCAAGCCGATTCCAGCGCCGTCCTCCGGTCCGTGCGAACGCGCAGAAAATAAGAATAATTCCCCTCATAACTTGTCACTGTATGGTGATCCAGTTCCACAATGCGCGTGGCCACCCGATCCAGAAAAAAGCGGTCATGCGAAATAAGCAGTACGCCACCGCGATACGAAGTCAAAAATCCCTCCAGCCATTCAATCATGCCGATATCCAAATGATTCGTCGGCTCATCCAGAAATAAAAAATCCGGCTCCCGCAGCAGCGCCTTTGCCAGGCACACCCGCGTTTTCTGTCCGCCGGAAAGATGCTCTACGCTATGTGTGAAATCTTCATCCGTAAACCCCAGACCAAAAGCAATTTTTCGGATACGGCTCTCATAATCATATCCTTCAAGATGTTCAAAGCGTTCTACCAGCCGGCTATACGTCGCCAGCGCTTCCTCGCTTGCTCCCTGGGCAATTTCTTTTTCCATCGCCCGTTTGCGTTCACCGAGATCAAGAATATCCTGAAAGGCTGTCTTAAATTCATCGTACAGCGTTCCGGTTCCCAGCTGCGCCTGCTGCTCTACATAGCCAATTGTTGCCGCACTGTCAAGCTGCACCGTCCCGGCATCATATTCCTCCTGCCCCAGCAGACAGCGCATCAGCGTTGTCTTGCCGGCGCCATTGGCCCCGACAAAACCCACGCGCTCGCCTCCGGCGACCGAAAACTGCACATCGTGAAAAAGCTCCATAATCCCGAAGGATTTGCCGAGCCCCGTCACCCGTAAAATACTCATCTTCTATAATCCTTTCCGATATTCAGGACAGCCTGCTTTCGCTCACCGCCTGCCATAATCACACAGGGAAACGGCATCCCATAAAAAAGTTCCACATTATCCGCGGCGGTCATGATGGAAGTCTGCTCCCGTGAAGAAGTTGTCCCCGTTTCCACCGCCGAAACAACAAACCCTTTGCGGCGCAAAACAGCCGCTGCCTCAGCCCCCGCGCCATTGATCCCGCTGGAATTGATCACACGCACCGAAATCATCGCCGGCGGCAGCGCTTTCTCCGCTTCAGCGCTCCGCGCGTCCTTTTTAGTCATCACGGTACCATCGACAACTTCCAGCCCCTTCGGCATCTCCGCTGCATACAACAAAACCGCCTGATCCACGCGGGCCGTCCGATCTGCATCCATCGGCGCTCCCAGAATACCAGCCAATTCTGTACGCACGGCTTTGATATCCGGCAGCCAGTAACTGATGTCCTGGAAAAATGCCGGTTTTCCCGGCAGCGTTGCCACCGTCAACTCATGCTCACGAACCTTTTTCAGCATCGCGGCAAAGCGCAGCAGATCAACCGTTGATAAATTCGTATGAACCGCCGACTTCACGGCCTCGAGCAGCGCCGGTAACTTAAACAGCAGCCGGGGCGATGCCGCCTGATCCAGCAGCGCCTGCATAAACTTCTGCTGCCGGGCAATCCGCCCGATATCTCCCTCTTCATCGCGATAGCGGACATACTCCATCGCCTGCTCACCGTTCAAATGCTGCCGACCAGGATAAAGATCAATGACCAGCCCGCCGTCATCATCCCAAGGGTCTTCATACTTCATCCGCTGGTCGATATCAATATCCACGCCGCCGATGGCATCAATCATCTGCTCAAAAGCATGCACGTCCACGACAATATAATAATCCATCGGAACATCCAACAAAGATTCCACGGTCTTTTTCGTCAGCTCATGTCCGCCAAAAGCATACGCATGGTTGATTTTATCATAACCATTTCCTTCCATATAGACCCGCGTATCCCGCGGGATCGACAAAAGAAAGGCCTTGTCATTTTTTGTATCAGCCGAAAGCACCATCAAAGTATCACTGCGCCCGACATCGTCAGCCCGTTGATCAACGCCCATGATCATTACTTGCAGAACCGAATCTGACGCCATCAGCTCCGAATCCGCCGGACGGTTTGGGGGAATCTCCCGATTGAAAAACATATACGCTGTTCCCGTGAGCAGCAAAACAACCAAACCCATTGTGAGTACAATAAGACGCCTATAACTGCGCTTTCTCCGGCTGCGTCTGCTTTTCATTCCAACTCCCCTTTTCCCTTTTACACTTTCCTTAGTATATCAAAAAACACTGCGTCTATCAATAAACAGACATATTTTAGCCGAGGTTTTAATGCTGCCTGAACCCTAGCCAAATTTACTTAGGAACTTAGTCTCTTTTTATGCATCTTCTTATCGAAATAAACGTATAAAAACAAGTTCATATTTAAATAAACAAGGCTTCCTATCCTATACCTTATAGTTATATTACCCCTCTTTTACTTTGTAAAAAAATGTTGTATCATAGGAATATCGTGTACTAGTTATATTTTTTTTGCAACGAAAGTCGCAGGTGTTATTATGATTAATCTACCTATCAAAAAACTGCGCCCTGGTATGGTTACCGCTCAAAGCATCTACAATTCTAAAGGCGCCAGCTATTTGACCCGCGGCACAGCCATCAGCAAGCAATACATTGCCCGTTTAAAAAAAATCGGCATTTTAGAAATGAATGTCACGTCCCTAAATCCGTCTTTCAGTTTACAGCCGCCTGACGATATTGTGCAGGAAAGAACTCGTGTGACAGCCATTCATAAGGTTTTTGATGCTTTTAAACAAGTAAAAGAAACTGCTTCTATGGACCTGAACTCTTTAGAAGATATTTCTGAGACTATTTTAATGGATCTTTTTTCCAAACGGAATAACCTCGTGCAGCTCACGGATATCCGCATGCATGATTCCTATACCTTTTCCCACAGTGTCAATGTAGCCATTCTGGCAGCCATGCTGGGAACCAACTGTCATTATTCGAAACGAAACTTACTGGACCTTGTTCTGGGCGGGTTGCTGCACGATGTCGGCAAAATCATTGTGCCGAAAAAAATTCTTAATAAACCGTTCAGCCTGACACAAAGCGAATTTGCCATCATGCAGCTTCATCCGGAAGCTGGACGGGAAAAACTCCGCTCTATTCAAAGTCCTTCTTCTACCATGCTGGCGACTATCGCTGCACAGCATCATGAACATTGGGACGGGACCGGCTATCCAAATCAGCTTGCTGGAGAACGTATCCACCGCTTTGCCCGCATTGTCTCCATTGCCGATGTATACGATGCCCTGACCAGTCGTCGGCCTTATAAACCTGCCTACAAGCCGCACATCGCCTATAAAATTATGACAACCTGCTCGGTAGGCCAATTTGATATGGATCTTTTACGCATCTTTTTCGATAACGTAGCGATTTATCCGACGGGTACCGTACTAAAAACAAAACTTGGCTATGCTATCGTCAAAAAATCAATCTTTGGGCATACCCGCACGCCGATTATCTGCGTCTTTGCCAATCAGGATGCCACCGTACTTAGCCAGCCCTTCGTCGTCGATCTGCGAGAAGCGCCATCGAATACGGTTGAATGCGTCATTGAAGATAAGGAACTGTACCCGCTGATTTATCAAATGCGCATTGACCCCGCCGTCTATTTGCGTACCGTACTTGAGGGCGAATAACGTTTTTATAATAAATGTTGTAGTTAGGATATAATACTTTTTCGAGTATCGTATCCTAACCACAACATTTATTTTTTTGCAGAATAACCGCTAAAGTAAATTTCGCAGCTGACTGCAGCTTCACGAGCAAAGACCTCATCCGTCTGTTCTCTTCGCTGCGCTGCGTTCACAGCCACCTTCTCCAACGGGAGAAGGCTAAAACCAGCCCCCCGACCGGTAACAACAATCAAAAATCTAACAGCCAATCTTTTTCCAAAAAAACAAACGAAAAGCACTCGTATCGCTACGAGTGCTTTAAAGACCAAACC
>DCFR01000015.1 GCA_002319815.1 Megamonas sp. UBA1799
GCGGTGGATGAGGTCCTTGTCTTTCCTGTGACCACAAAATGTGACAGAAAGCTTTTACCGGATCAGTGTGAACGGCGCACATATTTTACAGCCGACAAGCCGGCGACAGCGCCCTCATAAACGGCCTTGGCAACTTGCAGCAGCCCGCCGGTACAATCGCCGGCTGCAAACAATCCGGGAATATTTGTCGCCATAGCGCGATCCACGGCAATACTGTTTTCCTGTAAAATCGCGCCGGCTTTCCGGGCAAGATCTCCACTGCCCGCAGTTCCATAAGCCACAAATACTCCGGCAACCGGCACGATCTTTCCCCCTGCCAGTTCAACCCCCTGGACACGCTTCTCACCCTGAATTGCCGTGATTTTTTCTGTATGCAGCGTCATGGCAGCCGGAAAATCAACCTCCGGCGCGCTGCCGTCGGTGAAAACATGCACCTTCGCCGCATGCGGCAGCAGCGTATCAGCTTCATGCAAGGCGTATTCGCCGCCCCCCAGCACCGCTGCCTCTTTGCCGCGATAAAAAAATGCATCGCAGACGGCGCAATAACTGACACCGCGGCCCTCCAGCTCCTTCAAGCCCGGCAGCTTCGGCTGACGCCTCGCCGCGCCGGTCGCCAAAACAACGCTGTCGGCCTCGAACCGACTGTCTGTCGTCTGTACCTGAAAACCCGTCAGATTTTCATTCATCCCCAGCCCAATCACTTCGGCTGCCACAAATTGCACGCCCAACCGTTTAGCCCCGGAAATGCCGGCCTCGGCCAGTTCCCGACCACTCACGGCATCAGCAAAGCCATAATAGTTTTCTATATGCTCCGCCTTGGCCAACGCGCCGATCCCCTGACTGATCACGGTGGTTTCCACTCCGCCGCGCACAGCATACAAAGCCGCCGATACGCCGGCCGGTCCGGACCCCAGAATTAAAATCTTTGCCATATACTCACCTCTGCCTCTATTATACTGAAATCTCCCCATTTGGGAAAGAACTATCCGCGCCTGCTGACAAGGCGCTACCGGCTATGCTATAATTTTTTTTGGAGGCGATAACATTGAATATCCCGTGAAAAACAAGCGCATGATCTGGCCGCCATCTGGGCCCGCCGTGAATTTGACATTCACACCGACGGCATCCCCGTGGAAGAATGGGACAAAGTTGATGAAAAAATCCGCATGGACAAACTGCTGACCACCTATCGGCACGCTTATGCTTATTTTTACCAGCAACTAGCAGATGACGAAAAAGCCCAGTGATAAAAATGCTCCCTTCCCTCAGCGGAAGCGGAGCGTTTTTTATGCGATACTAATAAGATAAAAGGACACGGGAGTACGGACAAAAAGTTGGACTCTAATGGAGGAAACCTAGATGCATTTCATGCAGCATGAGTGAACTTTTCCCCTTCAAATGCTCAATAAACTTTCACAGGCAAAATTATCGGGTAAATAACCTTTCTTCGACATAGATCTGATAATTTTGGAATCTTCTATTTGATACATACACCATATCCACTAATAACCAACTAAAGAAAAGGCCTACCATACATATGATATATATTTAACATAAACTATAGCATTAATTAGTTTTTACTTTATTAGCACTACAAGCTTCTTGTACTTTTAAAAATATCGCTGACGATTTAGTTGCTGCTGACGGTATTGTTGTTTTAGGCATATGTAAGCTTATGGCGTGACTGCAAATTTCAATTGCCTCTTTTATTAAAGCATCATCCGCAATATTTTGATAAGATAAATTTCGTTGTAAATTACTAAATGCATTCAATAATAATAAATCGCCTGTATTAAGAAAAGCATATTTATTCATTAAATTATCATAATCGTCTAAATTATTTACATTAATTCCTATATATTCAAGAAAATCTACATTTTTATTTTTTGAACGTCTACATTTTC
The DNA here is from genome assembly GCA_002319815.1 of Megamonas sp. UBA1799. Taxonomy (GTDB): domain Bacteria; phylum Bacillota; class Negativicutes; order Selenomonadales; family Selenomonadaceae; genus UBA1799. Next base: position 1,905 of record DCFR01000015.1, read on the forward strand.
GATATAAAGTGATTTTATCTGAAATTTTCTGGTAATATTTACATGCACATAATACCCTATCTGCAGAAATCTGGCAAAGCCGCGAATCTATAACATCCCGATTAAATAAATCATTTTTTCCACGCTTTGCAATTGCTGCAGAATCATTAATGTAAAATGCAACATAAATTTGTATAGTTTTTTCTAATTTTAAAATTTTATCCTTTGGATATTCATTAATTTTCTTCAATTGAAATTTATATTCGTACTCATTAAAAAGACGCTCTAAAAAATAATCTTTATCAAGCAACTGATTTTGCAAATCTTTCACAAAAGTATTATTTGCTAAAAAATAGCTGTCTTTTATTTTTGACTGTGAATTCAAATATTCTGTAATTTTTGCACGTAAATCAAAATCTTCTGTCTCAATTATTCTTATAGGAATAAAGACATCATCCTGCAATAATCCATCATCATTCGCTTTTTGCAAGGTCACTATAGTTTGACATCCATTAACAACCGATGCTGCTAACAATCGCGCATTTTGGTTTCCTGTACTATTATTACATTTATCACAAATAAAGACTATCCCATTATTAAAAAAACAAAAATACTTGGAATCAGAACCTATTGCAGTTCTACGAATCCCTATGTTAACCGGAACATTTCCTTCATACAAACGAATATTTTCATCAAAAATAACATCCATAACATCTTTACACGCAGAAAGAATATCCTTCGCATTCGCAAAACCTGACCAAGAGTTACTCTCTTGCTCTAAATTATAACTGGGATCTAAGCGAGCATACCGCAATTGAATATCAATTGCATATTTCTTTTGTGCTTTATCCATTCGATCGCAAATTTTCTTTTTAGTTATTACTTGATATTTTATTTCATTGCCAGTTTCTTGCTTTAAACTATCAATAACCGTACTTAAACTATCATTCGCATGTTCACTAAGACCATTTCCATATGAAACAAAAATAAACTCATAACTAAAAATACTTTTTTCCTTTATCAATTCATAAAAATGCAAAAAAATTTCATTTGCTTTCTTAGGTTTTCGATTTGAAGTAAGTTTCTTATACCCATTATGTAGTTTTAGAACAGTTGTCTCATCAATTGCCTTATCAATGTTTTTTACCTTATCTGGAAATTTGAATTGATACAATCGCAAACTATCATTTAAAAAAACAATAGCATCTATTCCATTATCCCCATCACCATCTATAATCGACTCTGCAATATCTTGGCTATTCATATCTTCAAATTTTTCTAAAAACCAGTGTGTAAAAGCTTTTGATGAATTCGTATATCCCTCTTTCTCTCGAATCTTCATAACTTCTGTATTTATTTTTTCATAATAAACTTGAAATTTTCCTATAGCCTCCAATGTATCTCCCCCAAACCATTGATCTCATATAAGAATATAAATTTTTCCACTACGATTCTACAACTGTTAATATATCACGAAAATTAATTTTAACTTCTTCTCAAAATTTGTAGCATCCAACCATGAAAAACGCAATTCCAGCTTGTTCCGTTGCCTAATAAAGCGCAGACCCTATATGAATCTTTCTTATCTCCGCCGTTTTCCCGCTTTGTCCAGCATACATTATTTTGCCACTTCTTTTCGTATTGATTGTCCCGCATTTTTTCGCAAAAATCCCGACATTTCCCTACTCCAAGTGTACCGAATTGTTTTCTCTATAGACATGAAAAATCAACAAAACCTGCATCATACAATAGATGCAAAAATATTTATGCTTCTATATATTATAAGACTTTTCTCCCCCGATTTCAAATTTAATTTTCTGATCGATCGTCCGGAAACAGCTGCTTCAAAAATAAAAAACAGCGGCCTGTATAAAAACAGACCGCTGCGCATGAATACTGTACAACAATAATAATTCTTCGACAATAAGAACCGCAATGATACAGCGTCAAATGCCAATGGAATCAGCAGCCTCTCTTGACATTACAGCTTCATAAACTCTATCTCCAAGGCGACTTCCGGAGGAAGAGAAGATGTCATTGACAAAATCTTTCTTGTAAAGAGGTCAAGCACATGTTGCTTAGCCCCCCGTCTTACTTTCCAACGTTCTATCACTGGCTGATACTGCGGGTTGATAGCCAAAGCCCGCCTATATTTCTTGGAGAAAGTGCAGTAGCGAAATAAAATGTCACGCGCGACTTTGTTAAGCCGGGGCAATCCTGCCGCCTCATTTTTTATGTACAGCTCATAGTCGGCGACGAACACATTTTTGTAATTATTGTGTTTCTGCTGCAGCACCAGCTTCAAACTGTCCTTCTTAGTCCCGGAAAGTTCGTGATTCTGCTTGTAAAACTGCAGATAATTCCCATATTCAGAAGTAAGCGACGGGTCTGTGATATCACTATAATGCACGCCCTGGATCCGTTTGCACATTTCCCATCTGAACTGAGCGCACATTTTCACGATGGTACTCTCAAGATCTTCGGCATGGAAGACGGATAATACCATGTGCGCAGGCGTCGTCCGCTTGCGGCCCTCGATTTCCTGCCATAAAACGCCTTTGCTGCCAAAATTCGGCATCAGCAGGATATACGGAAGGACCTCCACGTTATAGTCAAAACGATTGATCTGCAGCTCCGGATATGATGCGAAGGCCGGCCGGTAAAAGCAGCCGAAATCAATCTCCCGGATCTTGTCAATGGCTTCGCTGACCATTTTCGGGCTGACAAAGCTGTTCTCCAGCGGCCGCACAACCTCGCCTGCATAGAATGTAGGTATAAAAGAATACAGGCTCCCATGCGTGATTCTATTGGCCGTAGCGATCATACTGTGCAGTTCAAAGTGGACCATCGCTTTTCTATCATCCAGTAAAGAATCGGCTTGCTCCTGCGTCATAACAGCCATGCGCGTTTGTTCTTTAAGATATTCCGGCCAATCGGTATCCAATTCATTCTTAGACGGCAGGACTTCTCCCTTATAGATCTTACAAAGCCAATCATATACGGACATAATTCTGCCGTTTGGATCGTCTTCCCACAAAAGCGCATACTTATACAAAGCGGCCGTATTTGCCGTTCCGGCGAGATTCTCATCCACAAAGCCAAACAGGAAGAACATCCTGACTTCGGCTGGAATATCCGTTATCTCCTGACTCTTATAAAAAGCCGCTTCATAGATGATATAGAAGTTCTCCGCGATGTCATGCCGCAGCTGCCTCATCTCAGCCGACTTTTCCCGTTGATTAGGCGCCTGCATGAATTCGTTGATATCCCTGCGGAAAGTCTCCGCTATCTCGCTGCTGATGCCGGCAAATGCAAAAATCGTATTCATGGCATTCTGAATCGAAGGAAGATCCCCGCTGCCGGCCTCCATAGCTTCCCGTCGGTTTGCATTATCCAGCTTTGCCTTCTGCATATAGTATTCCTTGACAAATTCATCGGTGCCGGCCTTGGTATCCTGAATATAGGCCTGCGCCTGCTCAATCTGCTGCTGCATGCTCTGCAGCAGCAGCGCAGCCTGCATGATGGCGCCTATGCAAAAGTTGATGTCAGCGGTATAATAATCCTTTCTCAGAAATGCGTCCTGCTCCAAACAGGAACGGCACAGATCTGATTGCCAGCTGGACAGCATAGCCGGCTTTTCCGGGGGAAGCAATGATTCTATCGATTCATAGCGCTGCGGAGGAAACATTAACTTCGCGCATATATTTCTGTAATCTTCATACTCGGCGGCCAGCTCCGAACACAGTCCACATCCGTTTTCATAAAGAGAAAAGAGAACATCAAGGAATCGGTTCAACAAGGCCATGTTCGCCGAGGCCATGACCGGCGCGATAGCTTTATTGGATGTAACAGTAGCAATCAGATCGTCCTCGCAACGGTAATCATATACGAAAAGCATGCTGTCCCCGCTGGCTACATAATCATACCGGTATCGATCGCCCGCTTTACGGAAAGCGCCCAGCATCGTTCCCTGGTCGGCGTGTAAAGTGATTTCGCCGCGATCGGTTATGAAGACACCGCCTTTTAAAATGATTTCTATGTTTTCAATGCGGTCGCCCTTCCTGTGCAGCACATGTCCCTTTGCAATGTTGACCTTTCCCATGATATATCCTACCTCCCTGAAATTAAGGCTTTTCTCTATATGCATATGCGAAATGCGAAAAAACAGCGTATAACAATTTTTTTAAAGCCGCTTTTATTTGCGGTAAAAATAGAAATTTTCCTACAATAAGTTGCATACAATACAATAGGTCAGCAATAAAATCTATCCCGATGCCCCTTATGTTGGATTTTAACCGCTGAACCACCCTTGGCACCGAAACAAGCGTCATGAATCCATTTCATTTTAACACAGAAGACGCGCCTCGTAAACGAGACCTGTAGCTCACAAATGATCTTGCGCTGGCGCGTGTAAACGACACTTGGTCCAGAACTTCCAATTACACTAAAAAAAAGACTATTTGCCCCCATTAGGCAAATAGTCTTTCTCTCTAATAAGTACAGGATCTCAGACCTGTTTATGTATACACGATCATCTATGCGCGGCAACTTTGAGCGCTTGTCTGACTCTGGAGCGTTCGCAGCGCATCGACCACTTGTTTTGAGCAAACATCCATTTGGGATAACGCTTTTTCCGCCGCCTGTGTGTCCTTTTTCTCATAAGCAATAGCCGCTTCTTTTGCAAACTTATGTAAATCTGCATGGGGCTTTTCTATATCCATAAAGACCTGGTTGCCTTTATGCATCTGCGCCCCGGTTGTAGCATACCATTTCCCCAAGCGACAATCATGATGGGTTCCCATGGTATCTGTATCGATCTTTTCATAGCCGAGCAGCATATTATAGACACGCCAACGCCATAGGAGATGGTCGGCAACACAGATATCCAAGAGTTCTTTATCGCCCATACACAAATTGTTCTTTAATAAATCCATCCGTAAATTATTGATAACCTGGCTTAAGGAAAAGACGCCTTTTCCGGTCGTGTTGCATTCGACTAATAATTTTTCGGACCCAGATGCAACCTGACTGACTTCCGAAGCGATTTCTTGTGAAGTTGCCGTTTGCTCTTCGTTATTTGCAGCAATCTGCAGCATTTCGCTATTAATCGAGACAATGGCTTGCCGCATATCATCAATAGACCCTAGCGCACCGTCGACGGAAGTTTTACCCGCCAGAAGGCCCTGTGAGGTTGTTTCAATACTGCTTACGGCGCCTTGCGTAGCGACCTGCAGATTGCCAATACTATCTTGTATTTCCAGGACCGATTCTTTCGTATGCTCTGCCAGTTTACGAACCTCACCTGCTACAACGGAAAATCCCCGCCCTTGTTCGCCGGCTCTGGCAGCTTCAATAGCCGCGTTAAGCGCCAACAGATTGGTCTGGTCGGCAATTTCTTTAATGATATCGACAACGTCGCCGATTTTTTTCGTATTATCCAGCACGCCATGCATCTGACTATTGATAGAATCCATTGCTGCAAAGGACTTTTCGACCACGGCAAACGCTTGAGAAACTGTTTTTGTTCCCTGTGTTGCCACTGACGTTGCCTTATCTGCATTGGCAGCGGCTGCCTGCGCACGGCTGGATACATCATCTACCGAAGCCGACATTTCTTCACTACTGGCGGCTATAGAACTCATGGATCGGCTTTGCTGCCGTACATCGCTGATCATCGTCTTGATAAAATCCATTTTTGTAACTTCTTCTAAAAGATTATTGACGTCTAAAACAACATGCTTTCTTTCTGCACAAAGCATATCCACCATCGCGTTCCATTCCCGGGCCATTTCCCCGCACCCTGGAACTTTTTCATCCAAATAAGCTGTCTTCCCCGCCCGGATACTCTTGATGGCTTCTACAATCTTTCTGTTACACACGGCCGCATCGTGGCCCTCATGTTTTACCTTCACCGCAGTATTGTTCTTAAATACTCCCAACATATAAATCCTCCCAGTAGATAAAATTTATAAAAAACAGTTGCCTGTTCCTTAGCTAAAACAGGTAAAATAATATCATCTTATGTTCAAGCAATTTTTTCTTTTGCTTGCCGGCTTGTTTTAATCAAGCCAGAAAAGCTATAGGTCTTTTCTCACTCATTTCCTATCTCCCATTGTACTTCTTGACTGCTTATTCTACCAATATTATATGTATCGGCATTTTTGAGAAAAAATTCACTAATAAATAAAACAAGTCTTAAGATCTATGTTGATTTTCAAAATCATATATCTGGAAACGGTCTTGAACATACTTTGACAATGAGTGGACACACAGCATCTATATTTTTTCTCTTGTCCCTTGGGAACGAACACAAAAAAGGATCTGTATCACTACAGACCCTTATAATTGCTATATGGTGCGCTCGGGCAGAGTCGAACTGCCGCCTTCAGCTCCGGAGGCTAACGTCCTATCCACTGGACTACGAGCGCACATCATGAACAAGAGATAGTATAGCATATTTTCAATGCTTTGTCCAATATAAAATCATATAATTTCTTACTCCCCATCAGCCGTCCGCTTCCGTTCCCAATTCCTGCATCAAAGAAATCATCGCTTTCATTGGCGGCGTCAGCCATTTTGACTTGTGATGCACTAACTGCCGCCAGACAAAAAACGGCTCTTCTTTGACCTGCAGCCGCACCAGCGTTCCTGCCTGCAGACTGTCTCTGACGGCAAATGCCGGTAAAAATGAAATGCCAATTCCCTTCTCCACCAGGCTGCGCAGCATATCGACGTTGCCAAATTCCAGAAAAGGCTTTATTTCCAGCGACTGCATCGCCAGCCGTTCTTCAAAATGCTGCCGATAGCTCATATTTTTTTCTGTCAGCAAAAATTCCTGTTCGACCAGATCAGAAAAAAACAGCGGCTGAAAAGCTGCCGGATGCTGCGGAGAAGCGACGAAAATAATTTCCTCACGCTTTTCCAGCACAGTCACAATGTCCGGCGAATAAATACGGTGATCCAGCGTATAAACCAGATCGACTTCATTATGCCGCAGTTTTTGAAATAAATCAACGGTATCCCCCGTCAGCAGCCTGATCTCAACCTGCGGACAAGCCTGATGGTAAAGCGCAAGAATCCGGGGAAAATAAACCGTGCAAAGCGACTCCGCCATGGCCAAGCGAAGCGTACCCGACGCCATCGGCAAATGACGCATCCGGGTTTTGGCATCTTCAGCCGTATGCAGAATAGTCTGCGCATAAGACAAAAATTCCCGCCCCGCCGACGTCAGGCGCACAGTCTTATGAATGCGTTCAAAAAGAGGCACGGCCAGCTCCTGTTCCAGCTGCTGAACCTGTGCTGTGATCGTCGACTGCGCATAGCCCAGAAGGACCGCTGCCCGTGAAAAGCTCTCTTGTTCTGCAACATATAAAAAAGCCTTGATATTACGCAGTTCCACTCTGCCAACCACCTATCGATATTTTCGATTCATATTATAGAAACTATCGTTTTTACAAAAGTTCCTTTTGTAGCATATAATGAAAGACAATGATTGTCAATAATTGAAACGGCAGGGAGATTGATCGCGACATGGCAACGACAAAAGCGTCCCCTTCGGCGGCGCCCAATAATTTTACTTCTCATTTTGGCTTTATTCTGGCTTGTATCGGTTCTGCCGTCGGCATGGGAAATATCTGGATGTTTCCTTACCGGATGGGGGAATATGGCGGCGGCGCTTTTTTAGTTCCTTACATACTGTTCACCATTCTGTTTTCTATCGTAGGCCTCTCAGCGGAATTTGCCATTGGCCGGCTGGCGCAGACCGGTACGCTGGGAGCCTATGAATACTGCTGGCGGCGCATCAACCACAGCCGGATCGGCTATCTTTTAGGCTGGATTCCTTTGTTGGGTTCACTAGGTATTGCCATCGGGTATGCCGTGATCGTCGGCTGGGTCGTCTGGGCTTTTGCCAACGCGCTCACCGGCACCTTACTGACTTCAGATGCGGCCACTGCCTTTGCTCAGATGACACAGCCCTTCGGCAGCCTGCCCTGGCATGCAATCGTCATCATCATTGCCGCCGCGATACTGATCTCAGGCGTCACCGACGGCATTGAAAAGATCAATAAAATTTTCATGCCGGCTTTTTTTGTACTGTTTGCTTTTCTTGCTGTCTGGGTCGCTTTTTTACCCGACACCGCAGCCGGCTATGCGTTCATGTTTACACCGCATTGGGAAGATCTTTTAAAAACCAACACCTGGATTATGGCCATGGGACAGGCATTTTTTTCGCTCTCCATCACCGGCTCCGGCATGATTGTTTATGGCACCTATCTGCGCAAAGAAGAAAACATCCCCCGCGCTTCGATCTGGACCGGCCTGTTTGATACATTATCCGCTATACTGGCGGCCCTTGCCATTATCCCCGCGGTATTTTCCTTTGGCATCAAACCGGACTGCGGCCCGACCCTAATGTTCATTACGCTGCCGCATATTTTTGCCCGGATGCCGCTGGGACAGCTTTTCGCCGTTTTTTTTTTCCTCTCGGTCATTTTTGCCGGTATCACCAGTTTGATCAATATGTTTGAAGCCGTCAGTGAGTCATGGCAGCACCGTTTCCATCTGCGCCGTAATACTGCAGTGCTTCTCTGTACCGGTCTGGCTCTTTTCGTTGGCATATTTATTGAGGATGCAGCCCAAGCCGGCACCTGGATGGATTTTGTTACGATTATCATTGTGCCTTTCGGGGCGGTATTTGGCGCTGTCTCTTTTTACTATATACTGGGCTACAAGGAGCTGCGGCAGGAGCTTGAGCTTGGCTGCAGCAAACCGCTGCCCGCGCTGTTCGGCATTATTGCCCGCTACCTCTATGTGCCGCTGACCGTTCTCATATTCATTCTTGGCATCGTATACGGCGGCTTATAAGCTGCCGGCAAAAGGCAGAAAAAACTCCGGCATCATCAGCCTTACGCTGAATGCCGGAGTTTTTTTACAATCGTTTCAAAAAATTTTGCAGCAGCAAAGAGCCGACCGGTGTAAGAATAGACTCTGGATGGAACTGCATACCTTCAATGTCATACCGTTTGTGACGAACTCCCATAATCATACCGTTGGCAAGTTCCGCCGTAACTGTCAGGCATTCAGGCAGACTGTCCCGATCGAGAATCAGCGAATGGTAGCGGCCGACTTCAATATCCTGCGGCACTCCGGCATAGCTTCCCTGGCCATCGTGATGCAGCCGGGATACCTTCCCATGGATGATTTCACCGGCCCGAATGACCTTGGCTCCAAAAGCTTCGCCGATCGCCTGATGGCCCAGGCAAATGCCCAGCACCGGAAGCGTGCCGGCTAAATCCTGCACCAGTGCTTCGCTGATCCCGGCATCTGCAGGCACGCCCGGACCGGGAGAGATGACCGCAGCCTGATAGCTGCGCTTTCGGACCTCGGTCACGCTGATCTGGTCCGACCGGACGACCTCAACCTCCGCTCCCAATTCTGACAAAAGCTGATAAAGATTATACGTGAAGGAATCATAATTATCGAGTAATAAGATCATGATTTTCCACCTCCTCGATAACTTCAAACGAAGCCTTGGCCTTTTGCAAAATCTCCCGATATTCATTCTCCGCCACCGAATCGGCCACAATGCCGGCGCCGGCCTGAATAATCGCTTCATCGCCTTCAATGCGTATCGTCCGCAGCGTTATGCACATATCCATATTGCCGCAAAAATCCATATAGCCTACCGTGCCCGCATAGGCTTCCCGGGGAACTGACTCCAATTCATGAATGAGCTCCATGGCGCGCAGTTTTGGTGCTCCGCTGACGGTCCCGGCCGGGAAGCAGGCCTTTAAAACATCCATCGGCGCATAGCCCGGTTTGAGCTGCCCGACGACTTCCGATACCATGTGCATGACATGAGAGAATTTTTCTACCTGACGCAGCTTCGTGACCCGGACAGTCCCCGGTTCACTGAGACGGCCAATATCATTGCGCGCCAGATCGACCAGCATGGAATGCTCGGCGCACTCCTTTTCATCGGCCTGCAATTCTGCCATTAAAGCGGCATCCTCAGCATCATTCTGCCCACGCCGGCGCGTGCCGGCAATCGGGTAGGTGCAGAGCCGGCGCCCCATGACTTTCACCAGCATTTCCGGCGACGCTCCAACCAGTTTCACGGCGCCAAAATTCAAATAAAACATGTACGGTGACGGATTTACCTGCCGCAGCCGCCGATAAAAAGAAAACGGTGGGCAAGTAATTTTTTCCCGAAACTGACAGCTGGGAACGATCTGAAAAATGTCGCCGGCCATAATATGCTCCTTGCAGGCATCAATGGCCGCAGCAAAACTCGCCGGCATTGTACCGAAGCGCCGCAGAAAATCTACCTTTTCCGCCCGCGGCGGCACGTTGTTTTCCGGAATGACCGCTGGCTCTGACAAGCGGCGCAAAATTGCCTGCATCTTCTGCTGTACGGCATCATATACCGCATCCGCCGTATCCGAACTGACTTCCGCCAAACAAATCAACCGGGATGTATTTTTTAGCTGATCGAAAACGACCAGCACCCGGCATATCATCAATTGTCCCAGCAGTTCTTCCTGCCCCGGCTCCAACCCGCGCACCCGGTCGAAGGTGGATGCAATTTCATAATTCAGGTACCCCACTGCGCCGCCGTTGGCCAATGGCAGCAGCATATCTTCGGCGGCCGTCTGAAATCCCTGCAGATAGATTTTGACCGTCTCCGCCGGCGTCCCGTCCATACAGCGCATACGATCATTTTCCTGTACCATGAGATGATCTTTATACACCTGCAAGCGGACAAAAGGTTCAGCTCCAATAAAAGAATAGCGGCCAAACTGCCGGCTGGTATCGACGGATTCCAGAATAAAGCCCCGTTCCTGCCCAACTAATTTGTAATAAATTGAAACCGGCGTATCAAGATCCGTCGATATTTCCATTGATACGGCAATCAGATTAACCGCAGCGGCCAATTTTTTAAATTCTTCTCTGCACGGTGTAAGTTTCATATCACTTCACCTGCGCATCCAGCGCCTGCCGCAGGGAAGCAATCAGCCGCGCCGCGCCGTCAATATCATGGTCCAGCAAATGACGGACCACGGCGCTGCCGACAATGACGGCATCCGCATGCTGACTGGCTTCCACCGCCGCCTCCGGCGAGCCAATGCCAAAGCCCACAGCCACCGGCGTCGCCGTATGCTGCCGAACCAACTGGGCCACCTTGCCAATCGGCGCATAATCAATTTTACGCACTCCGGTGACGCCGTTCACCGATACGCAATAAATAAATCCATTGGCGCTGCGGCAAATCTCCTGCACGCGATCCGGCGTGGTTCCCGGTGTAACAAATTCAATAATATGAAAGTCTTCTTTAGTGCCCAACTGCCGCAAATCACCAGATTCCTCATGGGGAACATCCGGCAGAATCAGGCCGTCCAGTCCCGCCGCTTTAAAATCAGCGATGAAGGCTTCTTGTCCGTAATTCAGTATATTATTGATATAGCCCATACCCAAAAGCGGAATTTGTGAAAATTTACGGATCTCTTTTACCAGCTGCAAAAACTTTTTAACCGTCATCCCGGCGCGAATGGCCGCTACATCCGCCTCCTGAATCACCGGCCCATCGGCCATGGGATCGGAAAACGGAATGCCCAGCTCAATCACATTGGCTCCGGCTGCCTCAGCCGCTCTCACTGCGGCGAGCGTAGTATCGGTATCCGGCGCTCCAGCCGTAATATAAATAATTAATCCTTTTTTACCTGCTGCCCGTAAACCGGCAAACACTTTATCTAAACGAGTCATTCTATTTCCTCCCCCAAGGCTTTCGCCACCATTTGTACATCTTTGTCGCCGCGTCCAGACAAACATACAACGACAACTTCATCCGGTTTGGTCTGCGGTATCAGCTTCTCCAGATAAGCCAGCGCATGCGAACTTTCCATAGCGGGTATAATCCCCTCTATACGGGTAAGCCGCTGAAAAGCTGCCAGCGCTTCCTGATCATTGGCTGATACATATTCAACAATACCGACATCCTTGAAGTAGGAATGCTCCGGCCCAACTCCCGGATAATCCAGGCCGGCAGAAATCGAATACGCTTCCAGCGCCTGACCGTCGTCATCCTGCAGCAGATAGCTGTAAGCTCCATGCAGGACACCGGGCCGTCCCTTTTCCAACGTCATCGCATGATCGCACGGAGCATCGCCTCTTCCGGCCGCTTCGACGCCAAATTTTTTGATGTTTGTGTCCTTCCGGAAATCATAAAACAATCCCATCGCATTGCTGCCGCCGCCGACACAAGCCACTAAATAGTCCAGCCTGTCGCCGGTTTCTTTTTTGATTTGCTGCCGGACTTCCCGGCCAATAACAGACTGGAAATCGCGCACCATTTCCGGATAAGGATGCGGGCCGGCCACTGTGCCGATGATATAATAGGTATCATCAATATGTGCCGCCCAGTAACGAATCGCCTCATTCATCGCATCCTTCAATGTGCCCGTGCCCCCCTGCACCGAGATAACCTCTGCCCCCAAAAGCTTCATGCGGAACACATTCAGTTTCTGCCGTTCCACATCCAGCGCACCCATGAACACCTTGCATTTGAACCCAAACAAAGCCGCCACGGTAGCCGTTGCCACGCCATGCTGGCCCGCGCCCGTTTCCGCAATCACGCATTTTTTTCCCATGCGCCGCGCCAGAATAGCCTGCCCCAGCGCATTATTGATCTTATGCGCTCCGGTATGTAACAGATCCTCACGTTTTAAAAATATTTTGGCCCGTCCGTAATGCTGCGTCAGTTTTTCTGCATAATACAGCATGGTCGGCCGCCCGGCATAATGATCGAGATAATGTTTAAATTCTTCCTGAAAAGCCGGATCATTTTTATATTGGCCATATGCGGCCTCCAGTTCATTTAAAACCGGCATCACCGTTTCCGGTACATACTGCCCGCCATACTTGCCAAATCTTCCCTTTTTCATCTTGTTTCCTCCTCATATCTTCTCACCGCCGCTTTAGCAGCAGCCCGTATTTACTCGCATATCATTCAGGCACTGGCTGCAGCCGACGCCCCGACCAATGCCAATTCTCTTGTCTTAGCGCCGATATCCAACGCCGTCACTAACCCTTCGCCGACCAGAATTCCCTGGCAGCCGGCTTCCCGCAGCCGGACGGCATCGGCCGTCGTATAAATGCCGCTCTCACTGATAATGGTGCGCTTTTGATCAACCTCACCGAGCAGCGCCAGTGTATTGTCAATCGAAGTTTCAAAGGTGGTCAGGTTGCGGTTGTTAATGCCGATAAACTCTGCCGGCGTGACCAAAGCCGCCGCTAAATCAGCCGCATCATGGACCTCTACCAGAACATCCATGCCCAGCCCCCATGCGGTATAAAGATATTCCGTCAGCTGTTCCGCTGATAAAATACGCGCAATGAGCAGAATCGCATCGGCGCCCAGCAGCCGCGCTTCATAAATCTGATATTCATCGATAATGAAGTCCTTGCGCATGACCGGCAATTCTACCAGTTGCCGCACAGCAGTCAGATCGTCATTACATCCGGAAAAATGAGGATCCGTATGCACAGAAAGCATACTGGCGCCATTCGCCGCATAGATCTGCGCCAATTCAGGCACTGAATGACGGCGGCAAAGCACGCCCTTCGCCGGCGACTGCAGTTTACACTCGGCAATCAGGCTCCATTCCTCGCCGCGCAGACGATGTGACATCCGGAACCCGGCTGACCGGACCTGCTGCCTTAATTCAGCAAACGGCAGGGACCGCTTTGTATTTGCTACTATATCCTTCTTATCCGCCACAATCTCGGCTAATATATCTCTCATGATTTGTCCGCCTCCCTGACCGCCAGCACAAATTCTTTCATCAGCGCCGCGCTCTTATTCCCCTTGATTTCTAAACTGCCCGATGCATCTACGCCAAACGGCTGCAAAGCTTTCCTGACTTCATGCACATTCGCTGCGCTGATGCCCCCGGCAATAAATACCGGTTTTTGTATTTCGCGGATGGCCGCCGCCGCGTTCTGCCAGTCAAAACTTTTTCCCGTCCCGCCGGCCATTCCTCTGGTAAAGCTGTCCAAAAGAATGTACCGGGCCGGATAATGATTGGCCGCAGCCAAGGAAAAATCATCACCCCAACGAAACGCTTTGATCACCGGAACCAAAATTTGCTTAGCATACGCTTCACTTTCACCGCCATGCAGCTGCACAAAATCAAGTCCGCATAAAGCTGCAATCCGGTTCACCTCCTGCCAGTTTTCATCCACAAAAACCCCGACCTTGGCGCTGTGCCGGACCGACCGGCAGATAACAGCAGCTTCCGCCGGCTCGATGTGCCGGCGTCCCGGAGCAAAAACAAATCCGATGAAATCTGCGCCCGCAGCCTCCGCCGCTCTGGCCGCCGCCAAGGTGCGAATCCCGCAAATTTTCACTTTCATACGGCAGCCGCTTCCTCCGTATTACTGATGGCAATGAGTGCATTCAGCTTCTCCATGGCCCGACCGGAATCAATCACGGAAGCCGCCAGTTTCAGCCCCTCGGCAATCGTTTTGGTTTTACCGGCCACATAAAAACCAGCTGCCGCATTGAATAAAACAATTTCCCGCTTGCCTCCCTGCTCCTGACCGGAAAGCACTGCTTTTAAAATACGGGCATTTTCTTTTGGCGTTCCTCCCCGATAATCTTCCATGGAACCGGCAGAAAAACCATAATCCGCCGGATCCAGCATAAAGTCGCGTATCTGCCCTTCATGCAGCTCGCTGACCTTTGTTTTTGTATGCGTGGAAATTTCATCCATGCCATCCTCACTGTGAATCACCAAGGCGTGATGAACGCCAACTTCGCCTAAGACCTCGGCAATCGTATGCGTGAGCGCGCCGTCATATACGCCGACCAATTGGTAATCCAAGTGCGCCGGATTGATGATCGGCCCCAAGAGATTGAATACAGTACGAAAACCAAGATCCTTACGTGTCTTAGCGACAAAACGCATAGCCTTGTTCAAAGCCGGCGCGAACAAGAAGCCAATGCCAATCGCATCGATTTCCTCACGGACCCGATCTGCCGGCAGATCGACATTCACGCCCAGCGCCGACAACACATCGGCGCTGCCGCTGGCGCTGGATACGCTGCGGTTTCCATGCTTGGCTACATTCACCCCGCCGCCGGCTAAAACGAACGCAACTGTTGTCGATATATTAAAGGTGTTTTTCGTATCGCCGCCGGTACCGCAATTACACATCACCGGCGCTTTATGCGCTACCGGGTCGGCATGAGCGATGAGAGTGCTGGCAAAACCGGCAATCTCATCGCTTACTTCCCCTTTCAGTTTCAGGGCCGTAAGAAATGCGGCAATCTGAGATTCTTCGGCCTGTCCGCTCATAATAATATCCATGGCCGCTGCGGCTTCCTGCTTGCTAAGATCTTTTCCCTCAACGACTTTAACGACATAATCTTTTAACATAATTTTTCGCTCCTTTATAGAAACATTGCCAAAAAAATAAATCATTCCACCCCGACATAGAAAATATCTATGCCGGGGCGAAATGATTTTCGCTGTGCCACCCGTAGTTCAAGCTCGTTTTACCAACAAAAAAATCCATCTCTCCCTTATATGGGACGAAATGGATTCGCTATGCCACCCAGTAAAACAAACTTCTCATTTCAGGTACAGGACTGCTCCGATACCCTAGTCATATAACGGTGACAACCGTTCCATCCTACTAGTTAAAACGTTCAGTGGACTCTCACAGGACCATTCACTACATACTTTCGGTTGGTCATCACACCTCCGGTTTCCCGGTCACCAACTCGCTGTTCGAAAGGATATACAGTTACTATTTCCTGTTCAATGATTTATCTTGTATAAAATTTAACTTAACATGTATGTTACACTCTTTTAAATCCATTGTCAATACTTTTAAAATATTTTTTGCCCCGTGCAGAAGAAAATCATTCGGACGTTTGACACCCAAAAACC
>DCFR01000087.1 GCA_002319815.1 Megamonas sp. UBA1799
TGCCGCGCCCGTCGCCGATTCTTTCTCCCGAATGTCCGCCCAGCAACCCTTTCACAGCAATCTTCCAACCACGGCCTTCCGGCGACGATGAAAAAGTCAACGGGCGATGGAAGTCAATGCCGACACTGCCGGCACTCCCTACCGTCACCTGGTCGTAATCTTCCGAATCACAATTGATCAAAAAAGATGCGTCCGTCAGATAATCAGCCGCCAAAAAAGTGGCTCCGTGCATACCTACCTCTTCATCAACCGTAAAAATAGCCCGCAGCGGGCCATGCGCCGCAGAGTGCGCTAAAATATAAAGAATACTGGCGATACCGATACCATCATCAGAACCGAGACTCGTGCCCTCCGCCGCCAAATACTTTTCGCTGCGCTGCAAACGAATCGGATCCGTAATCGGATCATAGACCACGCCCTCATCCGCCACACAAACCATGTCCATATGACTCTGCAATATCGTCAGCGGCGCTTTCTCCCGGCCCTTCGTGGCCGGCAGATCGGCGATCAAATTAAAAACCTCATCCTGCATCACTTTGCAGCCCAATGCCTGCAACCGACCATACAAATAATCACTGACAGCTTTTTCATGCCCGGACGGACGCGGAATCGCCGCAATTCCCTTGAATTCTTCCAATACTGCCTCCACGATCTCCTGCTCTGTTGCCATGCGAATCCCTCCAAAATTAAAATTGGCAAATAAAAAGGCAAAGCAACCACGCACATGATCGCTTTGCCGTCTGTTCGTCTGCTGTTACTTCTCGAACCCAACCGGAGACATCTCTATCACATTCACGCCAGCCGGCACATAAAGAACCATCGTATCGGAAATACGACGCGCCTCTCCGTCCTCAACATAACAAACGCCATTAATAAAATCACAAATACGGCGTTGTTCGGCTTCATCCACCCGCTCATAATTTACGATAGCAGCATGTTTAGCCTTCAAATCATCAGCAATATCCGCCACCTGATCGAATTTTGACGGCACATAAATCTGCACTTTAAGCTCCGGAACCTTGGTCGTGTGTACCGTAAGCGTCGGACGCGAATGCATCACCGGTTCTGTATAAGGAGTGCCGTTGACGACCTGACGCTCTCGCTGCGGTACGGCCGCTGCCACTTTATTCTCCTTTACAACGACTTCTTCCTCTTCCATGACGTCTTCCATTGGCATCAGGATATTGGTAAGCTTATCCAGTATTTTGATCATGCGTCCCGCCTCCAAAAATAATAACCCTCTCCGAGTTGCGTATTACTGTTCATTTCGCTGCAAAAAGAAAAAATCCTGCAAAATTTTTTAAAAATTTCTTCTACAGGATTTTTTGGTATAAAATACCCAGAATTTGTAATTATTTGGCTACGACTTTGGCACCATTCTTCCGCGCCCGGCCACGAGCTGTATGATCGAGCACTACTTTACGCAAGCGAACATTCTGCGGAGTCACCTCAACAAGTTCATCCTTGTTGATGTATTCCAATGCCTGCTCCAGGCTGAGAATACGCGGCGGCACAAGGCGAATCGCCTCATCCGACGAAGATGTACGCATATTGGAAACATTCTTTTTCTTACATGGATTGATATCAATATCCAGATCACGCGAATTTTCGCCGACAATCATGCCTTCATAGACAGCCTGATTTGGGGAAATAAACATCGTGCCGCGATCCTGCAGCGTATAAATACCATAACCGGTTGTATCACCCTGCTCAATCGCCACTAAGGAACCATGCTCACGGCCGCTGATATCTCCCTTATAAGGAACATACCCATGGAACACATGATTCATAATGCCATTTCCCTTGGTATTCGTCAGCAATTCCGACCGGAAGCCGATGAGTCCGCGTGCCGGAATGACAAACTCCATCCGCATATATCCGGCAACTTCCGTCATATTCGACAGTTCTGCCTTACGCTTCCCCAAAGCTTCCATAACCGTACCCATGAACTCCTGCGGAACTTCAACCGTCAGATTTTCTAACGGCTCGCAAAGCTGACCGTTAATCGTCTTATAAATAACCTCCGGCTTACCGACCTGCAATTCATAGCCTTCGCGACGCATCGTCTCAATGAGAATCGAAAGATGCAGCTCGCCGCGTCCGGAAACTTTAAATACTTCGGACGTATCCGTTTCCTCAACGCGCAGGCTCACATTCGTCTGCACTTCCTTGAACAAACGATCGCGCAAATGCCGCGATGTAACGAACTGACCCTCACGGCCCGCAAATGGGCTCGTGTTAACGCCAAACGTCATCGAAAGCGTCGGCTCATCAATATTAATCGTCGGCAGCGCTTCCGGATTATCAGCATCGGCAACCGTCTGCCCGATACTTACATCGCCAAGACCTGTCAAAGCAATAATCTCACCCAATCCGGCACTGGGAACTTCCGTGCGTTTGAGTCCCTGATAAACAAATACCTTGCCGATCTTCGCCCGGGTTTCCAGATCCCCATTGATAATGACAACATTCTGATTCGTTTTTGCCGTTCCGCGAATAATACGGCCAATCGCTACCCGGCCGACATAGTCATCGGCTTCCAGCGTCGTAACCATCATCTGCAGCGGACCATCCGCATCACCATGCGGCGCCGGAATCTCCTTGACAATCATATCCATCAGCGGTTCAAGATTCTCGCTGTCATCATCCATGCTGAGCTTCGCAATACCATCGCGAGCCGCGGCATAAATGACCGGGAAATCAAGCTGATCATCATCTGCGCCAAGTTCCATAAATAACTCGAGCACTTCATCATAAACATCATCAACACGCTGATCCGGACGATCAATCTTGTTAATAACGACGATTGGTTTCAGCTTCTGTTCCAATGCCTTGCGCAGCACATACTTCGTCTGCGGCATCGGTCCCTCAAAAGCATCGACCAGCAAAAGCACACCGTCCACCATGTTCAATACCCGCTCTACCTCACCGCCAAAGTCGGCATGGCCCGGAGTATCAACGATGTTAATCTTCGTATCCTTGTACATAATCGCAGTATTCTTGGACAAAATCGTAATACCGCGTTCACGCTCAATATCTCCCGAATCCATAACACGTTCTGCCACCTGCTCATTGGCACGAAATACATGACTCTGTTTCAGCATTGCATCCACCAGCGTCGTCTTGCCGTGATCGACATGGGCAATAATAGCAACGTTCCTCAATTTTTCACTCGTACTCATTCTAAAATAACTGCCTCCTACTTCATTCAAAAAAGGGGGAAATACCCCTCTCCTTAACATTTGCATACAAACTATCTTATTATAACGGACCATCAATGTCAATAATTTTGAAAATTCAAAAGGACGGCCCGCCTCCGGGCCGTCCTGCAAAACAAAGCAAAAAGTTTCTCTTAGAGCCCTGCCTGCTGCCGCAATGCAGCCGCCTTATCAGTATGCTCCCACGGCAGATCAATATCGGTACGGCCGAAATGACCATATGCAGCCGTCTGCGCATAAATAGGACGGCGCAGATCAAGTTTCTTGATGATGCCGGCCGGACGAAGATCAAAGTTCTTGCTGATGAGGCTGTTGATGAGCTCCTCATCCACTTTATTCGTACCGAAGGTATCCACCATAATCGATACCGGACGAGCTACGCCGATCGCATATGCGAGCTGAATTTCACAGCGATCCGCCAGTCCTGCAGCGACAATATTCTTGGCCACATAGCGCGCCGCATAAGCTGCTGAGCGATCCACCTTTGTTGGATCCTTGCCGGAAAACGCTCCGCCGCCGTGCCGAGCCATGCCGCCATAAGTATCAACGATAATCTTACGGCCAGTCAGCCCGGAATCACCCTGCGGACCGCCGATCACAAATTGGCCGGTCGGATTGATGAAATACTTTGTGTCCGCGGTTAAAAGCTCCGCCGAGACGACTGCTTTAATTACCTTTTCGATCATATCCCGCTCGATTGTCGCGTGATCAGCTTCCGGATCATGCTGCGTTGAAATGACGATGGTATCAATCGCAACCGGTTTGCCATCTTCGTACGCCACCGTTACCTGCGTTTTCCCATCCGGGCGCAGATAAGGAAGCTCGCCGCTCTTGCGGACCTCAGCCAGGCGGCGGGCCAGCTTGTGAGCAAGCGCAATCGGCAGCGGCATATATTCCGGAGTTTCATTCGTCGCATAACCGAACATCATCCCCTGATCGCCGGCGCCAATCACATCTTCCTCTTCCAAGCCGCCCTCTTTTGCTTCCAGCGCCTTATCAACGCCCAGCGCAATATCGGCCGACTGCTCGTCAATGGATACGAGAATACCGCACGTCTGTGCGTCAAATCCATATTTAGCGCGCGTATATCCAATCTTACGGACCGTATCACGGATAATATGCGGAATATCGATATAGCATTTCGTCGAAATTTCACCGACTACATGAACCTGTCCCGTAGTTACCAATGTTTCGCAAGCAACGCGCCCCATCGGATCCTGCGCGAGAATTGCATCGAGAATGCTGTCGGAAATCTGATCCGCCATCTTATCCGGATGACCTTCCGTGACCGACTCCGAAGTAAATAATACTCTTTTTTTGCTCATCTTTCTGCCTCCTTGTCTGCCTGAATAAAAACTGCACTACAAAAAGAAAAACCCTCTATAATAGAGAGTTTTATTTACTCTCATCTTATAGGTCAAAACCTACAGGAATTGGCACCGTTTGATCATATCAATGGTTGCCGCAGCTTCATCGGGCCATTCCCTCCACTGCTCTTGATGAGTCTTTATTCAGCTATGTTTATAGCATAAAGGAAAAGAAGAAAAAAGTCAACTGTTTCAAGGTCCCTTTTCTAAAATAAATGAAAGATATTCATTGTTAATTAATTAAAACTTCTCTTATTTCTTGCAGCCGTTTTTTGAACCTAAAAAAGATCACTCAAACAAATAACCATACCGCTTCTGAAACTCTTCCAATGTCATTTTATACGCATTGGCCAGCCCCGGATCAGCAAGATCTTCTTTTTCCAAACGCAGCATGAATCCCCGGGCAATGCGATAATGCACCGACGCAACGTTGACCTTGCGCACCCGCGTTTTTCCCGTGACCGGATCTTTGATGTCATCAAAATAAAGCGGTACCGCCTGATTATCCTGCAGGGAAATCATCGCGCCTGAATCCCCGCGCTGCAGAAACTGAAACGCCTCATACCCCAGAGACCTCGCATAGTCAATATCATAGGCAATCGGCGCAGCGCAGCGCAGCTCATAGCCAATTTCTTTATCCACAATGGTTACCTTGATGCCCAACCGCTCAACTTCTGCCAGAACGGTCTGTTTCAATATTTGTCCGAAATCCAGTTCCGAGTAGCGGATATGTCCGTGTTCATCCCGCGCCGCCTGCCCCAGCTGTTCAAAATCCTCCGGCGCAATTTTTTCAATAATACCTTCCGCAATGACTGCCACACCGTAGTTTTTCCCGGTCAGATAACGCTTCACAATCGCCCCGGTGATGATGTCCACAACTTGCTGCAAAGGAATCGAAGGCTGCGTAAATTCTTCCGGAATAATAGTGACAATCGCCCCGGCGGCGCGGCCCATCCCCAGGGACAAATGACCGGCCGTACGCCCCATCGCAATGGTAAAATACCAGCGGTTGTTCGTCGTCCGGGCATCTTCCATGAGATTTTCAATTTCCATCGTGCCAAACGCGCGGGCCGTTTCAAAACCGAACGTCGGCACGCCTTCCGGCAGCGGCAAATCATTATCGATGGTTTTCGGCACATGAACAATACGAATCGTCCGACCGTTTTTTTTGGCATACTCGGCCACAGCCGCCGCACTGTACGCAGTATCATCGCCGCCGATGGTCACGAGATGCGTGACGCCAAGCTCTGCCAAAGTATCCACCACCGTACAAAGATCCGATTCCTTTTTCGTGGGATTATAGCGCGACATCTGTAAAATGCAGCCGCCGGTCAGATGGATATGACTCACATCTTCATAGGTCAGACGTATGTATTTTTTCTCCCCGCGCGCCAGCCGTGAAAAGCCGTCATAAATTCCCAGCACATCCCAGCCATGCTTATTTCCTTCAATCGTCAGCGCCGCAATCACGCCGTTAATTCCTGGTGCCGGGCCGCCGCCGCAAACAATGGCAATGACATTTTTGATTCCGATCATAGATACTCCTCCTTCACGATTGTCTTTCGAAAAAGAAATTTGATATTAATTTATATTACTCAACTTTCCCAGCACAAA
>DCFR01000074.1 GCA_002319815.1 Megamonas sp. UBA1799
TGCAAAGCTTCTTAAACAGCTTCGCTTGCGGCATGGGTGGACCCGAATCCAATTGTATTTACGGCTCAATGAACTTAGTTCCAAAGAGCAGATCATAGGTTTTGATTCTATTGAGCGTTGGGAGAGCGGGCGGCAGTTACCAAAAATTGAAGCAACATTGGCACTTTCACGGGTGTTTCACATGCCGGAGCTTATCCAGATGCGGGTGAACATCATTGAGCTTCAGAAAAGACTATTGGCGCCGAGGTGAGCAGGATGTTAAAGCAGCGGATGTTTCGCAAAACGATGCGGCGCGTTGTCCTGTATCGTCGCATTGAAAAATGGGCGGTACGCATCACTATTGTGGCCGGTGTAGCAGGAATGTATGGAGCCGCTGTTGTGTTGGCGGTAGGAGGCTGAGTCGGATGCATGAAATAGGGTATAAAAAAGAGACTTGCGACAATGTCAGTTGTCACAAGCCCCAGACAGAATAAACTTTATGATTATTATAACATAGGTGCTTATTGCTGAAAAGCATATTAAAAGAATAAATTATTTTTGAACTGTTTTTAGGGGGGGTTATGAAATGTTACTTGTAAAGGATTTGCGGCGGTTGCCAGAGTTTGGATTTCGGAAAAATGGTGCGACAAGCAGCCAAGGCGTGGTGTGGGTTCGTGACATTAAGATTCTTGGTTATGAAGATGAATGTGTTATGTCCTTGGTGGTCAATCCAATCGGCAGCGAGTACCAGAAAAATCAGCTTATTCAGCTTGTATCTATCTGCGACCCGCAGGATTTAACGGATTCAGACCAGTTTGAGGCAGACTTCCCGGCAGATATTCTGGCCCGCATGTTGCAGGCTGGGGTAATTGCCTATGTGCCGGATAATGCAGCGGAAAAGAAGGTGGCATGATGGAAGCGGCAGCAGAAAAAGAGCATTTTACCGTTACGGATGCGGCGAGCGCTGAATGGTGCATGGAGAAGTTGGCCGAAAAGGCCGCAGCGCGTGAGCAGGTAGAAACGCAGTATCAAAAGATGGTCAAGCGTTATGAGAAATGGCGCACAGACAGTTTGGCGCGACTGAATGACGATGAAAACTATTTTTATCAGCTTTTAGCGCCGTGGGTGGCTGAACAGTTGGCAGGCAGCAAAAAAAAGAGCATCACACTTCCCTGCGGGCGTGTCGGTTTTCGGGCCGGTGGAAAAACCTTCCGGCTCAACGGGGAAAAAGTGGTCAATACCAGTCCAGATTTGCTGCAATTCGTTAAGCAGGCCAATGCTGAATTTGTTGATGTAAAAGAATCGGTCAAATGGGGCGACTACAAGAAAACCTTGCAGGTTGCGAAAGATGGTCGTGTGGTAACGGCAGACGGGGAAATTATCCCCGGTATGTCCGTAGAAGTTGAACCGGCGAAGTTTTACGCGGAGGTGAATCCGTCATGAGTCATTATGATAACCTTGCACAGCCGCCGCAAAATGCCCTGCATGAGATTAAATTTGGCAGCCTTAAAGGTAAGTCGGATATTAACCCGCAGTGGCGATATGAAGTCCTTACAAAGGAATATGGGGAATGTGGGCTTGGCTGGAAATTTGAGATTGTCAATACATTTACCCAGCCGATCCAGCAGACCGGGGAGCTTATGGTATTTGTACAGTTGAACTTTTATACGAAAAACGGGGATGCCTGGAGTGCTCCTATTCCCGGATTCGGTGGAGATTTCCTCATCAAGAAAGATAAAAATGGGATGCATGGAAATGATGAAGCTTACAAAATGGCGGTAACCGATGCGCTGGGCACAGCCTGTAAGATGGTCGGCGTGGCTGCCAATGTATATCGTGGGTTGAGTGGAGCCGGTGCGGCCTATGAAACGAAGTACGGACGCCGGGAATACGCCCAGCAGCAGGCTGTAAGCAACGCAAAAGCAACCGTCGGTATGGATGTGGCGGCAGCGCTTAAAGGCTTGCAGGACAAAGCTACACAGCTGGGAATCTGCAACAAGGTTAATGCGATTGCACACTATAGATACAACGTATCTAAGGTTATGGAGCTTGATGCAGCGAAAATCAGAGAGCTAACGGCGAACCTTCAAGCCTTCTATCAGGAAATGGAGCATGTAGATGGAAATTGTCAGCGGCAGTGTGGTTGATATTAGCCCGGATGGCTACTTGAGCATCCGGGCGGCATTGCCGAATATCGACCGGGCGCTTTTAAGGCAATACAGTAAAGTGCAGATTGGACTTCCGGATGGCCGGACCATATCTCCGGAGCAGCGCCGTAAAGCATACGCTCTTATGGGAGAAATTGCCGAATGGATGGGCGATTTACCGGAGTACGTCAAGCGGCTCATGAAAATGGAATTTATGGTTAACCGGATGCAGGCGTTAGAGAAGCATATTTTTTCACTGCATGATTGTGATATGACAACGGCTCGGGAGTTTATCAATTACCTCATTGATTTCATTATTGAGCATGATGTACCGACGAAAACGCCGCTTATGGATTTATGTGAGGATATTGGCAAGTATGTGTATGCCTGTCTGATGCATAAAAAATGCTGCGTCTGCGGAGTGAATCACGTTGATCTGCATCATGTACAAGCCATTGGCGCAGGCCGCAACCGGGACCGGATTTTTCAAATAGGGATGCCGGTGCTGTCTCTTTGTAGGGAACACCATATAGAAAGTCATACGATAGGGCAGAAAAGTTTTTTAGAAAAATATCACTTGCAGGCGATTGCGCTCACGGTGGAAATCGGTAAAAAATATAAGCTCACGAAAAAGAATTTGCAAAAGGGGTGAAGAGTATGGACTACATAAAACAACTCAATGCTTTTGCCAGACTCAGTATAGAAAAAGCATTGCCAACAACAGTACAAACCGTTTATTTGAGATTATTTCTGGTAAACAACAGTGCTGGGTGGGCGGAGTGGTTTTCAGTGACCGACTTCAGGCTAATGTTTGAAGCGGGAATTGGTAGTAAAAATACAATTTACGCCGCAAGGAATACATTAAAGCAAAAAGGCTTTATTGACTT
>DCFR01000004.1 GCA_002319815.1 Megamonas sp. UBA1799
AAAAACAGGTGCAATACCACAAAAATGATATTGCACCTAACGACCATCTGCCTGTATTCACTTAATGGAACAGCCTTGATTATCTGGTATCATCAAACTATAAAATAGCCATTTTTATTGTTTTTATTTTGAAAACTCACTCGTAGAACCACCTTCCTCCATAATTCGTTGTATAATTGCCTTCAATTTTACGCTTCTAAATATCTTGGCTAAAATTTCTTTTAACTGTTCATCAGATTCTATTGAAATATCTTTGCCTAATGCCAGTTCATCTGCTATCGCTTCATCTGGCATTAACTTTATAGGATATATATCGCTATAGGACAAAATAAAAACTCTAAACCTATAAGTTGCGCTGTATATCTCAAATTTATAATTTTCCTTTTTCAAAAAGCTATGTGCATCAACTTTACCTTGTAGTTCGCCTTCCAATTTTTCTCTTGGATTATTAATCTGCTCCATAATATTGCCAACTTCCACCAATGCATTCTGGGGATAAGAAACTTTAGAAAATGTCGCTTGAACCATTTGCTGCGTTTTCTTTCCTAAATTTTCCACTTGAGCGTTTATAATTTGGATTGAATCATTGGTATTTACTTGTTCTTGTAAGAAATCGGGCCATAAATCTGTCATTTTAAAATTCCTCCGTTAGTTTGAAAAATAAAGGTAAGTGATCACTAATTTCGCCGTTAGGTGTAACTTTATGAGACAAGTTTTCACTTTGAATTTTTTTACAGTAGGTCACGCTATCGATACGATCTATAAGAGATTTTCGAACAATAACTTGATCATAGCAAAACCAGTATAAGGAATTAATCCCCTGGCTGTAATAAAACGATCCATAATTTCTTGTACCTTCTGAAATATAATTTATCATTGGATTGTAAAACCTTTTATACTGCTGTCCTGCAAAAGTCACATTTTCCTTTCGCCGAATAAGGTCTTTATAAAGCACGGCATTAAATGAATCTTTTCCAACTAACTCCGAATCAAATGGACTAGCATTAAAATCACCTGTTATTATTGTATTCACACATTGAAGCGTTGTTTCTGCTTCCTCAATGTCGCCTACTAATACTCGAATAACTGCCTTTCGTTCAGCTGGGCCAGCAGACGGATTAGCTGGTAAATGAACAGCGACAATTATATATGTACTTTCTCTTGTTTTGCATGAGTATATAACATATCTTGTAGCCTCACGAAAAACTGAGATTAAAATTTTCTTTTTGGCTATCAATGCTATTTTTGTGCATCCGCCCTTGCCCTTTTCTAACGCATAGGAGGGCTCAAGATCTTTCACTGTTTCATTTAAATCTGTTCCTTGAAATTCAGCAACAATGCCAATATCAACAGCTTTCTCTTTGATGAGGGCGGCAAACCTCTTGCAATTATTGTTTTTTGCTAAATTCCAAAAAAGTAAATTCACTGCCAATCCCCCTCTTGGCTAATTATAATACAAAATCTTTGGGTCTACAATTTTAAAAACAGCTTTAAATTGACTTAATCTTCGATAAATAACCTTTAAAAATCTGCGTCGTGCTATGACGTAATTTTATACTTTGTCAAAAAATTTTATTGCACCTAAAATTTCTATGTCATCACTTCGCAGCTGTTTTGATGTTTTATAGTAGCCCTGGCTTTCAGTATGTCAGTTATCCTTATAGGAATTTATTATTACAACTACATACGCCAAAGTATATAGTGACACGGTAATCCCTATGATAACGTCATTACTAAAAATTTACCTGTTTGAAGCGTGATTTGGCTGAATGCCTCCAAACGTCGTTGAAAAACGCTTCTCATCCGGCTGCATAAGATTTATTCAAGCCTAACATTTATTCATTATTCTCTCTCCTATTTCGTATCCATATAAAGCGAAAAGGTGGCAATTTGAGCAGAGCCTGCTAACTTCGAGAAAGTTTCCACTGAGTACTAAATTTATTTTATCTGCTGCCTTTTCATTCCGCAGGACCTCGGTGATACGTACTGAAACCCGAATTGTTCATAGAGTTTATCCGCCGGTTTCTTGGCAATCAGACAAACGTAAGCGTATTCATCAGTATGCTGCGTCAAATAAGTATCAATTTCATGCATAATGATTTTACCGTACCCCATGTGCTGAAACTCCGGATCGACCATGATGTCAGAGATAATATACGTTATACCGCCATCGCCAACAATACGGCCAAATCCGATCATTGTGGCTTCCTCCCATAACGAAACAATAAACAGCGAGTTTTTAAACGCAGTTTCTGCTTTTTCTGCATCTTTAATGCCCATATGTGTTTTTAGGCGTAATGCAAGATAATCCGCGGCTAGCGGAATCGTGTGCCGTATATCCATGTTTCAGCTCCTTAATAGATAATTTTCCCATATGCATCGATACATTAAGCAATGATCAAGCATTATAAATCAACCCAATTCTAACACAAATGGTACTTCTCGTAAACGGGGCGTTTTTCTCGCACCTGAGTAACGTGGGGAGCTTCAACTACTAAAACGCTTCATGAACTCACCCATAAAAAAAGCAGTACCGTTTGATCGGTACTGCCAAAAGATTAATACTCTTCAAATATACGTTGAATCTCAGCCGGATCCTTTGTCTTTGTCAATGCCAACATCAGTAAAATCCGCGCTTTCTGAGGATTATGCATCATCGCTGCCACGAACCCCGCTTCTTTGAATTGCTTGGTTTCAGTGACCAGACCGGAGCCGGTTCTAGATGCAGTAACCACCACCACACCTTTTTTTTGGGCATTTTTAAGACTTTGCATCGTCGCTGCCGGCATATTCGCATGTCCAACACCCGCATTGATGATGCCTTGGGCTCCAGCGGAAACTGCGGCGTCAATTAAAATCCCATCCGACCCAAGCGTCGTATAATTAACATCAACACGCGGCAAAGTCGTTAAATTGGACACATCAAATTCTGTCTGCGATGTATGCTTTTTCAATGGCACAGAAACAAAAAACGGCTTTGAATTTTGCATATAACCAAGATAGCCTGTATCCGGACATTTAAAGGTAGCAACATTGGTTGTATTGGTTTTTGTCACACCAAACGCGCTGCTGATCTGATCATTCATACATACCATAACGCCTTTGTCTTTAGCTTCCGGGCTTGCCGCCAAAGCAACTGCATTGGCCAAATTCAGGGGGCCGTCAGCGCTTAAGCCTGTAGCGGGACGCATAGACGCAACCAGCACAACCGGCTTATCACTTTTCACGACCAAATTCAAAAAATATGCCGTTTCTTCCAGCGTATCCGTTCCATGGGTGACCACAATGCCATCAATATCCGAAGAAGCTAACAATTCATTGATACGCTTCGCTAACGTCAGCCAATTAGAAATGCTAAGTTTGGAGCTGCCAACATTGAAAACTTGTTCGCCGGTGATATTTGCAAATTTTTCAATTTCCGGCACCGCATCAATCATCGCTTGAATCTCCAGATGCTTCATTCCAGCCGCTGTCCCGTAATCCGTAAGGGACAAACTATTGGCTCCACGGCTGGCTATCGTCCCGCCGGTCGCTAAAATCGCAACATTAGGTTTAGTAGACGCAGCCTGTACAGATTGAGGTAATACAATCACCGTAAACAGAAGAAACATCATATTCAAAGTTAACATGATCATTATTTTTTTCATACAAAGCCCTCTCTTGCCGCAGTTTATTTTCAATACGATTTTATACTTAAAGTAACATCAGTAACCAAAAACAACCTCATCTTGCTTAATGCAGGTCAATAGATCCCCGTCCATTTTCTATCTGAATATTTGTATGATATTCCGCCGAAAGCGACTGCAAATCCTGTAAGATTTTCTCACCATGCGCCGGTCCCGCTATCATCGGACGCCCTTTACGAGAACGCTGTTTCTCAAAACCAAGACTCAGGGGAACAATGTCTACTTTATCGATTCTTCCTGCGGTTACATTAAAGGAAACCATAACCGACTCAAAAACCTTTTGATTGGCGGCCAAACCAGTGGTGCCGTTGTGACTGCGGGCATCAAAGCCATCAGACGGAGTATTCAGGCTGCCCAGTCCATAAATATCATAAAAATCAGCAGGCTGACGCTCTACAGAATCATTTTGAATGATAAAATCGCCTAAGCTATAAAAAATTGGCTGGTTTTTATAAATTTCAATTCCGCGAAGTATATGCGGCCCATGCCCCAAATAGGCATCTACGCCGCGATCAATGCAAAAATGCGCAAAATCCCGGGCAAAATCTGCCGAAGCATTTTTCTTGCTTCCCTTAAACTCATGAACATGGTGACTCAGCAAGACAACATCCGCCTGACGTTTGGCTTCTTGAATTGCCTTTAAAATGCGCGCCGCATCTCTTTCATTATAAGTTGTAACCGTTCCGGCATCCCCCGGTTCAAAGCGAATGTTGCCGATCGCAAAACCAGCCTCGGGTTTTGCAAACCCTTCTTTTTCTAACTGCATCCTGCGCGCATTGACATCGGTTTTAGCAATAATTTTTTTCAGTTGTGCAATGTCTTCTTCCGGCAGATAATGAATGGTCTGAAAACGCAGCATATTGATGCCCGGCCGCCCCAATGTATCAGGACGTTGCTCCCCAGCCATATGCCAGTCCTTGCCGGTCGAGCAAACGCTGATTAATGCTGCCCGTCCTTCTGGTACATCCAGATATTGCGGTTGACAGGCCTCGGCCAGATTGTGTCCCGCCCCGGCATGAATACACTCTGCTTCATCCAAATGCCGTAAAGTCGTCAAAAGCCCGTCCTGCCCCCAGTCCAATGCATGGTTTGTAGCGCAGGCATACATATTAAAGCCCAGCCAGTTTAAATCCTTGATGACCGGCGGACGTGCTGCAACCCAGGTTCCGCCACTCACAGCCGAAGGAGAAACCTCAAAATCATGAACCTGAAGCTCAAAATTGGTAAATCGGACATCCTTATCTTCCATATATTGTTTTAAGGTTAAACAAGCTTTATCATTACGCGGTAAACGCTGGGTCAACAAAGAATCTCCTGTAGCTACAATTGAAATAGACATCTCATTTTCCCCCTATTCTTAATAAGCAGATCAAACTTTTCAACGCATGGAAGCGGACAATCCGGCCTATTGAGCACTTTTCTTTCCTTCTTCATAAACTTCGGTGATCAGCGCCTTGACCAAATTGCCAGCCATAATTAAATCAGCAACCACCAGCTGTTCTTCCGGCGTATGATTGTTTGAATAGCCGACGCTCAAACCAACGGCTGGTATTCCATGAAAGTTGAAATGATTACCGTCCATACCGCCGCCGCCGGCGCCGCAGCATGGCTGAATACCTAAACTTTGCAAAGCCTTGGTAGCGGTCTGAACCACTGGTTCCTGTTCCGTCAGAGAAAAAGTATGATACAGCAGCTGAACCTGAACATCAATTTCTGTCTGATATTCCTGCGCCGTATCCGCAAATATTTTTTTCATTTCTTGAAGGTAAGCATCCAGTTCCGCCGGTTTTGTACTGCGCACTTCTCCCAAAATCTCTACAGCATCACAGACCACATTGGTACTGCTGCCTCCGTGAAAAGAACCAAAATTGGAAGTTGTATACGGCGTGATACGCCCCTCTCGCAAGCGGCTAATGGCAGCTGCCGCCACCCGAATCGCGCTCAACCCTTTTTCCGGCTCATTTCCCGCATGCGCACTGCAGCCTTTCACCCGAACCTGAACTTTACATTTGGTTGGCGCCTGCAAAATGACGCGGCCGATGCGCCCCGGAGCATCGAACACATAGGCGCGGCGCGCCTTCAGACAGGAAAAATCCAAACAGCGCGACCCAGCTACGCCAACTTCTTCACAAACAGAAAAAACCACTTCAATATCACCATGCGGAGAGTTTTCGGCCATAATCTGCCGCAAGCCGTCCAAAATAGCACTAACTCCCGCTATATCATCAGCCGCTAAGATTGAACTTCCATCACTACGTAAAATCTCACCATCTTCTGTCAGCACCGGATGAATACAGCCGGGATTATGAACCCGATCCATATGAGCCGACAGTAAAATAGCGGAGATATCATGCTCGCCCGGCAAGCGAGCAATGATATTACCTGCCTTCCCCTGCAATTTTTCCCCGGCTTGATCTTCAAAAACCGACAAGCCCATGCCAACCAATTTATATTTCAAAACATCAGCAATTTTTCGTTCCTCTCGTGATTGAACCGGAATTTTAACCAACTCTTCAAATTCTTTTACAATAGTTGTCCGCATTTTACGCTCTTTTCCTTCCCTGATTGTCTACGTTATATTGAATTACATAAATTTCATCAGTATACCAATAAAAGGCCAATGGCAACAATCATCGCAGCCAACATGGCCAGACTATTATATTTCATAATATCTAAAGGATTGACCTTGGCTATGCCCGCGCAAATAATGACGCAACCAGCCACTGGAGAAAGAGACCGTCCAATCCCTCCGGACAAAACCGCTATCGCTCCCATATTCATGACATGCATCCCAAATTGCTCCGCATGTATGCTAACAGCTTTATTGAAGGCGATTGCCGCCGCCTCTCCGGACCCGCAAATAATAGCCATAATAAAAGGTCCGGCAATCGCCGCCAATTTTGCAATGGCTGGCGAAGTAGTCATAAAATCGATTAAAAGTTTTATCAGCCCCAGAGCTTTTAATCCGGCAACAAAAACATTTGCCGTGATAATTAATCCAAAAATATTGCCAAAAGAATCTCCCATGCCCTTAAAGAAATCTTTGGTCACTTGTTCCGGATTGGCCCGCCGCACTAACAAAATCACGAAAGCGCCAATAATCATGGCATGTGATACCGGCATTTTAAACATAGGGAAAATTCCGGTACTGCCAAGACAAAGCAGCAGCAACGGCAGTAAAGGAAGAATCGCGTACATATAATTGACTTGAAAAGAGTCCTCTGCTATATCCGATGTTGATTTCTCTATTAGCAAGGCCGCATTTTTCTTTTTCATTCGCCATGCCATAAGCATCAGCACCAACGAACTCGCTAACACGGACGCCAGCAAAGGAACGGCCACCATTGAGACAAACTCCATCGAAGACTTTCCTGCCAGTTCCGCCACCATGGTGGGATGCACATGTCCCGGATTCAAATTACCGCCATACAAGCCCGCCAAAACAGCGGCTGCTGCAATTGGCGCCGAGACCCCAGCCGAAATAAGTAACGGAATCAAAATAACTCCGACGGCGGCCGAAGTGCCGGCCGCACTGGGAATGGCAATATTGACAATGGTTGTTGCAAAAGCTACGCCGACCACTAAAAACGGCCCCATACGGCGCAGCACCTTTACAAAAACCGCAATTAAATGCTTATCGCAGCCAGTAGCCTTAACAACCGTAGCAAACCCCATACTGGTAATAATAACCTCAAACAACGTATTTTGTTTCATTGACTTAGAAAATTCTGCCAAAGCTCCTGCTGGATCGCCGGCGATAGCCGCCAGCAAAAGCCCGGCGCCAAATAAAACCATGCGCGGCTCATAGCGTTTTGCAAGGAGATACAGCATCCCACAGATAACCAAAAAACCCAGTACCAATTGCATAACATCATTCCCTTCAATCGTTAACATTTTAAGCTTATTTTCGGTCACGACCTTAAAATGAGTATAGCATGGCCTTGATTATTTGTACAGAAAAATCTGTATTAATTTAATAAAAAAATAGAACAAGGCATTAATCTTGTCCTATTTTAATCGCATATAAATTTTTGGGCCGTCCACGAAGCCCTGGATTATCTTTTCCCGCTACCACAGCAATACCGGCTTCCTCAAGCTGCGTAAGAATCCGCCGAGCACTGCGCGGTAAAATATGCAGGTAACGAGCCAACTGCTGAGCGCTCAGCAAGGGACTTCGCTGTTTCTGAACTATGGCAGCGATTTTCCCTAAAGTTTTACTGTTAATGGATGTTTTTTGACTCATTTTAAGCAGATCATCTGATATAGACATATAGGTCAGCTGCTCATTTTTTCCCAACGGACCCGTGATCATCTGCTGATCCGAGTAGACCATCCAGCTTCCCCTCCCGCAGCGCGAAGCCTGCTGTAAGGCCAATACTGCGT
This sequence comes from Megamonas sp. UBA1799, assembly GCA_002319815.1. Lineage (GTDB taxonomy): Bacteria > Bacillota > Negativicutes > Selenomonadales > Selenomonadaceae > UBA1799. The sequence goes on from DCFR01000004.1 coordinate 8,070, forward strand.
GTAGTTCCGCCTGACTGGCCGACAGGCCAATGCCAATGCCGCAGGCAATCAGTTCTTCTTCCTGAAAACCAAACTTTCCCATATCCGGCATGACAGTAAACTGTTTTGTAATGCCGCTCAACATCCCGCGTGTTGTAAAAACAAAGAAGCGTCCTTGGCCGGCAGGTTTCAGCGATCCCTGAATACTCATCGCATACGCAATTAACTTCTGCGTCAGCTTAATTTCTTCATTGTACATCTCATCCGCAGAATAAATTTTCTCCGTATGCCGCAGCATATCAAATTCAAAAACCTGTACTGCGATTTGCGCATCGCGTACAATTTGCAAATCAAATTCCCTCAGCATATTAAAAAACATACTGCGAATGCTTAAGCGGACCGGCAAAACACGAAAAACCGGCATTTTTCTTTTTTCCAGCAGTGTCTGCACCGCACCTATACAAGTAACGGCCGCTTTGGTTTTTCCCTGTTTCCAAAAAGCATAATGACGATCAGCAATTTCCTCCACACTTTTATAGACAGAAGAATCAACATAAGAAAACAAGCCTTCATATACAATACACATCTCTTCCAGTCCCCGAATAATATCTTTATACGGTACTGTATCAAAACTTAAATCCGAAACCTGTAGTTTATGCATATAAAAAATACGGCACAATACTTTAAAAAGGCTGGCGCCTCTATAGGGAACATAAAATACCGGTTGCTGTGGTTTAATTTTCGTTTGTACAAAAGCATATTCCTGCTGCCCTAATAAAAGCCACATATCCATTTTTATGGCAAAAGCATTCATGATGGGAGTAACTTGTTCTAACGACTGCACCTCAAAATACTGTGGAGAGAAATCAGGGTACTCCTTGCTGATTTCCCGCACAATTGCCAAACAGCTGGCATCTCCTACAACGCCCAAATGAATATTCACCTTATCACCCCTTATATATGTGTCTCTATCCTCCCAATCCACTCTAGTAGTATACAATAATTGAACTGTCTATGCAAAATCAAAATATTTTATAACGGCATCACCAACATGCCGTTTATCGTCTCTATAATCGCTTTTCCGCGATTACAGTCCGCATCCGGCGAATATTTTTCCAGTAGCGGTCCGGCATTTTCATGGCAATGCCGGTATAGAGAATATCGGTAATCGCCATGTGAATGAGCCGCGACGCTACCGCCTCGGAGCGGTAATGCACCTCACGCCCCATCCCCGTCAGAGAAATATCGGCCATCTTTGCCAGACTGGACTGTGCATAACTGGTGATAACGATAATCTTTGCTCCGGTGCTTTTTGCAATTTTAATGGTTTCCAACAAATCGATCGTAGCCCCCGTATGCGATACGGCAATCACCACATCTTCCGGTGTCAATAGGGATGCCGACGTCACTTGCTGGTGATCATCGGCATACGCCTGCACCACCAGCCCAAAACGCAAAAACCGTGTCTCAATATCACGACAGACCGTAGCCGAATTGCCAAAGCCATAAACGGCAATGCGCCGCGCCTTCACCAGACACTCTACCGCCTGGCCTATCGCCTGAAAATCCAGCAGTTTCAGCGTGTCCTGCAGCCCGTCGGTAATATTCTGAAACACCTTGCCCGCCAGCATCTCATAAGAATCTTCCGGATAAATATCCTGATAACGCTCATCCCCTTCCGAGGCGAGTTCCGCCGCCAAGGCAATCTTCAAGCCTTGCAGACCGCTGAACCCCAGTTTCTTACAGAACCGCGACACCGTAATCTCCGAACTCTTGGTATGTCCCGCCAATTCCGGTATGGTTTCATCCATAATTTTATCTGCATGCTCCATGATATAATCAGCGATACGCTGTTCTGATTTCGTAAGACCATGATAAACACTGCGCAGCATAGGAAGTTGGTGCTTCAAATGTGCCATCCCCTTTTATTCCTCCTCATCATTGCTATCTCTGTCATTATACCAAAAAATCCTGTTCACCGGGAAACTTTCCCGTGAACAGGATTTTTCTCAAAACGGCTCAGGCAATAAACGCCGAAATAGCCAGAACGCCAATCAGCCCCATAACCGAGATAATCGTCTCTAAAGCGCACCAAGTGCGAACCGTCTCTTTGACTGTCAAGCCAAAAAACTCTTTAAAAAGCCAAAACCCCGGATCATTCGGCGGACTAATGATAAGGCTGCCGGCGCCGGTAGCCAGAACCATGAGTTCCGGGCTGACACCGGTTACGGCAACAATCGGCGCAGCAATGCCGCCGGCAGTCAAAGCCGCCACCGTAGCCGAACCGCAGGCAACACGAATCACTGCAGCCACCAACCAGGCCAGAATTAACGGAGAAAGATCGGAATGGGCGGCGAGTTCGCCGATATATTTACCCACACCGCTGTCAATCAAAATCTGTTTCAATGCACCGCCGCCGCCGACGATCAACAGAATCATGGCGATGGTCAGAACCGCGCTCTCCACCGTTTTCATGACTTCCGGCAGCGTCTTGCCGCGGGCCAGACCAAAGGTATAAATGGCTGTGGCGACGGCAATCGTCAAAGCCATATCCGGCGTTCCCAAGAAGGTCAGCACCTGATAAACTCCGCTGGTACTCGGCAAGGTGAGCTTGGCAATGGCCGAGGCGGCCATAAGAACAACCGGAACCAGCGCCGTGCAGACCGAAATGCCAAAGCCCGGCATTTCATCGTCCTTAAATACGGTCGGCGTATAAAGGCCCTCCGGAATCTCCGGATGCAAATCTTTTGTTGTATTGCAGAACAACGGCCCGGCCACAATGGCAGTAGGAATAGCAATAATCGTGCCATAAACTAATGTCAGACCGATATCGGCATTATAAATGACCGAAATTGCCGTTGGCCCCGGATGCGGCGGTAAAAAACCATGCGTAACCGAAAGAGCCGCCGCCATTGGAATGCCTACCTCTAAAAGCGGGATGTCGGCAGAAGCCGCAATCGTGAATACCAATGGTATCAGCAAAACAAAACCGATTTCATAAAACAAAGCAATACCGACAATAAATCCGGTCAGGCAAACAGCCCATTTTACCTTTTGACGGCCAAACACATTGATCAGCGTGGTAGCAATGCGCTGCGCGCCGCCGCTTTCCGCCATGAGCTTGCCCAAAATAGCGCCAAAAGATACGACAATAGCCAGCCCGCCTAAAGTGCCGCCCAATCCTTTTTCAATCGTTGGGATAATCTGCCCCACCGGCAGGCCTTCGGCAAACCCAACAAACCCTGCGACCAGCAGCAGTGAAAGGAAATTGTTCAACTTCACCTTCACAATCAGAAAGAACAACGCCAGAATTCCAATTGCTAAAATAACTAATGGCATTTTTACTCCCCCTTTATTAATAAAAATTTAGTCCTTATTTTGTATAATGCTCCTGCCACTCATGATGGAAAGAACCTTCCCTGTCCACGCGCTGATACGTGTGCGCGCCAAAATAATCACGCTGCGCCTGAATCAGATTAGCTCCCAGATGAGAGCTGCGGAAGGCATCCATATACTCCACGGCATTGACCAGCGCCGGAACCGGAATCCCCTGTTGCAGCGCCAACCCGACGATTTTCCGCAGACTCGGCAGATTCTCATGAATCTTCGCCTGAAAAAACGGATCCAGCATAATATTTGTCAGCTTGGGCTGCCGCTGATAAGCTTCCGTAATTTTATTCAGGAACTCAGCCTGAATGATACAGCCTGCCCGGAAGATGGAGGCAATCCGGCCCAGATTCAGATCCCACCCATAAAGATCGGCCGCCGAACGATACAAAGCAAAGCCCTGCGCATAAGCGGCAATTTTTCCGACATAAAGACTGCGGCGAACATCCTCCAAAAAAGACGCGTCTATCTGGATTCTGGCTTCTGAAACCGGAAACGACGACGCCATGGCGCCGCGTTCCGCCGCTGCATTGGACATGACGCGGGCATTACAGGCGGCCGTAATCATGGAGATATTAACCCCCTGCTTCATCGCCTGTATGCTGGTCCAGCGGCCGGTTCCCTTTTGCCCGGCGCTGTCAACAATTTTATCGATGATCTGACCGCCCGCCGCATCGTCCTGTTCAGCAAAAATATCAGCGGTGATACCGATCAAAAAGCTTTTCAATTCCCCTTGATTCCACGCATGGAACACATCGGCAATCTTTTGATTGTCGGCGCCGCCGACATGTTTCAGCAACAGATAGCTTTCAGCAATCAGCTGCATATCCGCATATTCGATTCCATTATGGACCATTTTTACATAATGGCCGGCGCCATCACTGCCGATATAAGCACAGCAAGGCGCTTCGCCGGCCCGGGCCGCCACGGCTTCATAAATGGGCCGCACCGCCTCATAGGCATCGGCATCGCCGCCGGGCATGATACAAGGCCCGCGGCGGGCGCCTTTTTCACCGCCGGAGATACCGACGCCAAAGTAGCGGATGCCTTCGGCTTTTAAAAGATCGTGCCGGCGGCGAGTATCCTCAAAGAACGAATTGCCGCCGTCCAAAATCATATCGCCCGCTTCTAACAAAGGGACCAGCTGCTCAATCATGGAATCCACCGGATTCCCTGCCATGATTAAGAACATGATTTTACGCGGTTTCTTTAAAGCAGCGACAAATTCTTTCAGATCAAAAAAACCATGCATATGTTCATGCGGATGTTCCCGCATAACTTTTTCCGTTAAATCCGGCGTATAGTTGTAACAAGCCACGTCAAATCCGTGATCTGCCATATTTAAGGCCATATTACTGCCCATGACCGCCATGCCGACCATTCCGATATCCATACATTTCATTCTTATCATTTCGCTCCTTTACATGCTTTTTTGATAGGCAACGATATCAGAAAATTCCGGTTGCAATTTCCAATATAGACGCTCAAAGATTCCATAAAGCTCCTGATACGTCTGCACATTTTCGGGAATCGGATGATAAAGTTTTTTCGGTTTTACCAGTTCAGCCGTATCGCTGATCCCCTTTAATCGTCCGCTGGCAATAAAACCAAGCACCGCCGCGCCAAACGCCGCGCCTTCACTATTGTCCGGCAAAGTCAGTTCCTGATTCAGCACATCGGACAAAATCTGCAGCCAAAGCTCGGATTTTGTAAAGCTGCCGCTGACGCGAATATCCTTTAATTCGCCAAATTCCTTCAAGGCCATCAAAACGGCATTCATACTGTAGCAAACGCCCTCCATCGTAGCCCGAATCATATGGGAACGGCTATGATTTAACGACAGTCCGAAAAACAAGCCGCGCAGTTCTGAATTCCAATAGGGAGCGCGCTCGCCGGTAAAGCAGGGAAGCATGATAAGCCCCTCGGCTCCCGGAGCAATATGGGCCGCCTTCATGGTCATAAGATCGTAGCCGTCCACATCCAGATTTTCCAGATGCGTTTTTGTATAATGGCAAATCTTATCCCGCACCCAGCGAAGAATCATGCCGCCATTGTTGATGGCCCCGCCGGCCACCCACATATCATCCGTCAGATTATAACACCACGTGCGCATCCTTGGATCGGTCATCGGCTTGGAGGTCAGCATCCGCAGCGCGCCGCTGGTACCAATGGTGGCGCTGAGCTGCCCCGGATGAATCGCCCCGATGCCGACATTGACCAAAACGCCGTCCGTAGCGCCAATAACGACCGGCAAACCCGCCGGCAGCTTCAGTTTATTGGCTTCTTCCCGCCGCAGAGACGACTGATACGTAGTCGATACCAGCGGCGGCATTTGCTCTTTTTTCAAGCCGGCATACGACAGGATCTCTTCATCCCAATCCATATCGGCTTCATTATACATACCGCTCGTACTCGCCGTCGAATGATCCAAAACCCATTCGCCGGTAAGTCCCCGGAAAATATAATCTTTTAAAGAACCCACATAATGTACCTGCCGAAATACTTCCGGTAAATTTTCGCGCAGCCACAAAACTTTCAGCAGCGGATAGCAGGCATGAATGGGACAACCAGTCTTTTCGTAAAAACGGCGACAAAGCTTTTCATCTTTTTTCATTTCCCGAACGATGCCGGCGCTGCGGCTGTCAGCCCATGTCTGCATATCCATCAAGGGTTCGTAGGACGTATCCAAACCGGCAAAACTATGCATCACTGTGCTCAAAGCAATGCCGGCCAGAACCCGGTTTTTATACCGCAGTTGCTCGGCAGTTTCAGCAACCACCTTTTCTACCGATTCAAAAATCTGCAGAGGATTTTCTTCCGCCCAGTCCGGATGAGGCGTCAGCAAAGGATAAAACGCTTCGGCCGAACAGACGCTGTTTCCATTCATATCATAAGCAATAGAGCGAACGCCTGTAGTCCCCACATCCACGCCAATCCAGACTTCCAATTTCTGGCTTTGAATATTCATTATCATTTCCACCTTTCAAAATGACATATCCTTTTCATGGCATTATCGTAGCACAGTGCCAGTCATTTTGCAATATATTTTTCTTTTAATTTAATATTTTTTGATAGTTTAATACCATTTTATAATAAGCAAGTTTTTTGCCGAAAAAAACAAAAAAAGACGATTCCGTCAAAACCGGAATCGTCAACAAAAACTAGATACATGTATGGGCATACCGCTGCTCCATCTGCAGCAAATGTTCTTTCACCGGGAGCCCCAAAGCATACCCGGTCAAAGAACCATCGGTGCCAATTACACGATGGCAGGGTATTATAATTGGCAGCGGGTTGCCTTTATTCGCCATTCCCACTGCTCGGGCGGCATTGGGATTTCCCACCCGCTCGGCAATCTGACGATAACTGCAGGTTTCGCCATAGGGAATTTCTGTCAGGGCCTGCCAGACCTTCTTTTGCCAGGGCGTCCCCGTCACTGCATACGGCAGCGTGAACGTTCGCCGCCGCCCACAAAAATATTCGTTTAATTGCTGCGCCGCCTCGCGCAAAACACCGCTCGCCGGCGCACAGCACACAGACGGCAGCGTCGGAAAAAGCTGAAGCTCTGTAAGCTGCTGGTTACTTTCCGTCAGCAGCAGCCATCCCAGCGGCGTTGTCAAATAAAACTGACTCAATTGTTTTTCGCCCTCATCTGCTGAACCAGGACCGCATCTTCATGTTCCAGCGTTTTCGCTTCTTTCAATTTTTCATTTGCATCCCGAATCGTAACCGCCTGTTTATCGTCCATCCAGGCCGCGTATCCCTTGGCATAGGCAATGCGCAAATCACAGATGTGCAGCCGCAGCCGATGCAGCGATTGTGCCGACGGCGGCACATCGACGGCAGACAAATCTTCCTTACGCTGATTCCAATCCGCCATAATCTCATTCAGCATAATATCCTTCAGCGCCTGACGGGTGCTGTTATTGCCCAGACTGCCCGAGCGCAGTACATCAGCCAGTTTTTTATCAGCCGCCCGCACGACCTGATCATGCTGCGCCACAATCGCCGCCGTCGCATCCACATATTCAGCCAGATGCTCCCGCCGAGCCTTCATGACAAAAACGACAAATTCATGAAAATTTGTAATCTCCGAAGCCCGCCAAATACCAGCATCCGTACGCACGAACTGAACTTCCAGCACGAACTCCTCGTCAGCTTCCTGCTGGAATACCCTGACGCCTACAGTGGCAATGCCGGCATCCTTGTCCACGCCTACATAATCAATCTTTTGAAAGACTGTCTGCTTCAGACCGGACTTACTTAAAACTACATCGGAATCAATCGGTATCCCCTGATCAACCGACTTTGAAGCATCATTCGTCCATTCGCCCGACTCTACATAATGATTGATAATCCCTTTAAAACTCATCACCAGCGGCGCCTTAAACATTTTGGAAAAACCGCTGACCGCCACGCGGGCCTCCTCGGATAAAGGCCGCTCGGAATCAATCAGGCCATCCATCAGAGCATCGCAGGAAGTGTTCAAAAGGTGATCCAGATCAACATATTTTTGAAACCGTGCCATATCATGTTTGGTGACCGCGCTCTGTATCATCCGAATGGAATAATCCGGAGTTTTGGTATAATACGAAAAGTACCATACCGAAGCCGCCGTCGCGACGAATAATAGAATAACTGCCGCCAGCAGCACTCGTATCTTTCCTTGTTTTGATAAGCGGTGCATCATATTCTTCAATCCCTTCCCAAAAAGAGCACGAACTCCTTGACCAATTCCCCGTTTCTATCATTATGCACCCAAGGCATTGATTTCGCAAGGGCCTAAAGACTATACACAGCAAATTGTCTGCCTAAAATGCCTTCTCAATAACACCGCCGCCTAACACATGATCCTCGGCATAAAAAACGACCGACTGTCCCGGCGTAACCGCGCGCTGCGAAGTTGCAAACGAAACCCGCACCCGATGATCCGGCAAAGGTGAGATCAATGCTTTTCCCTCGCGTTTTCCATAGCGGATTTTCACCGCCGCTTCCACCGGATGACATAAAGTATCCATTTCTATCCAGTTCAGATCGCCGGCAATCAGGCCCTCTGCAAAAACATCCTGATTCTCGCCCACGACTACCTGATTGCGCGCCATGTCCAGACGAATTACATAAAGCGGTGTAGCCGCTGCAATCCCCAGTCCCCGCCGCTGACCGATTGTATAAAGCGGCACCCCGTTATGCCGGCCCAGCACCTTGCCCGAAACATCGACAATATCCCCCGGATGCAGACAGGATGGACAATGCAGCCGCAAATAAGATGCATAATCGTCATCCGGAACAAAACAGATTTCCTGACTTTCCGGTTTATGCGCTACCGGCAAATGCAGTTTTTCCGCCAGCTGCCGTACTTCCGGTTTTGTATAGGTACCTAAAGGAAATAAAAAATGCGCCAGCGACGATTGCGTTAAATGATATAAAACATAGGACTGGTCCTTATTTTTATCAATGCCCTTCAACAATTCAAACCGCTGCGATGCCGGATTCTGCACAATACGCGCATAATGTCCCGTGGCCACATAAGCAGCGCCGAGTTCCATCGCCTTGACCAACAATCCGGAAAACTTCACATACCGGTTGCAGGCAATACAAGGATTCGGCGTCCGCCCCACAGCATACTCGGCCAAGAAATAATCAATGACTTTTTTTTGAAATAAATCCTTAAAGTTCATGACATAATGCGGAATCCCTAAAATCTCTGCCACCCGCCGGGCATCGTCCACCGAACGCAAAGAGCAACAACCGCGGTCATCTGCCGCCGCATCGCGGCTCTCATCGGCCAGACGCATCGTCACGCCGATCACATCATAGCCCTGTTCAAGCAGCAAAGCTGCTGTCAGAGCGCTGTCTACCCCGCCGCTCATAGCGGCCACTACCTTGATCTTTTCTATCATACGTCACCCTCATACTATTCTATCATCACAAAGAATGAAAAATATCCTTATTCATTTCCACCTGCTGCAGAACCGCCTGATATTCACGGCACATTTTTTCCGCCTGCTGCTTTCGTTCCCAAATCGCAGCCAGATCCTTTTCTTTATCTGCTTCCGTTAAAAACCGTGCTTCCGCCAAAGCCGCCATTTTCTCATCCATCGCAGCGATAATCGCATTTTGCTTTTCAATTTCCAATTGGGCCCTGGCATGCAGCTGCTCATAACTATCCATTTCACCATTCCGGTACTTGGCATTGATTGCTTCCAGCCGCTCCATATAGCCGGCCGTCTGTCCCCGCAGATCCATTTCGATGCCGCCTAACTGCCGGCCTAAAAACCGCCGTTCACTGTTACGGTCCCTATCCTCGCCGGTATTTTCCGCCGCAAAAGACGTCAGGTCATCACCCGCTGGTTTTTCTTCTAAAACCGGCGCGGCAGCCTCGGCGGCCATCTCCTGCCCGGCCTTTTGCAAATCTTCCACCTTTTGATACACCTGTGCTCTGGCTTTTTCCGCCTGTGCTTCATTTTGCCGCTGAACGACAACATAAAAAGTTACCGTTAAAACAACCAAAATAAAAACTCCAGCGAAAAAACTTACCCGCAAAACCAATCGCTGCGTCCGAAAAGCGAAAATGAACAACAGCAATGCCGCAAATGCCGCCGCAAACACCAAACTGAAAAGCATAACCGATGAAATTCCTTCCATATACATTTTCCTTCCGGCGTTCTCCATCCTTGCCCCGGCAAGAAAGAGCTTCTATTTCCTGCTTTTTTTTGTTACACTGAATGTAAAAGAAAAGAAAGGATCGATCAAACCATGTCGGTTATCGGTATTATTGCAGAATACAATCCCTTCCACAACGGACATCGGCACCAACTGGCACAAATCCGTCGGCTGGCGCCGAATGCCAATTTGGTGGCCATTATGAGCGGTAATTTTACGCAACGCGGCACAGCCGCCATTGCCGACAAATGGCAGCGAGCCCGGCTAGCCGTTGAAAACGGCATTGATCTGGTCATTGAGAATCCATTTGTCGGCAATGTCCGCAGCGCTCAGAAATTTGCCGAAAGCGGCATCACAATTTTAAAAAGTCTGGGTGTTGTTGACCAGCTCGCCTTCGGCTCGGAATATACCAATCTGATGCAGCTGCAGCAAATAGCCGCCGGCTGTGAAACCGTTGCGGTTCAGGAGCTTCTACACGCCTATATTCAGCAGGGTGATTCCTATGCCGCTGCCTTAGAACAGGTCATCACTCAAAAATACCGGATTGACAGCGCCGCAATCAGACAGCCAAACACCATCCTGGCTCTTGAATATATCAAAGCGCTGCGCCGTATCGCACCGGAAATCGCACCCTTATTGCTGCCCCGTCAATCCGCTGCCTATCATGATACGCGGCTTTCTGCCGGCATTTCCAGCGCCACGGCTATTCGCACGGCGCTTCATACCCCATCGCCTGATTTTCCCCAGCTGCAGCAAACGATGCCGACCAATGTTTATACCCGGTTAGAAGAACAGTACCGACGGCATGAACTGCCGGACGAAAATCTGTTGTTTCGACCACTGCTTTTGCAGTGCATCAATCATTCCGCTGCCGAAATAAAAACTTTTTACGGAATCAACGAGGGCATGGAATATAAATTCCTGGCATCAATCAAAAAGGCAGCGTCCCTGCATGATCTTCGCCGGCTGATTCAAAACAAACGTTATCCCGGCAGCCGTATCCAGCGGCTTTTCCTTTATATCCTGCTCAATATATCGGCAGCTAAAATGGAACAATTCGACCGGACCGGCCCCTTATATTGCCGGATTCTGGCGTTTAATGAACAAGGCCGCCGACTACTGCATACCGTCAAGCAGAAGGCTTCACTGCCGCTGATCACCAAACCCAGTGACTTTCTTTCCTCCCGCCAGTACCAGCATCATCCGCTGACCTTAGCACAACAAATGTTTGCCATTGATACCCAGGCAACTGATTTATATTCCCTCTGTTTTGCCAGCCCAACCCAAAGGCAAAAAATGGATTTCATCACAAGCCCGGCGTATGTAAAAGCATGATGCTGCCGCATCGGATGCGGAAAAATATTCATCCGCGCAAAAAGCTTAACAATGCCCAAACGACAGCGCCAACAACCAGCCCAATCACCGCCACCGGCAAGGCAATAAAAACGACAAACAGCACAATAGCTGTCAATATGAGCAAAACAGCAATCCGTGAGGTCCAGCTCACATCCTCCAGATGCACTTGATGAAAGCCCGTCCGATGGCCCCAGCCCGAGCTGCGCTCAAATTTGATATCATTCTGCGCCTCTGTTTTTTCTTCATCAATTGTTACGCCATGATACTGTATTTTTTCTTCCGGAGTCATCACCCGGACCTTATCCTCTGCCTCCGGGTTTTCTGCCGCATCACAAAAAGCGCAGCGGCCGTTTTCATCGAGCATCCGTCCACATTTTGGACACTGCATATGAAGTCCCCCCCTCACACAACATAAAGCGCCTGAACAAATCCCTCTTCTGTCAGATACCGTGGATCCAGCGGCGCACAAGCCAATTCGTTCTTGATTCTCTCCAACATTTTCAAAACAGATTTTTCCTGCACCGCTAAAACGCCCACAACGTCCTCCGACCGGACATATTCGATGCCATTAATACCGGCGACTAACAAAAGTACCGCCGCAATAATGACATCATGATTGCGCTTACTCTGCCGCAAAGTTCCCAAGGCCGAAAAATCATTATATAAACGCAAAGCCATGCGGATAAAATATACGCTATAGCCAAGTTTCCCGGCTGCCTCGCGCAAATGCTCTTCCACCGGAGAAGAATGGCTGTCTGACACTGCAATGCCGCTGGCCCGCGGCATTTTCTTTAAAGGAACAACTTTTAGCTGGGCAAACGCCGACAAAATATTAATCGTATGTCTTGCCGCCGCTGCATGCCGAACAAAGAAATCCGCCAAAGACGCCTGCGGTTCCTGATACGTTTTATATGAATCGTACTGCCGCAAAATTTCTTCCTTTATTCTCCTGCGCAGCCGGGCGCTCGCCGGCACCGCCGTGATATAATTCAGCATCATGACACCATGCAAATGCAAATGTCCAAATAAAATCGTCTTTTTAAAATCGGGAAAACCATAATCTGGCGCGGGCAATTCCATCTGCTCGCCAGAAAACAAATCCGTACAAATAATAAAATCTTCATCGACTGCATCAATGGAAAAAGCCGTAAAACGAGCTTTTAAAAGATCCGATAAAATATAAAGCTCGCTGGGCTGGAGATTCGCCTTTTCCTGTTCATAAAAATACCGCAACGGCGTAATATCATTGGCAATCAAATGATAGTCGAAAAAGAAATAGTCCCAAAAGCTAAACCAAAACTCTTCTTTTTTATCCTCATTCCCATCCGTAAAGGGCCCGACATACAATGCAATCGCCCTGGTTAAATCAACAGAAAAAGCGGCGCGACGAAAATAATCACCCACCCGGTTTAATAATTTTTCCAACAAAGCATTCAGTTTTTCGGCTGTATCCTGATCGATTTCGTCTAAGTGCTCTAATACGCTGTAAAACGCATCATAATCTTGACGTTTTGGAAGCACAAACTTATTTTTTTGATAAAAAGATGCTTTTGCTTGTTGCAACACATCGGTACAAGCAGCCCGATCCGACACAGGCAGAAAAGAATCAAAAAACTGCTGCAGAATAACAAACAATCTTTGCACTTCAGCTTCGGAAAGCACAAAATCAGTATGTTTATCGCCATATTTCCAAAAAAGTTCCTGATAATCATGAATCGTCAAAGAAGCGAAGGATAGCAAGTTCATTTCATCAATATAGGTCAGCACAGCCGCAACCACTTGCCAGATATCCTTTAACTCCGCATCTGACTTTCCCTGCCATGCCATTTTACGCAAATATCGTTCCATTGTATCCTGTTCGATCAGATCATTGCTTTTATCACAATTTCGATAAAACAAAGCCACCTGCCTGTACACATTATCCATATAAATAATAAGCTCCTCATTATTCCAAAATTATCATAGTACATTATAACATAGAACGGTTCATATATCGCCTGTTTTTTATCTGAGCAAAGAAAAACAAGGATTTTGCAAACGAAAAGCACCCGTATCGCTACGAGTGCTTCAAAAGACCAAACCGGCAACGCTCTATCCTCCCACGCCGTTTCCAGCCAAGTACTTTCGACGTATGAATGCTTAACTACTGTGTTCGGTATG
>DCFR01000071.1 GCA_002319815.1 Megamonas sp. UBA1799
TTCGTGTGCGAAGTTTGAGTTAATATTCAATAGAGATGACCCCTTCCCTTGATTTTCAGCATCAGCCCTCTTGCAGGGATGACATATTAATTTTATTCGCTATTTCTCCTAAAACTCCTGCTCAAAAAGAGCATTTTATAGTCTTTAGTCCATGTATACATTACGGTTAATGTCCTAAAAAAATCCTTTGTCAGCCGCTTTTCCTGTCCTTTCTATCGCTGAAATGATATACTATCCTCAGAAAAAATAAAGTGATGTGATAAAAATGCAAAAACCAATCCTTTGGCTGCTCCTGCTCACAGCTTTCCTCGTTCCCGCCGGAACTGCAGCAGCGCAAGACAGCGGCCGCTGGCAGACCATCTCGGAACAGGACGGCGTGACGATCTCCTTTGATACGCAAACCCTGCGTTATGCAGATGCCGCCGGCACCACAATCATTTTTTGGCAAAAAAACCTATTGACCCCTGCAGCGGCGCAGGAATTTGTCACAGCTTTAAACTTAACCGGGGACAAAGCCCACTTGTCGTATTTCTTGGAAGAACGGCGAATCCATCTCGCCAACCGCAGCAGCGCCATCGATGAATTGGATCTCTACGATACCCAGCAAACACTGTTGGAAACGAACCGGATACAAACTCCGGTATGGGAATCCATAAAACCGGAATCTGCCGGGGAAGCCGTTTACCGTGCCGTAGCCGCTTACCTTACGGCGCATCCGCAGCAAATTTTTCCAGCCGCAGCACAATAAAAAAGGAGGCCTCACCCATGAGACGATGTCCGCTCTTTTTGGTCATGCTTCTATTCAGCCTGTTTTCCTGTCCGCCGTCCGCCATAGCGTCGACAGCCTCGGTCAGCGATATAACAACGATGGTCACACAGCTCACTGCCCTGCAATCGACGATGGATAAAATCGCCGGCGAAGAAGCCGGGGAAAAAGAAGACATCGCCGAAAATCTACAGCAGCTAAAAACACTTAAAAATCAACTAAACACCCTGCAAACCGTGAACACCGGAGTATCAACTCTGTCCGCCATAAAAAATAAAATAACATCCCTGAACACAACGTTAACAAATTACAAATCCTTAACATCAACTACCAGCGGCAATTTAGCCACGATCCTAAAAGAAATTGCCATCATCAAGGCCGTCACCGCCGCCTTATTTTAAACATTCGACATGAGTAAAACAAAATGCGCACCGCATAAAAGATACCTTTTAGTTGCTCATAGCTGGAATATGCACATTCTCTTTGTTGGTCATGATATGATTCAGATGGTTTTCTATCTCTTGCGTAGAATAGGCCGTCGACAGCCGGTCACTATGCCCGTCATATTTAGCGCCCTTGGCATCCGCCATATATTGAATGCAAAAAATCCCGGAAGATAAGGCGGCCTGCACGCCGGACGGACTATCTTCTACGGCAATAAAAACAGCGGCTTTCGTATGAACGCCGCGCGCCTGTAAAACTTCCAGCGCACGGTTTTGTCCACATAAATAAGGCTCCGGATTAGGTTTAAAATTTGTTACATCATCATTCGTAATCCTGACGGCAATCTTATCCTTGACCGCGCCTAAAACGGACAGATTAATATTTAATTGTTCTTTAGACGTATTCGTTACAATCCCCTGCACCACGCGATGGTCCGCCGAAAATTTATTTAACAGCCGCAAAACATCCGCGTGCGGCGTCAGCCGCTCCCGGCTCTGGGAATACAACGCAATCAGGCGGGCATTCCAGTCTTTTAGGGACAGCTGCGCTTGCAGCGACGGCTTTTGCGCAACGGCCCACCAGTAAATATTATTATCTCCGGCGCCATCCAGGGCCATCGTAGTCTCCATCATATCCTGACTATCTTTGTTTACAGGAATGTTAAATGTCTGTGGGCAGTGCATATCGTGCGCACTAAAATCGATTCCATACGCAGCCAATACATGCGTCAGATTCGTAATACGAATCGACTCCAGTTCCATCAATACGCCGTCTACATCCCAGAAAATTACTGTATACGGATAATATTGTAATAAGACATCTTCCAGATTTTCGGTTTGCGGATCTTTCCATATAGCTTCGAAATGCTGTTTAAACATTTTAACCAGCGCCGCTTCTTTATCCTTACCCGCTACCGTTCCCTGATTGACCTCCACAACCGGCGCGCTGTCCTCGAGAATATTTTCATCCTGATATAAATACCAACTGAGATATAACTTACTGTTGTCAAATAATCGGCCATGCAATGAAGGCGTCGTTTTATAACACTTGATGATACAGTTTTCATAAAGCTGCGTACCATATTGCTTCGAGACAATTTCAACTAACGAGGATAAAATTTTTCGACGCTGACTGCTGTTCAATGCTACATCCGGATGCTGCACCAGCAGCCGGATTCTTGTATTTGCGGTCTGCAATTCATTGAGCATTGTATCCATGCTCCCCGAGCTGCATTCCAGTAAATCAGCCGACATCGGTTCATGCGCAACAATATATTGATTCAATGCACGGCTGGATAGGGACGCATTGGGATGAATCGACAATTTTTTAGGTTGATGCGATGGATCAAGATCACAAACTGAAAACAAGATTTCGTACAGGAGAAACAAGATGAGAAAGGGAAACACCTCTTCCTGCCGGATAAGACTTGTAATCCCTGACCAGCCCAAAAGTTTAGAGCAAGTAAAGAGCAAGAAAAACAATAAAGTAAACAACGAAACAAAATATCGGCTGTACAAAGCATATTTCCTATGAAAATCGAACGCATACTGTCCAATGTTTGTTTTCAATACCAAACGCCTTCTTTACTAAAAATAATTTTATACATGGATTCCCAATATTTCCCGGTACCATTATGGATGAAATACGGATTGCAGTGGACACCCCTTTCATGCTGTACCGTAAAATGATTCCATACAATAAAATATCATCGCGGTGCTTTCTTGATTATATACAAATTTTATCCCGGCAGCAAATACAATTATCCCGCCTGACTATTTTTTTGCAGACAAAAAGCCTCCCAAATAAAATGAGAGGCTTTTTGTCTGCACTCCAGATGTCGGAATATACCCTGGCTCTTGCTATTTTGCCAGTCCGGCCACGGCTTGGTTGAATTTTTCCGGCTGTTCGTAGAACAACATATGTCCGGCGCCGGCAAACCCGAGGAATGTTCCCTGCGGAATTTGCGATGCAATATATTGGCCTTGTTTATACCCATCCTGATATATGCCAACTTCGCCCGAAAACACTACGGCAGGAACGGAAATCGTTGGCAGTACCGCCGTATAGTCGCTCATCAGATAATCTGAATAAGCCGCCATGGCAATGGGCGCAGGCGTTTTCAGCATTTCTTCCCGAATCCAATCAATATCCTCTGCCGAAACCTTGCCATCCTTGAACATCTTATGAATAAAAGCTTCAATATATTGTACCGGCGCTTTCTGATACGCGATAAAGCTGGCATTCATGGCATCGGCATTATAGTTGCGCAGCGCATGGCCATTCCAATCCGCCGCACTAAATGGATACGGCGTCATATCAACAAGACCCAACCCCGCAATCCGATTTTCCTGATGATACTGTTTCCAATAAGATAACACCGTCGGTCCGCCCAACGACCAGCCCAGCAAAATTACCCGCTGCAGCTTCAGATGAACCAACAGCGCATGAAGATCACGCGCATACTGGTCAACCGTATGCCCCTGCAATGTTTTGGACGAGCGGCCATGCCCCCGTAAATCCATGGCAATCACCCGGAAATGATTTTCCAGCCCGGCCATATTCCGCCGCCAAAAACGCGAAGAACATAGCCAGCCATGTATAAAGAAAATCGGCTGGCCGCTGCCATGATCTTCATAATAAATTTTAGCTCCGTCGTCCGTAGTAAAATAATGCACCGCTTCGTCCATCATTGATCCCCCCATTGCTGCTGCAATTATGCTGATTGGTAAAACCATTGTTCACATTCAATTACAATTTCAGTATAGAGTGCAAAAATATTTTTGTCAAATAAATCTGAAAATATTGACAAAAATATTTGGAATATGCTTTTGAAAACTTGATTTTCTATGTATAGTATTGCCAAAACTGCCATAAATAAAATTTTTAATTACCCTGCCTTAAAAATATTATGCGCCCCTATGCATCTATGGTATAATAGATATGTACGCATTCAAGGAAAAGGAAAGGATGTTACACTTGGGAGGTTTACACGGTATTATCAATGCAATCAACACGGTTCTCTGGTCTTATGTTCTTATCGCCGTACTTATCGGCATCGGTATCTGGTTCACGCTGCGCACAAAATTCGTACAAATCCGCATGCTGCCGGAGATGCTGCGGCTGCTCACTCACGGCATCGGCGTCAAGACAACTGGCAAACAAATCAGCACCTTTCAGGCCTTCTGCGTAAGCACAGCTTCCCGCGTCGGCGTCGGCAATATTGCCGGTGTGGCCATCGCGATCGTGACCGGCGGCCCGGGCGCTGTCTTCTGGATGTGGGTCATCGCCTTTTTTGGCTGCGCAACCGGTTTTGTGGAAAGCACACTGGCGCAGATTTATAAGCTGCCCCGCGGCAACGGCACCTTTCATGGCGGGCCCGCCTACTATATCCAAAATGCCTTGAAAAAGCCCGGCCTTGCCAAACTTTTTGCCTTTTTAATCTCAATCACGTTTGGGCTGATTTATAACTCTGTGCAGGCCAACACCATCGCGCTCTCTGTCGAGGCCGCTTTTGGCGTCGGGCATATTCCCACCGCGCTTTGTCTCTGTGTGCTCACCTCGCTCGTCATCTTCGGCGGCATGACGCGCATTGCCAAAGTAGCCGAGCTTTTGGTTCCCGTAATGGCTGGTATTTATCTTTTAGCAGCTTTTATCGTATTTGTCACCTCAATTGATCAGGTCCCGGCGATGTTTGCTCTTATTTTTCATGACGCCTTCAATCCGCAGGCGGCCGTCGGCGGCGGCCTGGGAACCGCAATTCTCACCGGCATCAAACGCGGTCTTTTCTCCAACGAAGCCGGCGAAGGCAGCGTGCCAAATGCCGCAGCTACGGCTACGACCACGCATCCGGTAAAGCAGGGACTGGTACAGTCGTTTGGCGTTTATGTTGACACTTGGATCGTTTGCACGGCAACCGCTTTTATCATTCTGCTGACGGGACAGTACACCATTGGCGGCAGTCTCACCGGTATCGCTCTGGCGCAGCAATCCTTGGCGCTGAACTTTGGCAGCTGGGCGCCGAATTTTCTTTCCGCCATCGTCTTCATGTTCGCCTTCAGTTCGATTGTCGGCAACTACTATTATGGTGAAATCAACATTTCCTTTTTTAAGGGCGACACCAAACGCTATCTGCTGATTTTCCGTGGTTTTGTTGTTCTTATGGTGTTCTTCGGCAGCCTGGCCGATCTGTCGCTCGTCTGGGATATGGCCGACCTCTTTATGGGCTTTCTCTGTCTCACTAACCTTTATGCCATTTCCCAGTTATCAAAATATGCCTATGCTGCGCTCCGCGATTATCTGGCGCAAAAAGCAGCCGGCATTAAAGAACCCGAATTTGATCCCTCCATCCTGCCGGATGAAACTGGTATCTACGCCTGGGGTTTAGAAAAAGTAAGGAAACCAGAAGAATAAAATTGGAGAAATGAAGCAGGCAAAATACTTGCTTCTAACTAAAAATCGCCACTAATACAACGAAGGCCTTCCATAACGGGGGGCCTTCATTTTATTGTTATTCCATGTCTTTATCCCTGTAGAAACCTGTTCTTGATTGTGGTAAACTGAAATTATCATAAGATAACTAAATGCAGACTACGCTAGGCGCGAGCAATCTTTTATCTCCTATACTAACCCTGTTTCCATTCATAGCATCATTGCTCATATGGTTAGAAAATATTTATCCGAATAATTTTTTGAATATTTGATTAGTATGGTAAAAGGCAGAGATGGCGATTATGGGAAAACTACAAAATATGCTCAACAAAAAAACAATCTTTGGTTTTTTTAGTCTGTATCTTATTGTGTACTATATCATTTGCTTTGGCGCATATAGTCTGGCTTACTATCGTCAGGAACAAGTTATCGCCTTTGATGGACTAACATTAGTTGGCGAAAGTATAGTAATATTCGTTCTATTTTATAATATTTTATACAATAAGATGTATGCGGAATGGATTTTTTTCGCTGGCGGCATCACATTGTACTACTTTGGCGACTGGATTCGGCTTATCTACGATATAAAGAGAATACACACAACGGCGCCGTCGTTTTGCGATGTATTTTATTTAGCAACGATTGTTATGTTTTTTATTGCCATCCAGCTGTTCTTAAAAAAAGAAAAATTGTACTTTTTTATTAAAGCACAATTCGATATAAGTATTATTCTTGTCATCACCACCACGGTGATATACAAATTTTTATTGCTATCCATTTTGAATAACGAAGCGCTTTCATTTAGTGAAAAAATAATTAATATAATTTATCCAATTTCTGATATGGTATATCTGACTGGCATATTAATCATTGTATTTGATAATAATATCAAGATATTGGAAAAAGGCGCTCCGTTATTTTTAATCATTGCCTTTGGCACATTTTTTATCGCCGATATGCTTTACGCCGCTTTCATCGAAACTCGTTTGATTGTTTTTGTAAAACCCATGTGGTTGCTATCTTTAATGTGTATCGCGATGGCCTCTTTTTATGGCAACGACAAACTAATTAACAACATGCATCAGTATATAAAAGAATTAGCTTATGCCCAGCGATTAAATTATCTAAAATTTCTCTTTCCTTATGTTCTGGCCAGCGGTTTTATTTTAATCACCAGCTGGGAATACATGACAAACGATATTTTAGCCACAGGCAGTGTGATAACGACATTACTGCTGGTCCTGCGACAAATTTTTACGATCATTGAAAATGACAAACTGCTCAATAAATTACATGTGTCCAATCTTGCTTTAAAAAAACAAAATAAAAAAAAGGGGCGCGAAGCCAGCCTGGATTATCTTACGCAGCTTTATAACCGAAGATATTTAACGCAAATGATCGACGCCTATATTCATAGTTATCGTAAACATGAACAAATCGAATTTTGTATCTTTCTCATTGATGTTGACCATTATAAACAATTTAATGATGTCTATGGGCATACATTTGGCGATAAAGTATTAGTGGAAATAGCCAATGCGATTAAAACAAGCATCCGCGCCGAAGATATTGCCGGCCGATACGGCGGCGATGAATTCATGATATTTTTACCTAAAATCAGCCGGGATAGCGCGGAAAAGATTGCCAAACGACTGCTGCAATCTATCAATGATAATGATTTTACCGAAGCACCGGGCATTAAAATCACACTAAGCATTGGCAATTTGTATTGGAAAGGGAAAAAAGAAGAATATAACCTAACGGAAATCATTCGCCGTGTCGATCATATTCTTTATGAAGCCAAAGGACGCGGCAGAAATATGGTCATATCAAAATAAAACGGGGTTCATGATCGCTTTCTATGCATCGGCATTTTTTTATAAATAGCAGCCAGCCGCGTCAGCGCCTCATTTAGGGTTATATCATTCTTAGCAAAATGCAGGCGCATGTAGTCGTTGTTTGTCTCGTGAAAGAAAGCAGAACCTGGAACAGCACCGACGCCAACCTTTTCAACCAGCGTTTCACAAAACTCTTCATCCCTGGCAAAGCCAAAAGCAGAAATATCGACCATGACGTAGTAAGCACCCTGCGGCTCCGTATGCGGCAGGCCAATATCGCTTAGACCCTTTAGAAAAAGGTCACGTTTTTTGGTATAGTGCGTTTGGAGCCAGTCATAATAGCTGTCATCAAAACGCAGTGCCGTAACGGCAGCTTCCTGCAGCGGCGATGCGGCCCCGACCGTCAAAAAGTCGTGGACCTTGCGCGCGACCTCGATGACCGCTGGCCGTGCGATAACATAGCCAAGCCGCCAGCCGGTGATCGAGTAGGTTTTTGAGAGTGAGCCGCAGGCAATCGTGCGCGCACGCATGTGCGGCAATGCAGCGAAATAGATGTTCTCATAAGGCTCATAGACGATATGTTCATAAACTTCATCCGTGATCACCCAAGTATCATATTTCTCGGCCAGATCC
Source organism: Megamonas sp. UBA1799 (assembly GCA_002319815.1). Classification (GTDB taxonomy): domain Bacteria; phylum Bacillota; class Negativicutes; order Selenomonadales; family Selenomonadaceae; genus UBA1799. The sequence continues at coordinate 8,110 of DCFR01000071.1, forward strand.
GCAATGCCCTGTAACTCTGCACAAGTAAATACTTTACCGGACGAATTGGACGGATTACAGAGAATCAAAGCTTTAGGATGCTGCTGAAAGGCGCGTTCTAATTCGTCGAGATCAAAAGTATAAGTCGGCGGCTTCAGCGATACATAGATTGGTTCTGCGCCGCAGAGAATGGCATCCGCTCCATAGTTTTCATAAAAAGGCGAGAAAACGATGATTTTATCACCAGGATCCGTGACACTCATCACGGCAGTCATCATGGCTTCCGTTCCACCGCAAGTAGTGACAATCTCCGTATTAGGATCGATGGGAAGGCCCGTGAAATGCGTCTGCTTTTTCGTGAGAGCTTCACGGAAATTCTGAGCCCCCCAGGTAATGGAATACTGATGCGGCCCCTGAGCGGAAACTTCTGCTAAACGCGCGGTCAATGCCTCGGGAGGATCCCAATCAGGAAATCCCTGGCTGAGATTGACCGCATTGTATTTACACGAAATGCGCGTCATGCGGCGGATGACGGAATCGGTAAAGGTCTTGGTTCGGTTCGATACTCTTGCCATGTTCGCTGCTCCTTATTCTGCCGGTACAATCGTACCTTTATACTGCTCCTGAATAAACTGCTTCACTGCCTCGGAATGAAAAATCCCGGCAATTTTCTGGTAGTCTTCGTTATCTTTGTCTTTCGTCCGCGCAGCCAGCACCATGACCGCTAAAGGTTCGGACTTGTCTTCAAGAAAAATTCCCTGCTTCGCAACATCCAGATCGCCGCTCATGACATAGTTCATGGTAATGACCGCGAGATCAACTGTTTTTTGTCAAGTAAAAATCCC